>DPLL01000129.1 GCA_003542015.1 Microcoleaceae cyanobacterium UBA9251 | reverse complement strand
TTGTTACCAAAATAGCTAGTAATATTCAGGCTAAATACAGTTTTGCTGATATTTTGACTGATTTGATTTTCCGAGAATCGGGAAAGAGATTCTTCCCCAGTAGAAAGACTAACAAATACTGCTTCAGCTTCCGACTTTTTGACTACATTTTCTAGTAAAGATAAGGCTTGGTCTTCACTTAAAATTGCGGGCGATGTTGTTACGATCATAAGCTATAATGTCAGGGGAATTTTGGGGTATTTGAAAATAGATTGTTCGGCGATAAGTAAGTTCGGAATTATTGATCTCTGAGTTCTCTCTGTGTTCTCTGCGCCCTCTGTGGTTAAATCATTCCGATGCCACCGTAAACCAGATCAATAGCTTAAAACCGATTTGGAGAGCTAGACGGCTCAGTTTCCGGGGGAACAGGAGGCTCAGGTTCAGCAGCCGGAGGATTCAGCGACTGCTCCCAAACTTGGATTTGCGATCGCGCCTCCTGAAAAGACCGAGTGCCCGCAGGAATCTTCTTCAAAATCGCGATCGCCCCAGCCAAATCCGACGACGACTGTTCCATACCAATCGCCAAAATCCGCTGACTCCACTCCTCAATCGCCTCAGTAGCTTGCGATCGCAGAGAACTCCCATCCGGCACCTGACGAGCCAGAGAAATCGCCATTTCCAAAGCCTCAGCAGTTCCAGCCTCAGCCACCTGACGAGCACTCTGCAAACCTTGCTCGCTTTGAGATTGAACATCCCAAATCCGAATGCTCGATCGAGCCTGATCGTACAGCACCCTTCCCGGTCGAATCCGCCTAGCCATCTCAATAGCCTCCGTCAAATTGCCACTAGCAGCTAGCTGCTGGGCCCTGTCCAAAAACGGCTGGTCTTGAAGTCGCTGTCTTCTGTCAATCCAAGCTTGAATTTTGGTCTGAGCTTCCCCATAAAGAGCCCTGCCTTGACCGATCCTAGAGGCTTGAGCCACGGCGGCCTCCAGAGCATTCGGATCGCCCGTATTCGCCAATTCGTTAGCTTTCTGCAAAAACGGACTGTCTTCTTGCAGCTCGATTTGACGGCTCAAGCGACTAATTTGGGCGCGAGCTTCCGCAGAGCGAGGATTTGCTTCGGGAACTGTTTGCAATTGGGCGATCGCAGCCCTCAAATCGTTGACCCCTCCCGGTGCCGCCAACCTGCTCGCCAAATCCAAAGTTTTCAGATCAGCAATTTCCTGCTGCCAACGGGTGACTAAATCTTGAGCTTTTTTATAGAAAGGGCGGTCAGAATTCAAATTTTGAGCGATCGCAACTGCCTTAGATAAACCCTCAACATTGCCACTCAAAGCTTGACCAGTAGCATTAGCCAAGTCATTAAAATCTTTAACTTGTTCCTGTAAATTTCCAGCGTCAGGAATCTGGTTAGCGATCGCGATCGCCTGCTGCCAATCACCAGCTTCCAAGCGCTTTTGAGCAATATCCAAAATTTTCTTACTCAACTCCCCGATCAGCCTATTTGCAGCTTGATACAAATAACTCTTTTGGTCAATTCCCTGAGCCAGCTTAATCCCCATCACCAGATTGTCTAGCCCTCCACCCTCCGCTGTATTCCGGGCTTTCACCAACTTATTGCCCTCAGCCTTAGTCGCCTGAATTGCCTTAGTCAGTGCCTCGTACTGAGTCGATTCCCAGAAAGTATTGCCCGTATCCAAAAGCAGAGTAGCTTGGCGGAAAGCCAGAGCCCATTCTTCCTTACGCAAGTGGTTTTCTGCCGCGCGGTAAATTTTCTCTGCATCGTTCCAACTCGACTGCCACTTTTCAATCTGCTTTTCCACCATCGGGTAAGCGGGAACATTTTCAGGAACTTTGCGAGCGATCGCGATCGCCTCCTGGAGTTTTCCCTCTTGAAAACTAACATTTCCCAGCCTGAGAATATCCTGAGTCCACCCCTCGATTTGACCGTTAATTCTCGGCCGCATCGGGTGATCCTGGGGCAAAGCATTCACTAATTCGATCGCAGATAGCAAATCATCCGCCGTCCGTTTGTTAGCCGCTTCTAGAGCGCAAAAAAAGCGATCGTTAGCCGAAGCCGTCGGCCAAAACATCTTCGAGCAATTCGACTGAGACGACAGGTTGAGCAAAGACGCAATTGCCATAAACCCCAATCCCACCGACAGCATCAAACTCACCGCCAGCCAAAACTGCCATTTCTTCAACCAGCGCCGCCAAAACGGATTGTCTGCTTCCAGCGGCTCCGAGTTTTCCCCAGACAAACTCGGCGGTAGTGCCAGAGGCTCTCCTGGCATTTTCCCGGAATTCAGCATATTGCGGAGCTCTTTTAGTCTCTCGGCGCGGTTTTTCCGTCCCCGAAGATACGCCAGCGATGAAGTATCCTTTTTTGGCTCCAATGATTCAGATGCAGACCAATCGTCTGGTGTTTTTCGATCTTGACTCATAATCCTGCTCACCACAAACAACAATCAGCCAGTCTTCAATATTTCAAAACTGCGATCGCTGCTATCCTATTGCTCTCACTCTTTTCTCGGACATTTCGCGACAATTTCCTACAAATGAGTAGTTGTATCCGTCATTTCTGTAAACCGGCTTAATTTGATTTCTCGAAACGCTAATCACAGTAGTATCGTTTACTCGAATATCAAAGTTACCCTTAAACCTTGTAGTTTTAATTCCCTTGCATTTCACCCCCTCATGTTTGCCACCAATCACTGAGATCATATCTCCGGTATTCCAACCTTTGACCTTTTGCTTAGGCTGATAACCCTTGCGAGTCAAACCATATTTATCAGTCTGTACAACTTGGCGACTACCCCAACCCATAGCTTTAATTAACAAAGGTTGATTGATTGCCAAAGTTAATCCCTGAGTCACATCTCCACAGCAAGCCGCATCTATCCAATGAGCCTTTGGTAAACCTAATTTAGTCCGATTGAACTTAGTTAGAGAACCCCGTCCCACATAAATAGGCTCTAGTTTCGTAGCCTTTAAAGCTTGAAGCAAAGCAGATTTAGTCCCATTGACCGCCGCCGCATCCTTTAACGGTGCTTTAGCTTGACTCATTATTCTTTTCAGAATCTCAGGCTTACCTTTCAGAAAGTCTTTGATGTCTTGAGTCCCCTTTTTGGTGTTGCATTTTTTACAGGCCAAGCATAGGTTAGAAACGCGGTTGCTACCACAAGAAGCGCGTGGGTTAATATGCTCAACTTGCAATGGTAATTTTTCAGCGCCACAGTAAGCACATTTGCGATTCCACTTTTCAAGTAAGTATTCTCTCACCTCATAACCTTGCAGTTCCCCCTGTTGATATTCAACACCAGAAACCTCTGGGTTTTGCATTTTTTGAGTATCAAAGTTTACCAACTCAAAAGCTATTGACTTAATTGGTGCTAACTTACAAAGGCGATTAACCCATGTAATTGTGGTTAACACTCGATGTTCCAAACAGGGAGGTAGCCAACCTTTCGGGCGGGTGCGATTTAGAAATCGTGGCTGACGATAACGAGTTTTACGATGACGACGGCTGCGCCGGATGGCGCTGCGGGTTTCCAACCGGGATTTGATCGCGTGCCCCCGATGGGTAAGTTCAGCCCCCCAAATTACTTGGGTTAAGCTCACCAAAGCTAGGCCTGTAGTTTTACTACCTGGATCTATGCGAATTTCTATTGGTTCCGGTTGTTCATCAACTGTTTTTTTCAGGATAATCGTAAATGGGTACAGTCTAAAAACCTTAGCTTTACCTGCATTTAATAGTTTTCTAGCTATCACTGGTAGGCACGGGGTTAGAGGTTTCTTGCTGTTGTCAAGTACGAATACTTGATTGGGGGTTTTAGACATGGTTGCGTCTATTCCTAGTTAGTAAAGGTGGCCTCGGCATTGTTATTGGTCGGTACTTTCTCAGCAGCACTGGCTTTACAAAATCCTTGCCTGTTTAACTGCCGAGTTATAGAGCTTGGGGCTGGCACGCACCTCAAGGTATGAACTTGAACGCTTGCCAATAACGAAAGCCTGGACTTACTTAGCAATTTCGGGGTTTATTCGGAAATGTCTAGGATTTGAGTAAGTCTATAGAACCTAAGCGAAACCGTAACTGTGCTTGTACAGTTTGGAGTCTGCCGACTGCTTGATACTAGGCAGACGGCTGCTCCGAGTCAAGATTTGGCGATCGTCGGGTAATTGATAATTGGCAATTGGCAATTAATCAAGAGCCAAACCCCGATCGATGCCTATTGCCAATTACACATTATTGCCTTAAGAGCCGGAGTTCGATCGCAAATCGCCAATCAATTCGGCCAATTGATCGCTGCTAGCCTTGTAAACCTCGTTGCAGAAATGGCAAGTAGCCTCAGCCCCATCATCTTTTTCAATCATGTCTTGGAGTTCCACCTCGCCCAACATTTTTAAGGCTCCCAAAACTCGATCGAACGAACAGCCACACTGAAAGCGCACCATTTGAGTTTCCGGGAAAATTTCCAGCCCCATATCTCCCAGTAACTGTTCGAGAATCTCGTGCAAAGTTTTGCCTGATCGCATCAGAGGCGTAAAGCCAGACAGCTCTGCTACTCTAGATTCTAAGGTTTCAACCAGTTCTTCATCCCTCGCAGCCTTCGGCAGAATTTGCAGCAGCACACCCCCGGACGCTTGCACCCCATCGGCCCCGACAAACACCCCCAAAACCAAAGCTGAAGGCGTCTGCTCGGAAGTTGCCAAGTAGTGAGTCAGATCCTCACCAATTTCGCCGGAAACCAATTCTACCGTACTTGAGTAAGGGTAGCCGTATCCAACATCCCGCACCACATACAAATAGCCATCACCTATGGCTCCACCGACATCAAGTTTGCCTTTAGCATTGGGCGGTAGTTCCACCTCTGGATTCTCCACATAACCCCGAACCGTTCCATCCAGCCCCGCATCTATCAGCAATCCGCCCAGGGGCCCATCTCCCCTGATCCGAATATTGACTCTCGATTCGGGCTGCTTCATGCTAGAGGCTAGTAACAGTCCCGCAGACATCGTGCGGCCCAGGGCTGCTGTGGCCACGTAGGAGAGCTTATGTCGCCGTCTTGCTTCTTCAGTCAGGCGGGTAGTAATGACGGCTACAGCGCGAATTCCGCCGTCTGCTGCTGTAGCGCGAATTAATTGATCTGCCATGAAAAACCTTACTTTTGCCTTTTGATCACTGCTTCAATCATTTTAGAAGTTCCTTCAGGTTGGCGCAGCAGGCACAACAGAAGTGAAGAAGGAAGTTTTGACCGCCAATTCCCAATTCCCAATCCCAATCCCCAATTCCCCATTCCCTATTCCCCATTCCCCATAGCAAAGCTTATCTTTTCCCTAACCTGACGATTACCAAGCCTTTACCTTCGTGAGCTAGAGTCAGAGCCATAGGTCTCAAACCACTGTTTTTTAGCTGGAAATAACAGATATGCTGCCAACTTCCAAAGCACTTTTAGCAGAAGAAATCCAGCCTAACACCGGAGCGACTCGGAACTTGCATTTTTATGCAAAAGGGGAAACTATTCCTCTGCTGTCTCAAGGCCTTTGGCGAGTTTGTCAAGGTTTAGTGCAACTGAGTACGCTTTATCCAACCGGGGAAGAAGGACTTTTAGGTTGGGCGGGGCCTTCGATGTGTTTCGGTTTGTGGTTGACAAGCTTGCAGACTTACCGGGCTACGGCGACATCGGATGTTTACCTAATGTGGTATTCTCTGGTGGAAATAGAAGCTTCTCCTCAATTTGCTCACGAGTTGCTGCCTCAAATGGGCAGGCGACTGCGGCAAATGGAAGCAATTTTGGCGATCGCCGGACAGCGCCGAGTAGAAGACCGCTTGAACCAAATGCTATTATTGTTGAAACAAGAATTCGGTCAGCCCGTCCTTGAGGGAACTCGCTTGAATATCCGCTTGACACATCAAGATCTTGCTAATGCTATTTGCACTACTCGCGTGACTGTAACGCGAATGCTGGGAAAATTGCAGCAGCAAGGGTTAGTTAGTCGAGACAAAGACCGTCATTTGATTCTCAACAAAGACACTTTTGCCAACTCCTCTGATTTGTTTGGCTGCAACCCTCAAGCAGTCTAAAAACCACAGTCATTAGTTATTGGTCATTAGTTATTGGTCATTAGTTATTGGTCATTAGTTATTGGTCATTAGTTATTAGTCATTAGTTATTGGTCATTAGTCATTGGTCATTAGTCATTGGTCATTAGTTATTAGTCATTGGTCATTGGGAATAGGTAATTGGGAATAGGTAATTGGGAATGGGGAATTCGTAATTCGTAATTCGTAATTCGTAATTGGTCATTAGTCATTGGTCATTAGTCATTAGTCATTAGTCATCAGTCATCAGTCATCAGTCATCAGTCATCAGTCATCAGTCAACAGTCATTAGTCATTAGTCAACAGTTAACAGTTGACAAATTACTCACTTTGTGCATTGCTGTTGTTCGATCGCAACTTAGGCTTTCCAGGCTGTTTCCTGCGCCCATCCAGAGAAACCACCTCAGCCTCGGAACTCTCCCTAGCCACCCGAATCAGCAGCCCAGCCAACAAAAAACTCCCCACCATCGAAGAACCCCCATAACTAAAAAACGGCAGCGGCAAACCCGTAGTCGGCAAAACCCCCGTCGCCACCCCAATATTCAGCAGCGACTGTCCCACCAGCACCACCATCGCCCCGATCGCCACCAACTGACTCTCAACATTCCGAGCCTTCATCGCCACCCTCAAAGCCACAGTAGAGTAAGCCGCCAACATCAGCAACAGCGAGAAACCCCCCACCAAACCAAACTCCTCAGCAAACACAGCAAAAATAAAATCGCTGTACTGAATCGGCAAGTAAAATAACTTTTGCTGCGACATACCAAAACCAACACCCCAAATGCCACCCGAACCCACAGCCAGCAGACTTTGAACCAACTGATAGCCATCTTGCAGAGGATCAGCCCAAGGATTCAGAAAAGACATAATCCGGCGGCGCTGATATTCCCGAAAACTAATACTTGAAACCGCCAACAGCATTCCCCCGATCGCCGTTGCTCCCAACTGCAAAGCAGGTAAATTAGCCGCCAAAGCCACCAACCACAAAGTCATCCCGCACAAAGCCGTGGTACTCAAATTCGGCTGTAACAAAATTCCCAACAGCATCGCACCGAAAATGCCCAGCCAAGTCAGCCGAACTTTATTCGTCAACCGGGGCCAGTTGCCGAAAATGCGAGCACTTTGGAGAACGAAAAACGGCTTAATCAACTCCGAAGGTTGAATAATCGGAACTGGGCCCAGAGATATCCAGCGAGTCGCCCCGTTGATGGTGGTTCCCACTCCCGGAGCTAAAGTCAGCCACAACAATCCCAGCAGCAAGATCACGCCCCACTGAGCTGTTTTGAACAGGTAGCGCAGGGGGGAGTAAACTATCAAGTTAAAACCCGCCAGCCCGAGCGCCACTGCGATTAGCTGTCGTTTAAAATAATAAAGCCCATCTCCAAATTCTGAATTGGCGATCGGATAGGAAGCCGAGAACAAAGCTGTCAGCCCCACAAACAGCCACAGGAAGGTCAGCCAGCGCAGCCAGCGGGCCTCAGCAGCCCATTCAGATACGGTGGGGTCTAAAAATGGAATCAAGCGTCGAATGTCAGCAGCCATAGGATTTTCTAGAAGAAGGAAGAATAGGACTTACGCACGCTCCACGAAATTATGTTATCCTGAGCGACTAGGGTTGCGATCTCTGCTCTGGCAATTTGTCAAAAAAACAGACGGTTTTTTGAGTTGCAGCCACAATCTTGATTTCACAGGTTGGTGAATAATCGAGGTTAGACGATCGCACATTTTTTTCAGACAAGTTAAACTGTGAATTAGCGTTCACAAGTGCAATATGTCAGATATTCACATCTTGTCAGAAAAACTGAATAATAGAGAGATTCAGCTTCTTGATTTACTGCGTCAGTATCCACTACGAATCGATCAGGGAATATGGATACTGTCCGAGCCACCTAAAAATTTAGTGGAGTATGCCACAAATAACGTCTACACAATAAATTTAAAAGCTCTTAGCACTCTTGAGGAGAAAGGTTTAACCGAAAAGCAAAACAATGAAATACACCTTAATCATCTAGGGCAAAAAGTAGCGGAATATCTACAAAAAGTAGCGTCCCATCTACAAGAGAAGCATAATAAGCAATCAACACGTCAGGAGCTAAGCAATGCAAAGCTAGCCAAGAGTAATGAAATGCTCGAACTATACAAGCAAGGCTTGTCCTATCGAGAAATTGGAAATCAGTATCAGATAACTAGGGAGAGAGTGCGTCAACTTCTAGATTTTAATCCTGCCTTTCATGAGTATTTGATCGAAAAAAAACAAGCAAAAGCCCAAGCTCAAAAAGAACAAGAAGAGAAAAAGAGGCAACAACAGTTAGCCAAAAGCATAATTGCACTCTATCCAGAACCTGTTGCAGAATTGTGGGACTATGAGAAAAACGCAGCTCTCAGTCCTGAAGAAGTAGGTGCTGGCTCAACACTTCTATCTCCTTGGTTTAAATGCCCAATTGATGGACATTCATGGCAGAAAAGACCAAATGATATTACTACAAGTTGGAATAGAGGAGCTAGTGGATGTCCTAAGTGTGCTCGAAGAAAGAAGAAACCAGAGAGCCATCTCCTGAACACGGATTAGATCAACAACGCTGGACATTCTTCCTTCAACATCTGCTATAACAACAAAAAAGAGGTCAATCGCGACCTCTTACCCCTACATCAATCCATCCTCGGATCTTAAAGTAGACCAGTATTAGCTCCGGCTTTCCCAGTAGCCAATTGAACTTTAATAATTTTGCCGCCCATTTTCATAATTCTTTGTTGTTCCCGGAACCAGTTATCGTAGGGAACCAACTTGGTAAAATAGGTATTTTGCAATTCGCGCTGAGTGCGGATGCGAGTTTGACTGGGGACGCAAGCAGTCACTTTAAACATTCTCATGGGAAACTACCTCCTGAAGTAGGTTTACAGATTTTTAGATGGATCTTTAAAAAATTGAAGACAGGGAGTTAAGAATCAGAACTAGCTTGTTAAAACTCATCGGGTTATCTCGATCGGCCTTTGACAGTCTAGCAATCACTCATAACTTCCCTGACCTCTTTCAAAGCTAAAGGTAACAAGTCCAAAGTTAAAGGTTTACAGTTAAAAGTTAAAAAAGGCAAGAAATAAATCTTATTCCTTCTTCCGACTTCCATCGGACTGAAATCTGTTACATCCGTTACATCCGTTACATCCGTTACAGAATCCGTTGCCGAACTTCCTTCTTCCTTCGTGTTAGCTCAAGCCAGAGCAGATGTAGTCGAAATAGACGCCCATTTCTTTACCAGCGTCAGAACCAACTAGACCAGCGGTGACTTCTTTCATTGCTTGGATGGCTTGTACGGTAGAACCGATGGGCACGCCCAAGGAGTTGTAGGTTTCTTTCAAACCGTTGAGCACGCGCTCATCCAGGATGGAAGGGTCGCCAGCCAACATAGCGTAGGTGGCGTAGCGGAGGTAGTAGTCCAAGTCGCGGATGCAAGCTGCATAACGGCGAGTGGTGTACATATTGCCGCCGGGACGAGTTACGTCAGAGTACAACAGAGACTTAGCAACTGCTTCTTTGACGATTGTGGCTGCATTGGCGCTGATGGCTGTAGCGGCGCGGACGCGCAGTTCACCAGAAGCGAAGTAGTTCTTGAGCTTGTCTAGAGCGCTGATGTCCAGGTACTTACCTTGGACGTCAGAGGAATTGATAACAGCGGTAATTGCGTCTTGCATGATTGTCTTGTTTCCTAGAAAGTGGCTGAGTTCAGTCCAATTTTGTAGCTGGGATTTGGGATTTGGGATTTGGGATTGATCGGTGGGTTGTTATCTGCAAAAGCTTTTGGCTGGTTGCTGGTAACTCACAATCTCAAATCTAAAATCTAAAATCTTTACTGCATCGCACCGATAACGTAGTCGAAGTAAGAGGAAGCTTCGGAAGCATCTTCTCCAGAAAGCAGCGAGCTCGCTGCATTTTTCATGGCGCGAACGCCTTCGGCGACGGCTTCAATCGGGGTGCCCAGGGATTTGTACATTTCGCGGACGCCAACAATACCGATTTCTTCGATCGGAGTAATGTCGCCAGCTACGATTCCGTAGGTGATCAAGCGCAGGTAGTAGTCCAAGTCGCGCAAGCAAGTTGCGGTCATTTCTTCGCCATAAGCGTTGCCGCCGGGGGAAACGACATCAGGGCGTTTTTGGAAAAGTTGGTCGCCTGCTTGCTTGACGATACGTTCGCGGGATTCGCTCAAAATTTGGGCGATGCGGACGCGGCGTTCACCAGAGGTGACGAAGCTTTTGATCCGGTCTAATTCGCCTGGGCTCAGGTAACGAGCTTCAGCGTCTGCGTTGACGATTGACTTGGTGACGATACTCATCTTGTGTGTACCCGCTGGATATTTTGCTATGGGAACTGCTCCGCGCTCAGCCGAGCGGTGGTGGGCGCTTGCATCCCGTACCTCTCGCTTGCGGCAGGAGCTTTGACGCTTTTGGTTGGACATCAACCTTACCAGCAACTGTTGAAGTTGTTGGGGGTGGCGGCCTTCGGCGTTTGACGGCGCTGGTTTAGACGCCGGTGCTACGAGTGTTGGCTGCACTTTGCCTGTCGCTTACAATACCACACATCATGACTGTTGCTATCTCTAAATCTGCAATATCTGCGATCGAGATTGCAGCAGATCAGTTAGGTGGCGATCGAGAGACTGTCGTTGCGGGCGAGATCGCTCTTTTGACGCAACTACCTCTGGCAAGTATTTTGAGGCATTATGTTCACATTCTGAGTAATGCTGTAACAGTTTGTAATATTCTTTTTCATTTTTGGGTGGAAAAATTACGTTGACAAAAACGTTATGATTATCTCACAGTAAGGAATGCAGCCGATAAATGCTCTGTGATTTTGTGGCGGGCGGTGGTTGGGGTTCAAAAATTTGCCCTTCACAGGGGAGGGAAATCGCCGGAGGTGAGGGCTCAGGTGCGATCGGAAATGCCGACTTTCGAGCTTGTAGTCAAATTTCGCTGTAATTTTTAACCAGGTGCACTTTGAAAAGAAATCTATCAGCCCTTAAAAAAGCTTTGCAGTTCGGTGTTAGCGGTGCCGTCGGCGGTTTCGTGGGCAATTTAATCACCGAACCTTTCATGCAGTTCGATCGAGTCGCAGATTCGGAATCTTTTTTTGATAGTGTATTGACTACGGCTCGCTGGTTTGGATTGGTAGGCGGTGGAATTGCTACGGCGATTATGTTCGGCTATTACTACTATATCAAAGGCAAGCCTCAAATTAAACTGGCTTTGAAAAATGGCGGATTGTTTGGTTTAATCGCCGGGGCAGTTTCTGGGGCGATCGCAGAAGGCATTTACAGCGGCATTGGCCCGAATGAATTATTGCGAGTAGTTTGTTGGGGAATTGCTGGAAGTTTGTTAGGATTGACACTTTCCAAACGGATTCCCAATTTAGGAATGCTGCGCGGCGCGGGCGGAGGCGGTGTTGGAGGCGTGTTGGGCGGATGTTTGTTTATTTTGTTCGCTTATACTTTATCGGGTACTGTGGGCCGTTTAGCTGGCTGTGGGGCGATCGGTTTTTGGATTGGCATTATGCTAGTTGTAGCTGAAACTTTGTTCAACAAAGCTTGGCTAGTAATTAGTTCCGATACCGGCACAAATCGCACTCTGACTATTGGTGCGGAACCTGTGACTTTTGGCAGCGATGAAAATTTGTCTATTATCTGTATTCCTAATGTTTCACCCTTGGCTATGCGGTTTCAATTAGCCGGTGGTCAAATTGTTTGCGAAAATGTTGATAACGGGGCAGTGAGTTATTTGCGATCGGGCGANNAGTGCCGGAACTCAGTTATTAACATCTGACATACCGACTTTAACAGCAGCCGCATCTAACGGTGTTGTAGCTACTGTCAATTCTCATCCAAGAGATGAACTTTCATTGGGCTTAAAAAATTTGTCCGATCGCGCTTGGTGGGTAACAGACATTCAAGGCGACATAAAAATGGTAGAACCTGAGAACACCTTAACTTTAGCATTAGGAACCCAAATCGAGTTCGGTGAAATTGACGGCGAGATTGTGTAAGTAAGTGGGTAGAAACTCACCGAAGAGGAGCATTTGTCAATAAGGCTTTCAGGGGCGGGCAGGATACCCCACAAGAACATTTAACTCTTGTGGAACAGGCCGGACAGCCTGTTCCTGACAGAGGTGTAAGATGTGCATAAAATTGGTATATAATAAATATCGCNNAATCCGGCGAATGTTCCGCCTACATTTATATCAGATCATCCCGCAGTAAATTCTTTTACCAGCCGCCAATATTCCCTGAAATTAGGAAGTCGAATTATTCCTTTGAGTGCCGGAACTCAGTTATTAACNNAACACCTTAACTTTAGCATTAGGGACTAAAATCGAGTTCGGTGAAATTGACGGCGAGATTGTGTAAGTAAATGGGTAGAAACTCACCGAATAGGAGCATTGTCAATAAGGCTTTCAGGGCGGGAAGGATACCCCACAAGAACATTTAACTCTTGTGGAACAGGCCGGACAGCCTGTTCCTGACAGAGGTGTAAGATGTGAAGATAATTGGTATATAATAAATATCGCTTAAAACCAAAAATAGCTAACAACCAAAAAGGTTTAGGACAATTGGCAAAATACGTAGCAGCCATCGACCAAGGAACAACTAGCACCCGATTTATGATCTTCGATCGCGCGGGACAGATAGTTGCCAGCAACCAACAAGAACACCAGCAAATTTACCCGCAGCCCGGATGGGTAGAACACAATCCAGACGAAATTTGGGAACGCACTCAAAGCGGGATTAAAAATACACTTCAAACAAGCAATATCGACCCCAAAGACATTGCTGCGATCGGCATTGCTAACCAGCGAGAAACTACAATTATTTGGAATAAACAGACGGGAAAACCTTACGGAAATGCGATTGTTTGGCAAGATACGCGCACTCGTGAAATTTGCGAACGACTATCTGAAATTGGTGGCAAAGATCGGTTTCGAGAAAAGTGCGGTTTGCCACTGGTAACTTATTTCAGCGGGCCCAAAATTAAATGGATGCTGGACAATATTCCAGGATTGCAAGAAGCTGCAATCCGAGGCGATGCAATTTTTGGCAATGTCGATACATTTCTAATTTGGAAATTAACAGGCGGTATCCACATTACCGATGTTACTAACGCCAGCCGCACAATGTTAATGGATTTGGAAACCCTTGATTGGGATGCGGAAACTTTGGAAATAATGGAAATTCCCCGGCAAATGCTGCCAGAAATTCGCCCTTCTAGTCAAGTTTTCGGCATGGCAAAAGGATTGCTAGAAAATGTTCCCGTTGCTGCTGCTTTAGGCGATCAGCAGGCTGCTCTGGTCGGGCAAACTTGTTTCAGTCAGGGAGAGGCGAAAAATACTTACGGTACGGGCTGTTTTATGCTGCTGAACACCGGTGAGGCGATCGTCCCTTCAAAGCAAGGGTTGCTGACAACAGTCGCCTACAAGCTCGGAGAATCGCCGGCGGTGTATGCTTTGGAAGGCAGTATTGCGATCGCCGGAGCATTAGTGCAATGGTTGCGGGATAATTTAGGTATGATTGGGACATCTGCGGAAGTAGAAACATTAGCAAAAACAGTTGAAGATAGCGCAGGAGTTTACTTTGTCCCTGCCTTTTCTGGACTCTACGCACCCTATTGGAAAGACAGCGCGCGGGGAGTAATTGCAGGTTTAACTCGCTACGTGACTAAGGCACATATTGCCCGCGCCGTATTGGAAGCCACAGCATGGCAAACACGAGAAGTATTGGATGCGATGAATCAAGATTCCGGTGTCGAACTTTTGTCTTTAAAAGTAGACGGAGGAATGGTGGTAAATCACACGTTGATGCAGTTTCAAAGTGATGTTTTGGGAGTCCCGGTGGTGCGTCCTGTGGTAGCAGAAACTACTGCACTAGGTGCGGCTTATGCGGCCGGTTTAGCAGTGGATTTTTGGAGTAATCTAGAAGAATTGCGGAGGAATTGGGCAGTTGATTTTACTTGGGAGCCAAAAATGTCGATCGCCCTTCGCGAACAAAAGTATAATTTTTGGAGAAAAGCAGTTACGCGCACATTTGATTGGGAAGAATGAGCGGGAATACTGTTCGTTAAAAGTTGAGTTTAATGCACTTTTCCATAGTCCGACAGGAGTTTAAACCCTGTGTCATAGCTAAATTCGGTTAAAAACCGACTAGAGAGTTATGTTTTTATAAGTTATTTCAAATCCGCACTTCATCGGAATTATTGCTCTCTCCCTCATCTCCCTCTGTGTTCTCTGCGTCCTCTGTGGTTAAAAAAATCCGCTACAACCGGAAACGATATTAATCCCAAAGATGTATTTAGTGATATCATTAAGTCAAACACTACGGCTTAACCTGCAAATCAATGATTGGGAAAACTCACTTAAAAAAACTGCTCACCGCCACTCTATTAATACTGACACTGGCATTTGTAGAAATTGGCTCAACTCCCCAAACCGCCCTAGCAGATACAGCTACAAAACCCGCAACCGCAGCCGAAGTCTTCAGCGCCAACTGTGCCGGCTGTCACATCAACGGTAGCAACATTATCAGGCGCGGCAAAAACTTGAAACAAAAAGCCTTAAAAAAATATAAGATGGATTCCATCGCCAATATTGCCAATTTAGTAACCAACGGTAAAAATATCATGCCGTCTTACAAAGATCGTTTGTCTGAACAACAAATCATCGATGTTGCCGCCTACGTGCTATCCCAAGCCGAAACCGATTGGAAATAGAACCTCGATAGATTATTTATAGCTTAGGCAATCTTACCACAGACATCAGATATTTCTCGATCGCAGGTTGAAGCACGAACAGAGTTTCACTTTCGGCTTGGACTGTTTCAATTAGCGATCGCCTTAAAAGCGATTCCAGCGCCTTCAGCAATTCTAAACCCCGATCTTGCTGAATATTTGAGTACAAATTTTCACAACCAACAGGCTTGACTTCTTTCGCCATGCAGTGTAATAGCTGGATTTCTAATCCTGATAAGCGATGAAACTGCCGAGATAACGTATCGCTATAATCTCCCAGAAACAGCCCATTTCTTAAAAAATTAGCAATGCTTCCGCCAAACATATCATTAATAGTTGTTGTTACTATTTTTAACGCTAAAGGATTGCCGCTGTAAGCCTCTATCAATTCTGAGTATTCACCTTCTTCAGACAAACCCTTGTTTTTAAGGATTTCCACTGCCGCTTGTCCCAAACTACCCAATTTCAATGACCGTACAGATTGATTTTGACTTTCTAACGCCGCAATTTCTTTAGGTTTTTCGCAGCTAGTCAACAGCAAGCAACTTTGATGCTGCAATTCTCCTACTTGTTTCAGAAATTCCCCATATACTTCATACCCTTTTCGATAGTTTCCTGTTAACTGCCCCGTGCAGAAAACAGCTTCCCACCCATCTAAAATTATCAAACATCGACGCTTTTGTAAACAGTGAATCAGGCGCTGGATAGCCTCAGCGATGATTGTCGGTTCTATTGCATTTGTGGAAGCAATTAGACTGTCCAGGGAAAATTCAAGCTGCGAGATAGCAGCTTGAAAAAAAAAATTATCCTGAGTAATTAACCGCAATTTATATAAATCGCTTAGCGGTTGATCGGATAAACATTCGATTAAATTTACCAGAGTATCTGCCAATAGAGGTGCATGACTGAGGTCGATCCAAATTAAGCACTCAAACTGGTGTTTAATCAGATTTGTTAGCTTAGATGCTAAAGCAGTTTTGCCAATGCCACCCATACCCAATATAGCAACTAAGCGAGAGTTTTCCTGTAAAATCCATTGCCTTAAGTTAGCAAGTTCTGTTGTACGCCCGTAGAAAATAGACGTATCCACCGCCAGCCCCCATTCAGTTCGATTTTCGATGGGAGATTGGGGAGTTTTGGCCGAATTTATCAATGTAGAATGCAATGTTTCTCTGCTACTATTTTGTTTATAACCATATATTTCTAGCATACTTGGGATTTCTTTCCAGTCTTGGGGTTGTTGCAGCGTCAAAACTTCTATGTAGCGATACAGTCCTCTTGATAAATCTACTCTAATACCCGTGCATTTACGATGGAGTGCGACGGCAATTTCCACCGGACCATAATTGCAAAGCAATCCTCGCAGGTAAGTTTTTTCTAAAGGAGTGAGTCGCTGCTTTCTACTGCAAGTGTAATCTTGCTTGGCCGCTGTCAAGTCTGCATATAACTGTTGGAGATTCCAGCAAGCCTCAGCTTCTATAAACTTTTGTGCTGGTATTTGTAAAGGTTTATTTTGGTATGTCATGTATAGCTGGTAAAAGTCTCACAAGCAGAAGCACACTCATAATTATTGATGATTTTACCAGCTTAAGGATCTAATTTTCTGCGTATTTTTACGGGTTTGTGAGGAAATTTTAGCTACAACCTTTTAAATATTGCAGGACTTATATCAATTCCGGTTGCACCGGAATGATATAGAGGAGACTGCACGTGCCGTGTCCCTACCGTGATTAATTGTAGGGACACTCCAGGAGCCCATTGGTGTCAACTTAAGCTCAAACCCAGTCAGAGACTGCT
>DPLL01000133.1 GCA_003542015.1 Microcoleaceae cyanobacterium UBA9251 | reverse complement strand
AAATGGGAAAATGGTGTAAATTTCCACTTTCCCAAATTGTTATTTTTGTGCTGTTTCCTGATGTTTTAAATCTTGTTCCTGCATCTTTAATAATTCCGGGACCGTTACGAATGTATACCCTTCTTTTCTGAATTGAGCAATAATATCGGGCAAAGCTTCTACAGTCCTCGAACGATTGCCGCCGCCGTCGTGCATCAGCACGATACCGCCGGAATTTGCCTGTCGCATCACATTTTCCATCAACGATTGCGTAGCAGTCCGCCAATCTAAAGAATCAGCAGACCACATCACAACTGTATAATTTTTCTTTTGAGCATAAGCTGCTAATCCATTGTTTAAAATGCCGCCTGGGGGGCGGAAAATAGATGTTCTGATGCCTGTTAATTCCTCAATTAAGGATGTCGTGCGATCGATCTCGCTGGCAGCGCCCTCTTCGTTGTACTTAATGTATTGGTGGTTCCAAGTGTGGTTGCCGATCGCGTGACCCGCAGCGGCCACTTGCTTGCCCAGTTCTGGATAAGTTTGCAGGTATATTCCCACCCAGAAGAAGGTAGCCTTAATATTGTTTTTCTTGAGAAGATCCAGGATTTGTACAGTTGTTGTGGGCCAGGGGCCGTCGTCAAATGTCAGGGCGATCGCCTTGTGCCGGGAGTCGAGTTTTGCGTGACTAAGGGTTGTACCCTGAAACTGGGATGGTATTGAAGACACAAAGCGACTCTCCTGCAATTGGACGATCGCCTGAGTGGAAAATTCTACTCTGTCTCCGATCGCCTGTTTCACCAGATTAACATTTGAGCTCGGCTGGTTTTCTGCCGACTGGATATGCGGCGTCATGAGCGGAGTCGAAGGGTTGACGACTTGCGCCTGCGATGCCGCCCCGGGCACGATCGCCCGCAAGTTGAGCGGTAGCGTCACGCCCACTACAAAACTGCCCACAGCAGCTATGAAAGCAACGATGAAAATTTTTCGTCGCCTCCACAGCCGTTTCAAGTTGGTCACTTTTTTGATCTCCTTCACACCTTGCAGAGTTAATTCTAGATCTTAATCGGGAATTGAGAATTCAGAATTGGGAAAATGACTACTGACAACTAACCGATGAACCAAGCATTCCCCTGGCTTTAGCTCTGGGGAGTTGTCAATATTCTCTCTTTGTATAAGCCGACAATCCGATCGATCACTTCGGCAATACTCAGACCATCTGTTTGGATTTCTACAGCATCGGCCGCTTTGCGTAAAGGTGCAACCTCACGGGTACTATCCTTTTCGTCCCGCTCTTCGATGTCTTGTTCCAACTGTTCCAAACTGATGTCGGCTGCGCCGCTGTTTTTCAGTTCTAACAACCGCCTGCGCGATCGCTCTTTTACCGAAGCTGTCAAAAAAATCTTGAGTTCCGCATCCGGGAACACGTTAGTCCCAATATCGCGGCCTTCAGCCACAATTGAGCCTTTGATGCCACAACGCCGCTGCTGTTCGACCAAAAACTTACGCACGACGGGATGAGCCGCCATTTCCGAGACGCGGGATGTCACTTCCAAACTGCGAATTGCTTCGGTGACGTCTTCGCCGTTAATCTTCAGCATCAAACCCGATGTGGGGTCGAGATTGTATTCCAAATAGCTCGAATTGACTAATTCGGCGATCGCGCATTCGTCGGAAATCGGCGTGTTTGTTGTCATCGCCAGCCACGTCACGGCTCGATACATCGCCCCCGTATCGAGATAACACAGACCCAGAGCTTGGGCGACTTTCCTCGTGACTGTAGATTTGCCAGCACCGGCCGGGCCGTCGATCGCCACAATTGGCCGACGATTCCTCAGAATTATATTGTCAATCAACCGAGTAGAACCGATTCTGGCTGCCACGGCTAACAGTCCCGCTGTTTCCACAACGAACAATGGTGCCAGAGTGTTGGGATCGACGAGTTCTGCGTACTCAAGCTCGACTGCGGTTGAGGCCACTTCTGCTTTGACGGCAGCGAGTATGGCCGCCGCTGTGCGATCGCCTGAAGAAAAAGTTTTCAAGGCTTGCTGTAGAGCGCGGTAGAGTACCGAGGCTTGCTGTTTTTGCTCTTGTGTTAAATATTGATTGCGAGAACTCATTGCCAGTCCCGAAGCTTCACGGACGATCGAACAAGCAACAATCTCTACAGGCCAGTTAAAATCTGCGACCAGTTTTCGGATAATTGCTACCTGCTGGGCGTCCTTCTGACCGAAATAAGCTCTTGTCGGCTGTACCAAACTCAAAAGTTTAGTGACGATCGCAGCTACGCCCTGAAAATGACCGGGCCTGGATTTCCCGCACAAAACCGAAGTCATCGCCACCGGTGGCACAACTTGAGTCAAGGATGAAGGGTGAATCAGTTTTAGGGCCAGAATCTCAGCTACTGAGTTGGCTACATCGACGGCCGACTTCCCAAACATTTCCTGTTCTGAGGGAGCAAAAATTGCATCGACTCCTGCTTGTTCGCACAGCAGCCGGTCTTGCTCCAAGTTGCGGGGATAATCTTGAAAATCTTCTTTGGGCCCAAATTGCAGCGGGTTGACAAAAATGCTGACCACGACGATCGCATTTTCTTGCCTGGCCCGCTGGATTAAGCTCAAATGTCCGGCGTGCAAAGCTCCCATCGTCGGCACTAAACCGATTTCTTTTTTAGGTGCTGCAGATTTTTGTGAATTTAAGTAGCAGCCTAGGGCTGCAATGGTAGTAAACAGGCGCACCGATACACTCCTGAAGGCATTCGTCTGTTGTATTGTGCCTCACAGTAGCGTTCAACGTCCAACTGTTTCTGGCGACTTTGGTGCGATGACTTCGATTTCCACGGGAGCAACGCCGCTGCTCATCATTCCGAGCACGCTGGCGGCGCCGGCGGACAAGTCAATTAGCCGATCGCCCACGTAGGGGCCGCGGTCATTGATGCGGACGACGACCGATCGGCCGTTATCTAAATTTCTCACCAATACTAGAGTTCCGAAAGGCAAGAAGCGGTGGGCTGCCGTCAAAGCATATTGGTTAAACGGTTCGCCACTGGCGCTGAGGTTGCCGTCAAAGCCGGGGCCGTACCAGGAAGCCCAGCCACTGATCCGCACTTGCATCGGGCCAAAAGAGAGCGCAGGCGGTTCTGCTTGTGGCTGACCTGCGACTGCTTCCAGGGGTGGGGCGTTGCCCAGGAGTCGGCGCAGCCGATTGGTTGCTTGCAGGGCGTCTAGGCGGTCGTCGCTGGTGGTGTCGGGGAGAATTGTTTTGGCGTTGATGTCTACCAAGTCCTCGCCGTTTGCCTGGATCATGTAGCGATCGCCTGTTTCCCACTTGACGGTAATCCTGTTTGGGTCAACGTTGTTGCGCGCCAACTGATTGAGTCTTGCTGCTAAGCTTGATGCCCGCCACACTGGGTCGGTTTCTTGGTCGCGGTCATAGCTGGACTTTTTCCGGTCTGAGGGATTTTCTCCCTCGCCAGCTATTTTCAACTCACTGCTGGCTTTTGATGCGTTGGCATCAGTTTTTCCTTCTTGAGTGTTTGTTGACCGACTCCCGTCTAGAAACGTGATCACTGGAATGTTCCGCACGTAGACTGTCGCTGCTTGTCGCCCTTCCCATGCGTGGGACTGAATTTTGGCGATCGAGTCTCGTTCAATGTCAGCTCTTGCTTGGTACTGATATTGTCCGACTTTTTGTGCTTCGACCCTAGTCGCGTTTAACTGCGGGGACGTTTGACTGGAAACTACTTGCTTTTTGCCCTGATTGTTTTGTCCGGCAGCAGCAGTGGCTTCTGCGTGACAAGATGATGCCGTTCCTACCACAGGAACTAAGAGGACAGCTAGTAGACCACCAACAAATTTTTCCTTCATATGTCCATTTTTGTGAAGAGCAATTGCCAACCGAGGTTAGGGGATTGGCCAGCTTGGTGATCTGCAAAAGTGAGAATTTTCACCTCTGCCCTTCGCTATTCCCCTTCGAGTCGAAACCAACTGTCGGGGTGCGTTGGCGCTTTAATTTTTCAACAAAAAAAATATTTAGCTGAAACTTCCCTGACACTTGAAAACTCATACTCGATTCGCAATTTGTGTTTTGTTAACGAACTGCCACAGACTACCATAAACTTTTGGGATTGGGGATCGGTAATACCACGGAATTTGCCAAAAATTCATCGAATCTTCACAGTTCTCGCTCTCAGAAAATGCTTTAATGGCAGTGCTTGCAGAGTTTTTAGCAATGGCAAAAACTTTACAAAACTTCACAAATCTTTACAAAAACTGAGAGTATTTTGCGCTCAAATCTCAAATCTGAAATCTCAAATCGCTAGACTTGGCAATAAACTAAACACTAGAAATCGACGCAGGCGGATTTATGGACTATCGAACAGCAGGTGTGGATGTTGAGGCGGGCAGAGCTTTTGTCGATCGCATCGGCAGTATGGTCAAAAGCACCCATCGATCGGGTGTTTTAGGCGGATTTGGCGGGTTTAGCGGCTTTTTTAGCGTCCCACAGGGTTTAAAAGAGCCGATTATGGTTTCGGGCACTGATGGGGTTGGCACTAAGTTGAAATTGGCCCACGAGCTCGATCGACACGACACGGTAGGTATCGACTTGGTAGCAATGTGCGTCAATGATGTGCTCACATCGGGGGCGGAACCGCTATTTTTTCTCGATTATTTGGCGACGGGAAAGTTAAATCCTGAACAATTAGCTGCTGTGGTTGCTGGCATTGTTGATGGTTGCAAACAAGCTGGCTGTGCTTTGTTGGGCGGGGAAACAGCCGAAATGCCCGGTTTTTACCAAGCGGGAGAGTACGATTTGGCTGGGTTTTGTGTGGGTATTGTCGAAAAGAGCAAATTGTTGGACGGTTCGCGGGTTAAAGTCGGAGATGTGGCGATCGGGCTGGCTAGTTCGGGGGTACACAGCAACGGTTTTAGTTTGGTGAGAAAAATTGCAGGCGATTTGGGTTTTGACTGGAATTCCCAACCGGAAAAATTAGGTGGCAAAAGTTTAGGAGAAGTCCTATTAACTCCCACTACAATTTATGTGCAGCCAGTCCTCGCAGCAATTAAGAGTGGTTTGGATATTCACGGCATGGCCCACATTACAGGCGGCGGTTTGCCGGAAAATCTGCCTCGCTGTTTAGCTGCAAATCAATCTGTGAGAATTGATACTCATAGTTGGCCAAAGTTGCCGATTTTTGAGTGGATTGCTGAGGCCGGCGATGTGGCTACCGCAGATATGTTCCATACTTTTAATATGGGCATTGGTTTTGTCCTGTTGGTCGATCGCACCGCAGTCGATCGCACAATTCAATGGTTTCAATCTCAGGATATTCCTGCTTTTGAAATTGGCGCAGTAATTGACGGTAACGGAGAATTACTGATGGGGTAGATTAATTTTAATTGATTGAATTAAAAAAAATCGCCGTTTTTTTTAGGGTAAAAGGCTTGACTTTCGCCGCTGCATAAAGTACAATCTAATAATGGGAGTGGTGGCAATTTTAAAACTTTTGCAACCACTCCCATTATCTAAAATATACCATGAGAAGTCCAGCCCTGTCAATAGATAATCCCTCTTTTTTAAGGCGAATTTTTTTAACAAGATTTTCAGAAAGGGCGATCGATATAATAAGTAAGTAGGGTGCGTCGCTCCCAGATTTTCGATGATAATTACAGATGGTTGATGGCGACGCACCCTACAGTATCTACTTTACGCGAGTACATCCAACGTCGCAAACAATTAAAAGTAGTGGAATTGTTTGGTACTATTGACTACGATGAAGATTGTAATTACAAGCAACAGCGACAAACCTTATGAATGTTCTTGTTGATAGTTCCGTTTTGTCCCTGGCATTGCGGCGCAACACAACAAATGATGGGATCGATAGAGACAAGTATGGCATTTAATTCCTGAGCTTTGGCAATGACAATAATATCTGGAGATTCAATTTGGCCAATCTTTTTGCTATTTCGGGCCTAGGGGTTCACTCCTCTTCTACCCTATTTTTTCATTTGGTGTTTCTTAATGCTATTGACTTCGCCTTCTCCATTGCCAGAGCTAAATATTTATCAATTTGCTCAAACCGAGAAGAATTTAATAGTATATTTTCTGAGATAACTTCTTCGCTGTCATAGATAATTTCTAGATGTGCTGGCCTAGAGGAAGAATAGCTAGGATATTGATAACGAACCTTGAGATCACCATCATCTAAAGATATCAGCCACCTCCAATATATAGATCCATCCTTTTTGGCTTCGAGTGTCTGTGCCCTAGGAAAGTGATTCAATATCCATCCTCGATCTTCACTCCGTATTTTTTGCATAAAATCTGCGGCTACTTCCATCTGAGGTCTATGTTCAGAAGCACCTCTATAGAAATTTGCTTGACTTCTGCGATGAGAAAATGCAGCTTCTTCAGCACTTTTCAAAATTTGTTCTAAAGGTGATGTTCCTTGAATAATATGTACGGCAGAATCAGGAATTTCCGCAGATCCTTGACTTCTGACAAATAGGTAGTAACGCTTCCGAAGTTCCGAGCCATACAAATCTGTAATCAATAGAGCAAAAAAATAGTCCAAATCATATTGACGGCTATTCACAGTTTCTGTATAACCCCTAATGTCGCCTTGACTCAATTCTGCTAGTCCATTGCAGTGATGAGTATGCCAAGAACCCAGGTAATGAATATCTTGGTCAAATGTCTCCAACACGCGAAACATTGCTTCTTGATACTCACCATCTGGCATCAAGTGACCTACTGAGTTATTGACACGAGAGCCAGAGTCTATATAAGTTTCTACTCGGATTTTTATTTGATTGCCATTTTGACTAATTTTTCCAATAAACTTTCCACCTTCTTCACGGTTAGAAACTGATACTGCATGACTTATTCTGGCAATGACAGTATCAAAAATTTCAACTGATATGTCTAGATTAGAATGCCTATAATCTGCTCTACCTATTCCAAACCAAGATAAAACTCCCGACATACTAATCCTCCAGTTGATGATTGATATTAGTGCAGTAGCATACTTTTTGAGGTTTTAAAAGCATTTGCTTTGCTTCAAAATGACTGCGAAATATGCCTGGGGCTGGTCTATTGGCGTACACAATCCAGTTACTTTTCAATGTAGGCATTGACTGAGTTGACTCTCTTAGCAAAATAGAGAGAGCCATCCTAACTTGAATCAATGCAATCATTTGGATATCAATTGATAGTCCTGATGCACGAAATTCTTTTTCATCAAGACCATAAATTCTACTTTCTTCATCTTCCGTAAGTCCCAAAGCCTCGTCTGATAAGTCAAGTTGATTGAGTTCGGAGAAAAGTTGTAAACACTTGTAACAACCAGTCCGAGTTGGAATGTAGCCAAAAACTTCACCTCCTATGCCTGTCCGAAACACGGATGCTGTTACAAAAGGAACTTTTGCTGCTACACACTGGTCACTTACAAACTCTCTGACACTCTTTTTATCTGAACAAGAAAGAACGAGATCGGAGCGACGAACCGACTCAATAAAGTTCGGAGATTGCATCACATCCTCTGCAAAAGTTTTAACTTCTACATGGGGATTTCTGTCTTCTATCCACTCCTTTTGTATGTCTACTTTGAGTCGTCCTAAATCTTTACGCATTCTAGGATGCTTGACAAGATTTTCAGGTTCTAGAGTATCTGGATCGTAAAGTTCCCAAATCCGAATACCATTCATTACAAGGTGATCGCAAGCTGGTGTACCACCGCTACCTAAACCAACAACAGTGATCCGCTTATCTGAAAAAATCTCTGGATTAAGTAGATAGCTAATTCTATCAAACTCAAGTGAATAATTTTGTTCTTTCATTAGTGTGCTTGCTCTTTTCCTGGCCACTTTTTAGTACGTTGCCAAACATCATATTTGTTAACCCAGATTGCAGCCTTAGATACCATATATGCCAATGAATAGTTTGCAGTCCATTGCTCTGGCTTCATCACACATAAATTACCACTCGAATACCTGTGAGGACAATCAGGTTCAATGGTTCTTTCAAGCAACTTAATCGATGGCATCTTGTAAGGATATTCTGAAGAAATTTCTATGCTAACTCGGTAATAGTTTCCGTCCCCTGTCTTTAAATCCCCCTCTACAGCCTTGATAGACCCTTTGGATGCTTTAAAGTTAAACTGTGGATAGTAGCGCTTAATTTTCTCACTCTCAACAGCCATCCTATCTCTAGATAAATCATTTCCGAGAAATATAAGTCCACGATTAGTAGCAATATTTGTCATTATTTATTGTTTAATAACTACTTTTGAGGTTGGGCAACTAATACTCACCTTTTACATCGCGCAGTGCCACTCCTTTTGGATTGGGTTGGAGTGGACGAACTACACCATCTGAATCGATTTCTACAAACTCATCTTCTTCTTGAGCGTTAAAGGCTCTTTCTGCCATATTTGCAATTGATCTGCCAACGCCTCTAGCAGCAGCACTAATTACTCCTTCAGCCATTCCATCGAGTATATCGTCAAAATCATTTGGCATTTGCTTAACCAGTGAAAAACAGCTTTAGCTACTCCTAACTTAATCATTCGGTAAAAGGGAGCAATTAATCTTGACTTAATTAAGCAATAAACTCTGAAGTTCTTGCCAATTGGCAAGAACTCTGAAAGTTTACTCTGTCAAGCTAACGGTTCCTTAATGCCTTTTTTACCCTAAATCTCTTTAAGAGTCCATAGCCTGAAAGCGTTAGTTAGTCAAGCTTTGGGTGGTATGATGCCTTGTTAGTCCAAAGAAGCTGAACTAGAGTAGCTATGACGATGATAAACTAAGTATATTCAGATAGCAACTAGCCAAAGCTATAACTTTAGTTAGGCTCTAGCTATCAACTAAGCGAGACATACTGCCATGACATCCAGCGACGAGATGTTTGCTGAAGCTGCGAATAACTGGGACTTGGAAAGGCTCTACAAAGCTATGGCAGAAGCCAAATGGCAAGTATCTCCCCGTGCCAGAAAGGGACTGACAGAACGGGAAAAGCTGTTTCTTCGAGGTTTGCTCTGCGGCCACAGCCCTGCGGAAATAGCTAGCCAACTCCATCAAAGTCGTAAAGGCGTTGAGGTTTATATATCTAAAACTTTATATCAATACTTTAAAAAAATTACAGATGTACCTAATGAAAAGGTCAGCAACTGGAGAAATATTCACAACTGCCTAGAGGAAGCTGGATACAAAACTACGCCCTCTGTGAAATCTCACTCAAGCAATTATTTACCCCAAGTTCCGTTAGTAAACATAGTTAATATAAGTTTGAACAATCAAAGTCATTCAATAACAATTGACATTCACCTCCAACTAACATTACCTTCGCTTTCAGAGCCAACCATCACAGAAGACATGGATGGAAAAGATCGCCCGTAAATTAACTAATCTCACTGAAGTGCGATCGACCTAATAAGACTTGCGATGTGGCCCAGAAACCGGGTTTTTTCCGAGTTCCTTCGTTGTTACCCGCCGATTTGGTAAAAAACCCGGTTTCTTTGTCGGAGTCCATAAGTTTTGTTATTGATGATTGTAGGCGATCGCTCTTCGATTTCAGCGATCGCTGATTGAGGCAAAGCACGAGAGAAAAATGAATTACAGAAACCTGGCGGGCACCATCCACCGCCCCTACATAAGCCGATCGCGCTTTCGATCGAGCTTAACCAAAAATGCACCGGAAACATCCGCCAGAATACTGATAATCCGATACAAAGCCACCGCACTCAGAATTATACCCGTAGAAAAGCGATCGTCCAGTAGCGCGATCGCCGTTGCTTCAAATACTCCCATTCCTCCCGGTGCTCCCGGTACAACTAAACCCACGACAAATGCAAAACAAAAAGCACCAAACAAGTTGGGAATTTGGCTAAAATTCACGGTGGTTAAAGCCATCACAGTTAGCACAAAACCGCTGCCCCGCAATCCGATAAAACACATTTGTCCAATTAACGGCACTAAAGGATAACGTTTAATTGGTAAATTTATTTTCCGTTTAGACTTGACAGTCGATGTTATTTTTGTTAGATTGGAGGTAGACTCTGTACTAAATTGAAATCTATCGATCGCAGTATCGCCAGTATTTAAATTTTTCCCATCCTTCTTCTCTAACTTCAACTTCTCTACAAATAGGACGATCGGATTTAAAGTTTGCGGACGAATCATCATCAAAATAGCAGTAAAACCGAAAATCCGCAACAACAAATTTATTTTCCCAAAACTGATCAACCCAATCAGCAAGCCAGCCGAAGCCATTAGCAGCGGTTCCAGCAAGACGCTGAGAGTGGCAACTTTGGGCGAAATCCCTGCCTTTTTTGCGTCCAATATTCTACCCCAAAAATGCCAAATATTCCCCGGTAAATACTTGGCAATATTAGTTTTGAGAAAAACTTGAATCGCCCAAGCCGCATTTACACGTTGGCGAAATTCCCGCAAAATCAACATCCACACCCAGCCGGCAAAAATTAAAGACAATAAAGTGACGCCTTGGGCGATCGCCAATAAAGGAAAACTTTCGGCGGCCATTCGGATATTCGCGACTTCTCGCCAGTGAGTTACCAAGGCTTGGGCAATAAATAAAAACGTCCCGCCCAAAATACAATAGCGCAAATAAGGCTGGAGACGCGATTTCGCAAGTTTGATTAAATTCTGAATTCGAGGTAAATTTGGGTTGCCCATTTTCCGATACCGATTTTGAATTTGGGATTGATTTTTTAACCACAATCTCATATTTAAACTTTAAAATTTAGATCGATCGCAATTATACGGAGTATGTTTCTATGGCTGGCCCGAGTCCTGACGGTCGTTCCTATCTTTTAGACAATGGCCCCAATAGTTTCACTTTAACACCGGGCTTTTTAACTCCTTACCCAAACGGACTTTTTGCTCTGGGGGGCAACGATTTTATTGTCGGTGCCTCGGATGCCGATCGCATTAGCGGTGATGACGGTAACGACAGACTCCTTGGTGGTGGCAATTCCGATACTCTATTCGGTGGCGCCGACAATGACTTACTCAACGGTGGTACCGGCAACGACTTACTCTTCGGCGACTCCGGCAATGATACCTTGCAGGGAGGTAAGGGAGGTGACGTACTCAACGGTGGTGAGGGCAGCGACGTTTTACTAGGAGATGCGGGCAAAGATACTTTGACAGGAGGTTTGGGCCCCGATACTTTTGTCCTCCGCACCGATTCAGCAGTCATCGATCCGGCTGCCGCTGATATTATTACTGACTTTAACAGTTTTGTGGATGCGATCGGACTAACTGACAATCTCACCGAAACTGACTTAATTCTCGAAGAAATTGCGATCGCCTCTGGTATTTCCAATACATTAATTAAAATTCGCCAGTCCGGTGCTATTCTCGGCTTAGTTGCCAACGCATCTCCAAAAGACCTCAGCGGTAGATTCATCTCTGCCACTGCGGTATTGAGCAACCAACTCAGCCAAGCCCGCGACCTCGGCATTCTCAACAGCACTCAAACAATTGTAGACTCGGTTAGCAACGCTATACCAGACGATATCTACCGTTTTACTTTATCAGTAACTAGCGACTTCAGTTTAAATCTCAGCGGTTTGAGTACCGATGTTGGTGTTGCTGTGATTAAAGATATTAACGGCGATAATTCTATTGACTTCACCGATATTATTGCTTCTTCTCAAGAGTCTAGTTTATCGCCAAAATCCATCGAAATCAACGCTTTAAATCCTGGAACTTACTACGTCCGGGTTTCTCAGTACCAAGGCAGTACAAATTTTACCCTAAATTTGTCTGCAATTCCCACAACAGTTGCCGCTAATAATGTTAGCAACTTAGACGGTTTTGATTCTCGTTTTGGCTATGGTTTGGTGAATGCGGCGGCCGCAGTTGCTAAAGCTGAGGGTGTTGCAATTTTTCCTGACTTTCCCGACTTGGGCGGCGACGAGTGGGGCCAAGATTTAGTTAAAGCTCCAGAAGTTTGGGCTCAGGGGTTGACTGGAGACGGAATTGTCATTGCAGTTATCGACAGCGGGGTTGACTATAACCACCCTGATTTGACCGGGAATATTTGGAGTAATAGCGGGGAAAACGGCGTTGACTCCCAGGGTCGAAATAAAGCTAACAACGGCCTTGATGATGATGGGAATGGCTTTGTTGACGATTTGCACGGATGGGATTTTGTCAATAATGATAATAACCCGATGGATGACAATAATCACGGCACTCATATATCGGGTTTAGTGGCGGCGAAAAACGATGGCGTGGGCATGACTGGAACAGCACCAACTGCCAAGATTATGCCTTTGAAAATACTCGATCGAGGAGGATTAGGAACAATTAGGGATGAAATTAATGCGATTAATTATGCAGTTTCCAATGGGGCGAAGATCATTAATCTGAGTTTGGGTGGCTTACAGTTGAACAACGACGAATTGAATGCTATTCGAGCGGCGGAAGCTAAGGGCGTAACTGTGATTTCCGCTGGGGGAAATGATGCTCGCCCCCAGGTAGATTATCCGGCTAGATTTGCTGCGGAGGTAGGAATTGCTGTCGGTTCGATTCAGCGGAACAAGCAGTTTTCAAGTTTTTCTAACCTGGCTGGAACTGAAGTCATCGATTATTTTATTGGCCCTGGAGGTGACGGTGGCAGGGCGGATTCTGGGGATATCTATTCAACTGTACCCCTGTCCGTACCGGGTGTTCCTTATCGGTATTTTGCAGGTACTTCGATGGCTGTGGCCTATGTATCTGGTGTGGTAGCTTTGATGTTGCAAGCTAATCCGAATCTGACTCCGGCCCAAATTAAGAGGATTCTGGCAGAAACTGCCAATCGATCGGATATCATAGTTTGAATTAATTGGTAATGGGTAATTGGTAATAGGCTTGACTGTTACCAAATTTTGTAGGGGCGGGTTTTACAAACAATATATAACGATTATCAACAATCTATATAAACCCGCCCTCGCACCACCAACAATCTACATCAACCTTGATTTGTATCGAATGCGAAAAATGTACAAGGGGTTTACCGTGGGATGGGGGCGGGTTTTATAGATGGTAGGTTTACCATCAATATTTCTCGTGAAACCCGCCCCTACAAGTTTCCTTAAAAGTTGGCGGCGTAAGTTAATTCAAATTGGCGACACAGGGTGATGCAGCAATAGTTTGGTCTATCGAATACTAAGTTGTAATTCATCTCCCCGTCTATTTTGGTTATGGGTTGCTTTAATGGAATGCCGTGTATGTTATATTGGCGGCGTTCTAAGGCACTCCAGTCGATAATTTTGATATCGATTTGGTTCTGCAACTCAGCAACTAACAAAGACAATTCCATCTTGTCTTGGACTTGCCCAGTCAGCGGGAATTTCATCAAAACTAACTGCGTGACGAGGGGTTTTTGTTCGTTGGGAAGCTTGTAGGTGTGGCAATGTCCGAGTTCTAGATCGTAAGGTTCTAGCTTGAATTTTTCTCCGGTGGCGATCGCAGATGAGTGCAAGTCTTTGAGGCACTTCTCTAGGTGAGGGATCAACCCCAAGTCTGGATCGCACAGCAGTTTGCGAATATTGGAGGTTTCGGTGACTGTCATTTTAGATTTTTGATGTTATTTTTTGGATTCTTACTTCTAGTTTACCGCTAAAGGTCTCGGTCTAAAATCTATTTTTTGGTGAGTTTCCAGAGTTTGAGCTCGACAGTACCGATAACGGAGTCTATTTGATAATTTTGCTGCTGGATTCCCGATCGCAAAGCTGAGGATGGTTTGTATAAAAACACTTCACTAAAACCGTTAGGAATTCTAGGTATTTTTGGTTTTGCAAGTGCCAAGTCGCGATTTTTGTAGCAAGAAGTGTAGCAGCGGGGTTCGATTAGTAGTTTGACTTTTGGTTCGAGGCGATAACTTAAAGGCATGATATATGCTATATTGGCATCGCTCACTATTAGGGGCTTGCTGGCTTGATTAATAGTCTTAGCTACTTCTAATTCTGCGCGCAGCCAACCGCTGCCTTTGTTCCACCAACTGTCTGCTTGAGAACTCATTCCAGCGGATATAATGCCGACAGAAAACAGTGCTACTATAGCTGTTTTCCACAATCTTTGCTGTTTAAAATTATCGAGATTGGTGCTAATTTTTAGCGACAGCAGGTAAGCAACTGCTAGCTGAATTCCCACATAACATGGCACTAGATATCGCGGATTTGTAGATCGCCTTCCACCTTTCATTATATCAGGTACTGCTAAAAAAAAAGCAGTTGTTGCAATTGTTAACAATATCAATAACCAAACCCGTTTTGGTGTATGTTGGCACAGGAAATAAATTGCATATCCGACCAAAGCTAGGATGATGATACTCAGGGGAATTAGTAAGGCTAATTGTGTTGCAGATGCAGTTCCATCCATGCCAAAATCAAAAAATGCGATGCTGACGGCACCCACCCACCTGCTAACTAATCTCAAGAGATTTGTCTGTTGGGCCCATACTGTTGTGCTTCTAATTTGATTGAAGTTTTCTACAACATTTACTAGAGAAGGCATGAAGGCAATTAAGGCTAGTAAAGCTGCTACATAATAGGCAATAAATGTTTTAACATCGCGCCAGTTTGCAATGATTGCGACGTAGATTGCATGGGCGGCGGCGACGCAGACAAATAACAAGTGGGTGTAAAATCCCAGGGTTGTCATGATTGCGTAAATTGTCCAGTGATAAACCAGCCAAATTGGGTTTTGATTTGCGTCAGCGCCCATTGATCGCAGCAAGGCCGCCGTTGATAAAATAGTAGTGACAGTCCACAAACTGTACTGTCTTGCTTCTTGAGCAAACAGAATATGGTAGGGAGAAATTGCGAAAATTGCGATCGCCATCCACGCAACATTGGCAGATTCAAATAACTCCCAAGCTAGCCAATAAATGCTGGGAAATACTAGCAAGCTAATCACAGCGGCTAAACTTCTCATTGCTGTAACAGAACTGCCGAACCACTGGGCCCAATATCGCGCTAGTATGTAATACAGTGGCGGGTGCTGGGGGTCTTCTGTTGCTAAAGAATTCAGGGTATCAGTTAAATTGTGTTCTGAATTTATCTGCTGATATTTTTGTAAATCTAAGGGTAAGGTTATTTGCTGGTAAGAAATTTGTTTGAGCATTTCGGCTTCGGTGTAGCCGGAAACTCTCAGGGAAGTATAGGTTTCGTCGATCCAGTAAAATTTGCGATCGAGATTTGCGAAGCGAAAAAATATACCTATGACTAATACAACTACAATTAAAAATCGCAGCCACTTGTCAAGGGGCGGGTTGTGAGAATTTAGTCCCTCGCAATTTTTCGGAAATTCCATTTTAAACCAACTCACCTGCGGTGGCTATATAAAACATCATTTGTTGACTATTTTTCCTAGAATAATTTCGTCATTTTCAGCATAGATTGTTTGTATTTTATATTGATTAATTTTAGCAATTTGTGTCTTTAATTCTGGGGAAATACTGTACAAAAAAACCTCATTAAAATTTCCAGGAATTTGAACATTTTTAGGTGACATTAGTAATAATTTAGTTTTGGGATCTATTTGGTGACTCATACCAAGTAAATTGCCTATCTTATCTACATTATACACCGAAAAGTCTGTTATGATTAATGGCTTAGAAGCTGAGTTGACTGTGCGGGCGATCGAAACGTTAATAAAAGATCGGTCTTTGTCCCACCAATTATCTGCTGACACATAGAGGCAGCAGGACACAATTCCCATTGAAAGCAGAGCAACTAGAGCCACCCTCCACAGCTTTTGTAATTGGGTTGTCACTTGAACTTTAGTAAAAAGATAAGCAACAGATATCTGCATCCCTAAATAACAGGGAATCATGTAACGAGCGTTGGCCGATCGAAGGCCTCCCTTGATTAAATCTGCGGATATGAAAAATACTAATGTTACGCCTATCAGTGTTACAACAAACAACCAAACTCGCATTTCGGTTTTAGTTAAAAGCCAATAAAAAGAATAGGCGATCGTTATTAAAATTATTAAAATAACTGGCAGAGTCGATATCAAATACGGTCGTGGCAAATCCCAGTAAAATCCCACGTCAACAAATTGATTGTTAATGTTCAACACCCAATTTTTGATCAATTCTGACAAAGGTCTTCTCAGAGACTGCCACGATGTTTTATCACTGGCATTGCCGGAATTTTTTAGAAAAACTATAATCCAAGGAGACAGAGCAATAAATCCTGCTAGTGATGCTAGGAAATAGCCAATTACAGTCTTGTT
>DPLL01000134.1:10018-16546 GCA_003542015.1 Microcoleaceae cyanobacterium UBA9251 | reverse complement strand
AAATTTACACCATTTTCCCATTTGTTTTGTATTGCTGAAACCCGCAGCGGGAAATTGCGACCCATCGACTTCTTCGTTCTTCCATCCATCCGTTACATCCGTGGAGCGAATCCGTTGCCGAACTTCCTTCTTCAGCTACACAAATCGATCGACAATCGCTATGCTGTTGTAATAGAGCATCAGTCCGATCGCCATGTCGATCGCGTACCAGCCATGATCCAAAGTCTCAGTTCGACAGGGTTGCCCCCGGCCTTCCCTGATCACACCCAACTCCCCGAATCCGACGGCACGTTTGTGAAGAACTTCCAAGAGCATCCCCAGAGCATTTTGCTCACCGACTCCTTAGAAACCACACTACAAACACTTCATCCCGACGGACAATATGCGATCGGGCAAGATAGTGGCATATACTGGCGCGAAACCGAACCGCCCGAACGCGGAGCCGAAGCCCCTGACTGGTTCTACGTCCCCAACGTTCCGCCTCTGTTAGACGGGGAAATTCGTCGCTCTTACGTGATTTGGCGCGAGTATATGGTGCCAATAATTGCGATCGAGTTAGCCAGTGGAGATGGTTCCGAAGAACGTGACAACAGCCCCCTCTCTCGCTCCTCAGAAGGTATTAGTCAGAAACCAGGAAAGTTTTGGGTATACGAACAGATTATCCGCATTCCCTACTACGCCATCTATATAATTAAAACCAGCCAACTGGAAGTCTACAACTGGGTGAATGGTCGCTATTGCCGATTGGAACCGAACGATCGCGGACATTACCCGATCGACCGCATGGGCATAGAGTTAGGCGTATGGGAAGGCAGCTATCAAAATCAGACACAACGGTGGTTGCGCTGGTGGGATAACGAGGGGAATTTGTTGCTGACGGGAAGCGAGCAAGCTCGACTCGAACGCCTCCATACCGAACAGGAACGGCAACGGGCCGAAGCTGAGCGCCAACGGGCTGAAGCCCAGAGTCAACGGGCCGATCGCGCGGAGCAGACACAACGAGATGCTATCCCCCAACTGCTGGCAATGGGTTTAACTGTCGAGCAAGTTGCCCAGGCGCTTTCGCTGTCGATGGAAGAGGTGCAGCGCTTGGAATAAAGGGCGATCGGGCTGACCATTTCCTACCAAGGAATTTGGTCTTTGTAGATACACAAGAAGTTTTCTGCATGGGTAGCCCCTAAAGCTGAAATTTCTTTCGGAAATGCACTTAGCGGGGCAATTTCTCCCTCAACACCAAACTTTCTGGCTCCAGCGGCGGTTCCTGTATGTAAATAAACCACAACTGGTTCTAGTCTCAACCACGCACCCAAACGTCGCGCAACATCATACGCTGTCGTTGCTCCTAAACCTTTAACACGTCCAACAACAGACTTCACCCAATCATATAAACTCTGGAAATCCTTGAAGTCTTCCGGTTGCATCTCATCAGCCAATGCAACCTCTAACCCGTCAGATAACTTATTAGCAACCCGGCATTGATGACCGTGCATCTTTCTATGCCACAGCCGAGATCTCCAAGCTCTTGCAATTGCTTCATCCCAAGTTAATGTTTTGTCGCCCCACCACCGATCTTCCATGTCATAAGAATTTCCCCATCTGTCGATGTACTCATGAACTAAAAGCTGGAGATTATTGTCATCAACAGTTGGCTTTTTACTTTTGCAGGTTGGGAAAACTGTATTCATGGAATTCAGGAGTAGCTAGATGACTATATCGATACCTTAATTGTAGCCATATTACCAATTCACACTCGAATCTAACGGCAAATCCTCCAACTGGGAATTCACCCAATTAGCCGCCGCCAAACCCGATCGCAAAGCACCCTCTATTTGACCTTCGCCGCACAAATCCCCCGCACAAACCAAGGGTAAAACCCCCTCAGCAGCCCAACAAGAAACAGGCAAAGGATTTCGACAAAAAGCATAGCGCCAGCGGTGAACCTGTAACCATTCAGGCTCTTTTAGCCAAGGCATCAAATGTTCAGAAGTGCGATCGAGCAATTGCTGACCGACACTAGGCAAATCAACAGATTCCAAATAGCGATCGGCAAAACTTGCACTACTGTGAACCACAAACACAGGCTGCTGAGACTCAAGCCGCTTGCTACCATCTAAACCAACCCAAGCTAAATCAGCATCATCTCGAAAAGTAACAGTTACCCACTGCGGATTTAGATGACTCAAATCTTGCTGTTTTGCCGCAGGATAGCCAGCCATAACAGTAATGCAAGGGTCATACTCAACCGAGCGCAATTTGTCAAGAAAATCAGGAACCAAACCAATTTCAGAGTTCAAAAACATTAAAGCTTGGGGCGCAGGAATTGCTACTACGATCGCCTTAGCAATCAATTCTTGAGGCCTCTCTAAATTGTCATCAGTAACTTCTAGGGAAAGATGCCACAATTGGCTATCTGTAGTAGAAATAGCTTGTACACGGCGGCCAAACCAAATCTCTAAATCCTCAGCCAAATACTTACCGACAGCATTCATTCCAGCCGGTGCAACATAACAGGAATTAGGGCTAGAAAAAAGTTCTCCCTGTCTGAATTCCCAGACAGTATCAGTCCAGAGTTTAAGGATATCGCGATGGACCAAAACATCAATTAACCCCTGCACCGCATCCCCCTGGGGTTCCAGATAGGGAGCCCCATGATCTGCTCTAGTACCATTAACGCGGCGAGTAGCGACTCTTCCCCCCGCGCCGCGAGATTTTTCAACAACCACCACAGAATAACCAGCGAGGCGCAACCGTTGAGCGCAAATCAGCCCCGCCATACCCGCACCAATCACCGCAACATCGAACATAATTAAACCTCTTAGTCTGCGGAGGCAGACTTTGTTTGTGTAGTAGCGGTTTCAACCGCCTTTGTTTCTGTAATAGCGGTTGAAACCGCCTAGTCCTGAATCTCTAAACAAGGAGTTAATTTGCGATAGCAACGAGCCGTAATTAAATGAGGGTGAAAAACTTCGATAAACTGAGACTGAAGTTGATAAAAAAATCTGTTTATTTCAGCCTCGTCTTCTAGGTGAAAAGGAAATTCTTGATTAAAACCTTTAAAGAAATACCAGTTAAGGATAATCTTCCCTGATGGAGTCAGCATTTTGTGGAATTCCATCAATTGCTGACTGGGATTTAGTAAATGTTCCATCACGTCTAAACAAATAATCGTCTCGAAAACTTCCGTCGGAGATACTTCCAGACAACAGGAAATTTTGTTACTCAATCCTAACTTAGCAGCTCGGCTTTGAACAAAATTGCAATTTATGGGGTTAAGATCGCAATAGACTACTTGTTCTACTTGAGGACAAAGAGCTGCTGCAATAGCATGAGTGCCAATACCGCCGCCAAAATCTAAAACTCTACCGACGGCTAGATCTGATATTAATGTTAAAGTGCCTCCTATGTAATCCTGACTGGACAAATGCCAAGCTCCCAGTTCAAATAGGTAAGCTTGTCCGACTCGATCGCGATAAAATTCAGTGGCTTTTTCCCAATCAAAATCCCGATGACCTATTTCTTTTAGGGATTGTTGACCGAGGGCCAGCTCTTTTTCAATTGTTTCTAAATCTAAGTTTAAAAATTCCTGTAGATGCTGCTTGAGATTGAAAGCATCTTGCCAATATCCCTGCAAAAAAGACGGTGCGACAGAAGAAGACATCATTTAGTTTGTTCAAATAAATCCAAAACCATTATAGGATTAAATGACCTTTTTGAACAGAAGTAGACTAAATTATTTTTCCTTTGTCGATCACCAATAAAATAGTGGGGTTTCAGGGAGACGGTTTGAGTCCTCAAGCTGCGGGGTTGCGGCGTACCCAGGGGTTTCCTGGTAAGCTGACCCGCATCTAAATTGTATTTTTTGGGCGGGGGGGACACCCCAAACTTGACTGTAAAATTTAGATGCGCGTCAGCCGATCAATGTAGCTGCTGAGGTTATGGCTTCTAGCAGTCGGAGCTTCTGTGCAAAGCCTGTCGATCGCCCTGTGTCAGGTAGTAGAATAGGGGACAGCACGAATCCGTGATTTTGACCACACAAAAAAAATAAACAACAAAAAAAACCAACCAAAAAAGCCACTGTAGGCAAATTCCCAAACCCGATGGTTGTCAAGCAGCAGCAATCTCAAATCTCAAATCTCAAATCTCAGATGGTATAAGGGAGGACAAAATCTTGGACGAGCTCAGAGCAGCGCTAGAATTAGCAACAGAAGAAGAATTGCAACAACTCACAGAACTCCTGTTCAGCCGCAGGTTTAATCCTTTAGATTACGTGCAAACCCCCGCACCGATAGATGTACAAAGTCGCGATCGCGAAGCTTGGCTAGATGCGGTAGAACAGCGGTTTCGTTATCTAGCAGCAGACGGATTGACGGTACTCAGAGGACGAACCGAACAAGTAACTTACAGACAAGCGTTAATTCAAGTTTGTCGCTATCTCAAAATTCCCTATCCCAAACAGTTGTCAACCACCGACTTAGAAGCAGAAGTATTTCTGCACCTAATGGGCCGCACATGGAAGCAGTTACCTTCCGAAGAAAAACAAGCATTGACGGTACGAGTAAAGCGNNTGCACTTTGCCACATATCAAATGGCCAAACAAGCGGTGATTACAGGAGGAGGAGCAGCAGCAACCCAGTTTCAAAATTATGTCGCAATTCAGACAGCGCGACGCTCTATGGCGACAAGTGCCGCTCGTTACGGTGCGACGCGGAGTGTGTTTTCGTTTCTCGGCCCGGTGCTGTGGACGTGGTTTTTAGCTGATTTGGGCTGGCGATCGATTTCAACTAATTATGCTCGGATTATTCCGACCATTTTTGCCTTAGCTCAAATTCGATTAACGCGATCGGAATGCGCCTGGGAATTAGCCTAAAGATTTGAGATTGTAGATTGTAGATTTGAGATTAGGAGTGTGGGTGAATATCAAAAAACGGTTTAAATTAGGTGTCAAACTGACTGTGGAAAATCTGAAATCTGGAATTCAAAAACATCCCGATCGCAGTCTGCAAATTCCTTGGAATTTCGCTCAAGTGGGAGTGCTGATTTTCCCGGTAATTCCGATTTTGGGAGCTTTAGGAATCTTCCTGGGATTAATCGGCACTTACAAGCAAAAAAATAGCGAAATTCTCCGCTGTAAAATCAATCGAGCTTTCGCAATTCTGGGCGTGTTGCTAGTCATCACGGCGGTTTTTGCTAACAACCCCATCGAGGCTTTTTTAGGGTTGGGCAATTTCTTGCCGTTTTTTATATTTTTTGCGACATTCAGTCGTTTAATTCAAACTCCGGCTCAATTGCGGCAATTGTCTTGGATGATAGTAATTAGTTCAATTCCCGTGATATTTCTGGGTTTTGGACAGCAATTTTTAGGTTGGAGTGGCATTGTTCAATTGCAGCCAATTTTTGGTTGGGTACTCGAACCCACAGGGAATCCTCCTGGTCGGATGGCTTCTGTATTTATGTATGCTAATATTTTAGCTTGTTATCTGACAATTGTGTTTATTTTAGCTTTGGGATTGTGGGAAGAAGGAAGTTCGGCAACGGATTGTGTAACGGATTTAACGGAGAGAAGGCAGAAGCCAGAAGACGGAAGACGGAACATAGAAACAATTAATGAATTCCCAATACTCCATGCCCCATGCCCCATGCCCCATGCCCAATTTCTATTTTTAAGTTTTGCAGTGGTGGGAAATGCTGTTGCTTTAATTTTCACTAATTCTCGTAATGCTTGGGGACTGGCGGTTTTGGCAGTTTTGGCTTTTGCAGTTTATGCAGGTTGGAAAAAATTATTAACTGTGGTTTTTAGTGCTGTTGGGGCAGTTTTTTTGTCGGCTTTTGGCCCGCAACCGCTGCGGCAATATTTACGAGTAATTATCCCGGCTTTTTTCTGGGCCAGACTCACAGATGAGATGTTTCCAAATCGACCGACAGCTACTTTGAGAACTACTCAGTGGCAATTTGCGTGGTCGATGACTCAGCAGCGTCCTTGGACTGGTTGGGGACTGCGAAATTTTACGCCTCTTTATGAAGCTCAAATGCACGAATGGCTTGGTCATCCTCACAGTTTGATACTGATGCTGACTGCGGAAACGGGGATTCCGGTAACGCTGTTTTTTTTGGGTTTAGTGGGCTGGGTTTTGGCTAGGGGTGTTTTGCTGTTGGTGAATTGGCGATCGCATTTTTCTGTGGATATTGAACAGCAGCAAATAGCCGCACAGGAAACAGAGGAAAATTCTATTTTGTCTAGCAAAAATCGGGTAATTTGTCAAGACACAAATTCAGGCGATCGCCTAATTTTCTTCAGTTATTTATTAGCTTTCACCGCCTGCACGCTGTTTAATACTGTAGATGTAACGCTGTTTGATTTTCGAGTGAATACCATAAGCTGGCTGCTGTTAGCCGCAATTTGCGGAATAGGGAATAGGGCATTGGGAATAGGGCATTGGGAATAGGGCATTGGGCATCGGGCATCGGGCATCGGGCATCGGGCATCGGGAATTGGGAATTGGGCATAGGGCATCGGGAATTGGGCATAGG
>DPLL01000134.1:0-9882 GCA_003542015.1 Microcoleaceae cyanobacterium UBA9251 | reverse complement strand
AATGACTAATGACTAATGACTTCCTTTATTCCACCGTCACCGACTTAGCCAAATTCCGAGGTTGATCCACATCCAAACCCCGTCGCGCGGCAATATGATAAGCCAACAATTGCAGCGGAATTACTGTCACAATTGGCGACAATAATTCATCCACCAAAGGCACCGGCAAAATGTGGTCAAAAATATCAGCTTCCGCCGCACCTTGCTGCGGCGTTACGCCGATTAAACGAGCATCCCGCGCCTTGGCTTCTTGAGCGTTGGAAAGCACCTTTTCGTAGACGCTACCGGGCATGGCGATCGCCACTACAGGCACTTTCGCGTCCAACAGGGCGATCGGGCCATGTTTCATCTCTCCCGCCGGATATCCTTCAGCGTGAATGTAGCTGATTTCTTTCAGTTTCAGCGCCCCTTCCAAAGCAATCGGAAAGTTAATTCCCCGCCCCAAAAAGATAAAATCTTGGGTTTCGGTAAACTGGTGGGACAATTCCTCCACATACTGTTCTTGAATCTCAAAAAACTTTTCAATTTCTGCCGGCAACTGGCGCAAACCAAGAATAATTTCTGCCAATCTTTCGTTACTGATAGTTTGCCGCTGGTGTGCTAAATCCAAGGCTAAGAAATAGAATGCCATCAACTGAGAGACAAAAGTTTTCGTTGCAGCAACGCCAATTTCTATGCCAGCATGGGTGTGAATAATGTGCGGCATCATGTGGGCGATAGAACTTTCTGTCCTGTTAGTAATGCCTAACATTCTCGATCGAAATTTATCGGTAAAACCCGCGCGGCGATGCTGTTCCATGCCCAAAGCAGCCAGTGTATCCGCCGTTTCTCCAGACTGAGTAACACCGATTATCAGAGTATTTCCTGTCAGCGGTGCCGGTGCGTATCGGTATTCTGAAGCGTACTGCACCGAAGTTGGAATATTAGCTAATTGTTCTAAAAGATATTTGCCAATTAGCGAGGCGTGCCAGCTAGTACCACAGGCTAAAATTGAAATTTGTTCGACATCAGCACAAAGTTCCTTTGGCAAGTTTAGATTAATCGGAGATGCTGTACTTTCTGGATTCCAATCGCTGTCTAAATAAGCCTCCAAACAAGCTCTGACTACAGCGGGCTGTTCGTAAATTTCCTTGTGCATGAAGTGCTTAAAGCCCTGTTTCTCGACGGAAACTGGACTCCAGCCGAGGAGGCGCGGGCTTTTTTTCAGCCTTTGTCCTGCAAAGCTGTAAACTTCAACTCCCATCGGAGTTAGCCTTGCTACTTCCCCATTTTCTAAAGACAAAACAGCGCGGGTGTGAGATATTAAGGCCGGGGTGTCGGAAGCGCAGAAAAATTCCCCAGCACCAAAGCCAATCACCAAAGGAGCTTGCTGTCTGGCGACAATTAATTCGTCGGGAAAATCGGCACAAATAACGGCGATCGCAAAAGCTCCTTCTAATCTATTTACCGCTTTTAAAACCACTTCTAAAAACGAAAAATCGGCAATTTCTTCTGCTCTATTGCCTTTTCCATCTGACTTCTTCCCTCTGACTTCTGCCAAAAAATCAGCAATTAAATGAGGAATAACTTCAGTATCCGTATCCGAGACAAATTGATGTCCCTTGGCTTTCAATTCTTCCCGCAATTCGCGATAGTTTTCGACAATGCCATTTTGAACTACTGCAATTCGCCCGCTATTATCAAGATGAGGGTGAGCGTTATATTCCTCTGGCTTGCCGTGAGTGGCCCAGCGAGTGTGTCCGATCCCAATGGGAGCCGGATTTTCTATTTCAGCTAGTTTTTCCCGCAGGTTGTGCAATTTGCCCTTGGCCCGGATGCAGGTAATTTCTCCTTCCCAGATGGTAGCGAGGCCCGCTGAATCGTAACCCCGGTATTCCAGTTTCTCTAATCCTGCTAGCAAAATTTCGCTTGCTGCTTGGGTGCCGATATAGCCAACGATTCCGCACATTTGAGGTAATACTCCTGCTTAGCGATCGTAATAAATCTAAGTTTTATAAAGAATACCCTGAAAANNGGTAGTGGGTTATTGACAAACCCTTTAAGCATCAAGATTTGGGTGGATTCATCCCCCAAAGTTTGTCCTTAAGAATCCCCGTGTCTTTAGACCGGGGAGTGTCAATATTCAGGACTTATGCACTATAGCCTTTCTCAGAAAGATNNCTTTTTTGAGAACCGCTATATATGCCAAAAACCCGGTTTCTAGGTTTGCCTTTGGCGACTCAACAGACTATTTTAGGCAGAAAACGGTTTTTTGAGGGCAAGTTCTAGGATTTTTAGCTTCTGAGCCTCGCAGAATGCAGATGCCGCAGCAAAACAGAGGGAGCAATGTCATCGCTCCCTCTCGTCTGTCTGTAATTCGATCGACAGGCGATCGAATTTTAGTAAGCTAGACCCATACTGCGAGTTGTTTCGGCTCCCAGGTAAACCCGGATGCTCAGAAAATCGGTAGGACAAGCAGTTTCGCAACGCTTGCAGCCTACACAGTCTTCCGTGCGGGGAGAGGAGGCAACCTGAGCCGCCTTGCAGCCATCCCAAGGCACCATCTCCAAAACGTCAGTCGGACAAGCGCGGACGCATTGAGTGCAGCCGATACAGGTATCGTAGATTTTGACTGAATGAGACATGAATAAAGGCTCCCAACGAGTCACTAAAAATTTGCGGGCTCTGCGAGTTAAAAGATTTGACGGCTTGATGCCACCGCTATAACCTGCACAGAGAATTAAAGGTTAGTCTACCGCAGTGCCTGGAAGCACTTAGCCAAAAAGCGACAAAACTTCACAGTCAGCAGATTTTAGATTTTAAATTTTAGATTTTAGATTTTAAGAGTCTAGAGTCTGTGGTAAGTCCTATTTGAGATTTTGCGACGATTGGGTTGGGGTAAAGTACCGAACCCAACCTGCAATCCTATGCGTTAGTCCTCCTAAAAGCCTAATTTTTCTAACAGGGGCTTTGTGGAAACAATATGTCTGTCGAGTCCCAGTTTTTTCGGCTCCACACCCAAAGCCAAAGCGACCAATTGCGGTAAATGCAACACTGGCAAACCCAACTTACGCCCAATTACTCCCTCCACTTCTGGCTGTCGCGAATCCAAATTCAAGTGACAAAGCGGACAAGGCGTTACCATACAATCAGCACCATTGTCAAGAGCATCTACAATATGTTTGCCCGCCATCTGAAAAGATTGGTTAGTGGCATAACTCGAAAGGGGCCAGCCGCAGCACTGCGTCCGTCCTCGATAGTAAACCGGAGTTGCCCCGATCGCCCGAAACACATTTTCCATAGATTCGGGTTGATGCGGGTCATCGTAAAGCAGCTTATCCTGAGCTCGCAGCAGGTAGCATCCGTAAAAAGCCGCGCACTTCAAACCCGAAAGCTTGCGGGTAACTCGCTTTTGAACTTCCTCCAAACCGTAATCGGCAACGATCGCCCACAGGAGATGTTTCACCTCGGTACTGCCTTGATAAGGCGAACAACCTTGTTTTTCCAGCAAACCGTTGACTTTTTCTATGTAGTTGGGATCGGTTTTTTGGCAATCTTTGAGGCGATCGTCCACATGACCAATTACCCCTTGACAAGTGCTGCAATGCGTGAGTAAAGGCAGATTCAGTTGCTCAGCCAAAGCAATATTGCGAGCATTGACGGTATCTTCCAGCAACTGCGAATCTTCCTTGAAAGTGCCAGAACCGCAGCAGGAAGCTTTTTTGAGTTCCACGAGTTCAATACCCAAGGCTTGAGTCAGCGCTTGGGTAGACAGGTAAAGTTCACGGGCAGCCCCTTGGGCGACGCAGCCGGGAAAGTAAGCATATCTGAGATTTGGCGATGGCATAATTGTTTCTGCTGGGGAGAACAGGAAAGGAACAAGAAAGGAGAGCGATCCTCTTCGAGGGCTGCGCTAACGAAGTTGGGATGCTTCCTGCTTCGTTTTTGTTCTTAATATCCTTACCTAGTTTTAGACAATTATGATCGATGAGGACGCATTTTTTAGGTTGGCGGCGGGGCGATCGGGCTAATCTGCTTAAGACGCTTTTGGAAAAATTGCATCGCTGATGGTTCGTCTAGACACTGTTCGCGATCGCTTTAGTCAAAGTTATGTATCTGCGATCGCTGCTACCTAAGCAAAAGTGAGGTAGTCCTTAGCCGCCCATACTGCCTAAACATGAATGATTTGGAGGCAATTCAATAATGTCAAACTCAATAATGTTCAACTGGCAACAGTTAGCCCATATCAAAGAACTCAAACACTATTTTGAAACAGATTTCCACGGATTTAGTCAACGGATTGAGCATCATATTCATGAATTGCAGAAAATCGAATCAAAAGAGCTTGATAAACTCGCAATTTTACGAGTTATTGAAGTTACAAATGGTTGCACTCAATGGGGATTTAGACGAAAAGATGAGCAATGCTTATCAGTAGAAAAAACCCGTGAATGCATGAATAAGGTGATTGGATTTATTCAATATCAAAAAATCGATCTCCCAAGTGGAGAGTCTATTCATTTTACTTCATCCATTCAACAATTGATTGATGAGGGACGTGAGCTTTACCAAGATGCCTTCAAAAAAAATATTGCCGATAAAGAGAAAGAATACTATGCCTATTCCACGGCTCAGTTCTTAGTATATGGTCGCCCCCGTTTGAATGCTGCAATTCAATTAGTAAAACAGGAGTTTGAATCTCTGTTTACAACGTACTATATCGAAAAAGGTCGCAATTATATTGCCCCATATATTGAGGCGCTTCTTCCTGAAAATCAATGAAATGAGGGGAATCATCCACAATTGATGGACAAAGTGCAATCTCCGATCTTGTAAGTAGAGTTGATGTTAAGCTGTCTAACAATTCGCTTGGAGCCGACTGGCGAAAGTCACTGGTGTAGATGCAATGGTTTTGACAGCCCCCCCAAGCACACCGTTAGGCGGAACAGATCGCGCCTTGTTAAATTTGTCGTTCTTCAGCCGAGATTAAGCAAGCAAAGATGGTTGGCTCCGTTGTTGAGTCCAGAGAAGCTATTGCCGATCGCAAAGAATAAGTAATAGTTAAGCATCTTGTAATGCACCAGGTAGAAGACAATCCATCCTCTTATGTGCGTGTTCCAGCACGAGTTTTCGGATACCTGCGCGGTGGTGAAATTACCGTTTTCCTCCTGACTGGGCATGGGTTAGGGCGTGTTTTCAAACTGCGAATTCAGATCCCGATCCCCCTAAATNNAGACTTTGAAAACACGCCCTAGTGCTAACACAACCCATACAGACTCATCTGGTTCCTGAAAGCTTGAGAATGCCCAATAGTGAGTTTGAGGTGTTGTTCAAACATCCTGGTGCAGAAATAGTCCGAGTCTTGCGTCACGATGAATCATGTCCAGAAATTGATAAAAGCAATGAGTAAAGTCCAACTGAATCTTGTTGTCATTCGCTCAGGTAACATTGAACAAGCTGCTGTGTTCTATCAGCGGATTCAGCTTGGGGACGACGTTCAGTCGTGGCAGACCCAGATCGACATCGAGTAGAGCGATCGAATCCGATCGGATTGATGCCCAAAAGACTTGATGGTAATGAATGCGGCGATCGGTAATCCCAGTTTTTCTAGGCAGTCCTGGACGCAAAAATTGCTTTGCAACACTATTGGTAGCGGTAAGGTGCGGTGTGCGCCCCCAAATAGAGTTTATGCGTCCGGGACTATTAAAATAGCGATCGCACCCCTGGACAGTCCTGAAGTTGCTACCAAGGCCCACGGCCCACTCCCTACACAGAGGGTCAGTTAGAAAAGCGGCAAGCCTTTTTCCCGAAGATCCCCCTTTCGGATAAGATTAGATACGCAGCAACCAATAAGGACAGGATGTTATGAGCCAAGGCGAAATTTTTGAGAGAGTCAAGAAAATTGTGGCAGATCAACTGGAAGTCGATCCGAGCGAAGTCAAGCCCGAAGCCAACTTTGCCAACGACTTAGGAGCAGATTCCCTAGATACAGTAGAGTTGGTCATGGCCTTGGAAGAAGAGTTTGATATTGAAATTCCAGACGAGAAAGCCGAAGGAATTACTACGGTTCAAGCCTCTGTAGACTTCATCAGCGAGCAACTTGCCACTCCAAAAGCATAAAATACCTGCCTTTTCCCCGTCTTGGAGACAAGTTAGACAACTGAAAACTCCAATGCAGTTCTGCGTTCTGGGTGTTTAATTTTTTTGAAACTGAAATCATGACAAATAAAGAGCGTAAGCGCGTTGTTATTACGGGTCTCGGCGCGATTACACCGATCGGCAATACCTTGTCTGAATATTGGGACGGGTTGCTTGGCGGGAAGAATGGTATAGGCCCGATCACCTTATTCGACCCATCGCGACACGACTGTCGCATTGCCGGAGAGGTGAAGGGTTACGACCCACACGACTATTTAGAGCGCAAAGAGGCAAAGCGGATGGATCGCTTTGCTCAGTTTGGAGTGTCAGCCAGCAAACAGGCTCTGGCTGATGCGAAGTTGGAGATTAATGACCTGAACGCAGAACAGGTGGGTGTCATTCTGGGCACTGGCATTGGCGGCTTAAAGGTTTTGGAAGACCAGCAAGAGATTTATCTGAATCGGGGCCCCTCACGATGCAGCCCGTTTATGATTCCGATGATGATTGCGAATATGGCTGCTGGCCTGACAGCAATTCAAACGGGCGCTAAGGGGCCGAACTCTTGTACAGTGACGGCTTGTGCTGCGGGGTCAAATGCGGTGGGCGATGCGTTTCGCCTAGTGCAGGGAGGTTACGCGCAAGCAATGATTTGTGGCGGTACGGAAGCGGCGGTGACACCTTTGTGCGTGGCGGGTTTTGCTGCGGCAAGGGCGCTTTCGACTCGCAATGATGACCCGACTCATGCTTGCCGTCCGTTCGATCGCGATCGGGACGGTTTTGTGGTTGGCGAAGGTGCTGGCATTCTGATTCTCGAAGAAATGGAATATGCGATCGCCCGTGGAGCCCGGATTTACGCAGAAATCGTCGGCTACGGCTTAACTTGCGATGCCTACCACATGACTTCCCCAGTACCGGGGGGGAACGGTGCAGCGCGGGCAATGGCTTTAGCGCTCAAGGATGCGGGTTTGACACCAGATATGGTGAGCTATATCAACGCTCATGGTACTAGCACACTTCCCAACGATTCTACGGAAACGAAAGCGATTAAAAAGACTTTGGGAGATCATGCTTACAAAGTAGCAATTAGTTCTACCAAGTCGATGACCGGCCATCTTTTGGGCGGTTCTGGGGGAATTGAGGCGGTAGCTGCGGTAATGTCGATCGCCAACGACAAAATCCCGCCGACAATCAATCTGGAAAATCCCGATCCAGAGTGTGATTTGGACTATGTTCCGCATACCAGTCGCGATTTGAAAGTTGATGTGGCGCTGTCTAATTCTTTTGGATTTGGCGGCCACAACGTGACACTGGCATTCAAGAAGTTTGTGCGGTAACGGACAATTGGAAAGTCGAGAGTTAAAAGGTGAAAAATTAATTTTTCACCTTTGTAGGGTAGGCATCTTGCCTGCCCTAACTTTATGAAGTATCAGCGGAGCGATCGTATGAATCAACCAATTCTTCGATTTTTGACAACCAAGAATTATAAAAATTTACACCTAGATCCATCTGTAAATTTAAACAACCTTAATATATTTATAGGCTCAAACGGTTCAGGCAAAAGCAATTTCATTAGTTGTTTAAAATTTTTAAAAGATTGCCTGACATCTATTCCCGACGAAAATCGGGGCGTGAGTAGTTTTGAGGATGCTATTTATAAATTTGGCGGTGATAAAATCTTAGATGTCAATGTTGAAAGTCCAGCAAAAGTCAGTATTGCTTACTGTTTTTCGCAAATTAACCAAACTGGTAATCCTCAAAAAGACAGCGCAATTCTTGACTTCAAACTTTATACCGATCGACAAAAAGTAAGGGCGAGCCTCTCTGAAGAATATCTGTATGGCGGAGAAGATTTGCAGGAAACTTCTTCCAGCAAGCAACCTTTCTATTACTATAAATTGCATGAAAGAGAATTAGGGCAAGGACTTTTATCTGTTTACAAGTCTCCCGGTCAAGAGTCAACTCAGTTTGAACCTTTAGATAACATTCCTACAAATTCTTTGGGTTTGTTGACAATTCCGACACTGCTTGAATATACTTTCTTACCACCAGAAAATACACCTATTTACAAAATTAGAAGACAATTAATTGGATTTATTTCAAAATGGCAATTTTATAATGCCAACAACATGAACTTGAGTTTAATTAGAACCGCAGAACCTAAAATAGGTGGCAGTGATATTTACCTATCTGCTTCGGGAGATAATCTGCCTTTAGTCTTGTACAATTTAAACCAAAAATCTATCAATTTTGAAGATAGCATTAACGAGGCAATGAAGTCCATCCTGCCAAAAACTCGTCGCCTTAGAGCTTTACCTTCTGGTCGCCTATCTCTGACTGTAGAATGGTATTTTGAAGGTATTGATGATGAAGCATTTTACCTAAATGAAATGTCGGATGGAACTGTCAGGATGCTTTGTTGGGCAACTATATTACATTCTCCACTTCTTCCTTCTTTGATAGTCATTGATGAACCGGAATTAGGATTGCACGTCTCGTGGATGCCAGTTTTAGCTGAGTGGATTAAAAAAGCGGCGACAAAAACTCAGATAATTATTACCACACATAGTCCCGACCTTTTAGATCACTTTACCGATCGTTTAGAAAATGTTCTTTGTTTTTATTCTGAAAATAAAACCCATTTCTCAGTCAAATCTCTTGCCAAAGAAATGCTCGATCAAAAACTTGAAGAAGGATGGCAATTAGGTGACTTATATCGTGTTGGCGATCCAAGTATTGGAGGATGGCCGTGGTAGTGTGGGTTTACTCTGGAGGCGGTGAAGCTGAGGTTAGAGGATTATTTCCTTTTTTAGACAAAACTTTTCCTGGGTGTATATTTATACGAAAAACGCCAGCCCGTCAAAAACCTGGCCCTAAAGCTAATCAGGCAGGTAGTTATGGCAGAACAGGTAAAAGTTTAATCGAACAAATCAAGCAAGAATTGCCGATCGCCTTAAAGGCAGAACCAAATAAATGCGACTTGATTTTAGTTTTCGATGATTTGGATTGTCGCGATTCTCAGATCCAAAAAACAAAAATATTGACAGAGTTATCAAAAATACCAGAATGTGCTGACATCGAAAAATTTGTTGGGTTTGCGGCACCAGAAATCGAAGCTTGGATTATTGCTGATTGGAATAATTCAATAGCTAAAAATTCTCATTTTAGAGGCAGACATAAACGTATGCGTTGGTGGCTGAGTCAAGAAAAAAATGTTCGGTTTGATATTCCAGAATCGTTTAGTGAATATGATTCTGATAAAGATTGCTGTCGAGAAAAACTATCAGAAGCTTTAGTTAAGTCAAGTGTTCAAGATGAAGTCGATCGCGGTCAAGCACGCTTTTCTAAAGGAGATCATACTCCTTTGCTATTGAGAGAAATCGATCCAAATGAAGTCCAGAAAAAATGTCCGTTATTTCGCGAACTCTATAACTATCTCAATAATTTTTGTTGTTGTCCATAAAGGGTCAGAGCAAAATTTATTTAGGTAAACTGTAACCCAACTTTTGCAAAGCATTAGTAGTGTTAAAATATTTTTTCCCAAACAAAAAGCGCCCCTATTTCTAGGAGCGCTTTTTGTTTATCTCAAGTTAAAAATTAACCGTTGATAGAAGGAGCAACCAAAGCCACAGGAGTTGTTTCACCAGCGGCCAAGTCGAGTGGGAAGTTGTGAGCATTGCGCTCGTGCATTACTTCCATACCCAAGTTAGCGCGGTTGATGACATCAGCCCATGTATTGATTACGCGACCTTGAGAGTCGATAATCGA
>DPLL01000135.1 GCA_003542015.1 Microcoleaceae cyanobacterium UBA9251 | reverse complement strand
TCGACTACGCGAGCGTGCGCCGCGAAGCTGAGCGGATAAATTCCGCCGAAGTGTCGAAATGTCCGCTTTGTGAGTGCATTTCGACTTCGCTCAATGACCAGAAATGCGATGCACGCTCGCCCTTCGACTACGGGAGCGGGTAAACGCAGTCGTTGTGTCCTAACCGTCAAGGCAGTTAGGATGTTTTAAATTGTTGAAAGCATTGATTTTATTGCTGATTCCTGATTCCTTCAACATCCGGCTCTAAGTGAACTCGCAAGCAAAATGAGGGGTGTCACCCCCTATTTAGGGAAATCAAAAAAGTTGCAATTTTGCCAAAATTGCATTTTTTTACCCTGATAACAGAGTACAGGCTGCGTATCAAGAAGTGGAAACTACAAACACCGAACTGTATGATGCGCGTTTACTCTTCTATCCTGATGCCAAGCCTGTTATTGAGCNNGACTTCTTCAGATAACGATCAAGATTCTGAGCCAGAACGAGGAAGCGGAAGATAAAGCCAAAAAACGGATATTTTTGCCAAAAAAAAGCGAAAAATGCAGAATTATTATTTTTGTGATTTTTGCTTCTTTTTTTTTGCGGCAACTCAGGCCTTCAGATATTTTTGATGTTTTTTAAGTATCGGCGGGGCGGGTTTACAGGAGCGATCGGATCATTGTCAATAAGCCCTCCGGGGCGGGTTCACCAATAGCTTTAAAGGATACCAAAAGACTCAAAAACCCGCCCCCACCCCGCGCGAAACTCCTGAAGATTGATATTGGTGCAAGATTTGAGTGGGTGGGGGCGGGTTTATTTAACCTGTTTGCCGCCCGATAGGCTATTGGTGAACCCGCCCCTACAGGTTAATTGAAAATGGTGCAAAATTTGAGTTAAAATAGAGTCTATCAACCCAGTAAACTTAAATATTTTTATGCTGATTTTACCAAAACATGAAAGACAAATTGACTGCGGAATTTTGGCTATAAATCAAACCACTAATTCCGAGTGGGCTATTGCGACAAGTTGCGGTCAAAATGTCACTGTATGCGATCGCAACTTGTCGCCAAAATACGAATACCAGCTTCCAGACGAAATTAGCTGTTTAGCCATCAGTCCCAAAGGCGATTTGCTGGCAGCAATTATGGCAAATGGCAATCATTTAGCAATTGTGACAGCAGAAAACCAGCTAGTGTACGAACAAAAGCTACCTAATCCTCCTGTTAAGCATTATTTGTATAACGAGAATGGATTTCAGGATTGCTGGTTTGATGCAGACGGCTTGCGTTTTTGGTGCATGAAATTAATTGAATCCGATCAAGTCGAAATTCAAATTCGCGATACCAATTCATGGCAAATCCAGCGAAAGTTTTTGCTCAAAGACCCTTTTGGTGGCAGTACCTTTTCGTTTCAGCCACACCCGGAAAACCAAATTTTAGCTCTTTGGGCTGCTGCCGGTCAGGACGGACAGCAAGTCTATTGGCTTTATGATGATGGTATCAAGATTCATGCTGTAGAGGTTGCGTGTTTGGCGGACACAACTCCTCCAGTATTTCACCCCGCAGGTAGCGAATTTTTGGTACTAGATGATTCTGAGAGAGAACTCAGTCGGTTCAGTTTTCCTGACTGCAATCTCCTCGGTCAATGCAAATGGCCTTGGCCTGATTCGGATGATGGTTTTGGGTATTGTATATGTTACCTATCAGACAATCGCATTCTGATTAATACTAATGAAGGGATAATGTATCAAATCGATCTTGAAAAAATGGAGATATCAGATGAACTGATTTTAAGCGGTCACGAACCGCGATCGTGTAAAGAACTTTACCCTACTCTCACGGATCTTAAAGAACAGCTTTGCGGCGACTTGGACTGTTTTTATCGATTTGATTCAGATAGGATTTTTTCCGTTCACTCACAACGGCCGAGTCAAAAACCTGACTCTAAACAGAAGACATTAGTTATCTTCGGGGGAAAAGAGTTGTTTGGTTCGCTGGCGAAGGTACAACAATCCGCACCCTACAGTAAATTATTCATTCAATCTTTAGGAATATCTTAAGGATTTCCAATACAAAACGCTCCTAGAATTAGTCGGTAAGGTGCGGAGCGTCAATACTCTCTGAATCCCGATCAAAATTCCCGACTGACGCACCCTACGAGAATTAGTGTGTTTGACATCCGAAAATCTTTATGTTACAATAATACTACAGAGAAACTGACAAAACAAACTTAAACAAAAATGCCCTACGAAAAATTAGAAATATCAACCCCAAAACCCGTGCTATCTTGGGCAAACCACGCCCTGGGCCCCAAAGAAACCAATATGGCAAAAAATGTAGCATCTTTGCCATTTGTATTCAAACACGTCGCCCTAATGCCCGACGTACATTTAGGCAAAGGTGCTTTAGTCGGTTCCGTAATTGCCACAAAAGAAGCGATTATTCCAGCGGCTGTCGGAGTTGATATTGGCTGCTTTACTGATGATACACAAATTCCTCTAGTTGATGGCAAATCTTATGCGATCGGAGAATTGGCTAGGAGTAAAAAAGAATTTTCGATCTACTCCTGTACAGAAACAGGCAGAATTGTTGCTGCTAAGGCTACAGCCCAATTAACTAGAAACAATGCCGAACTGGTTAAAGTGGTACTAGATAATGGAGAAGAAATCAAATGCACTCCCGATCATCAATTCATGTTGCGGAATGGTGAATACCGAGAAGCGCAGGATTTAACAACTGGAACGTCATTGATGCCTTTTTATTCCAAAATAGATAAGGATGGATATACTTTAGTACAGCAAAACTATTCTGGTAGGTGGCAGAAAGCTCATTGGATAATTGCTCGTTCTGGTTTGTTAGGAGACATACCATCTGAGACTTGTGGAGAGCAAATTAAAACTCCGATCGGACTTCACAATCACAGAAAAAATCAGCACGGCTACAACCACAAAGTAGTTGATGTTATTCCTTTAGTTGAAAAGCAAGATGTCTATTGCCTAACGGTTCCCGAATACGGCAACTTTGCTTTAACTGCGGGAGTCTTTGTTCACAACTGCGGGATGGCTGCGCTCAAAATGCCATTCAAAGCTCACAAATTAGAAGGCAAAATCAAACAAATTCGCCTAGATATCGAAGCCGCAATCCCTGTGGGATTTGCCGAAAACAAAGAAGTCGAAAGAACAGTCAGCAACTGGCAAGAATGGCGCGAGTTTAAAGAACTTCATCAAGGCGTACAACACCAAGAAAGTAAAGCCTTAAAACAAATGGGTTCCCTCGGTGGTGGCAATCATTTTATTGAGGTTTGTGTTGATACCGAAGACTTTGTTTGGCTGATGCTGCACTCCGGTTCTCGCGGTATTGGAAATTTGCTCGCACAGCACCATATCGACACTGCTAAAAATTTAGCTAAACTGGCAGAAATTAGTCTTCCTGACCAAGATTTGGCTTATTTTGTAACAGGTACAGCGGAGTTTGCCGCTTATTGGCACGATTTGCAGTGGGCGCAAAATTATGCTCGTTTTAATCGCGATGTGATGATGAATCGGTTTAAGCACATTGTGGAAAAGCACGTTGCGGGTGGCAAACCTACTAAGCCTTTGTTAAAGGTGAATTGCCATCACAATTATGCGGAAAAAGAGGTGCATTTTGGCGAAGATGTGTATGTGACTCGCAAGGGTGCTGTACGCGCCAATGTACAGGATTACGGGATTATTCCGGGTTCGATGGGGGCGAAGTCTTTTATTGTGAAGGGGAAAGGTAATGCTGAAAGTTACTGTTCTTGTTCTCACGGTGCGGGGCGATTGATGTCTCGAACTCAAGCAAAAAATGTATTCACTCTTGATGATTTTGTGCGGCAAACTGAGGGGGTTGAGTGCCGCAAAGATGATCAGTTTTTAGATGAAATTCCGGGGGCTTATAAGCCGATCGAGGAGGTGATGAATCAGCAGTCGGATTTGGTGGAAGTTGTGGCGACTTTGAAGCAGGTTGTTTGTGTCAAGGGTTGATTTGGTGGTTTTGGGTTAAATAGGTACTGGTAGAGTAATTGGTAATTGGTGATTGGGAATTGGTGATTGGTGAGTCCATCGCCCTTTCCCAAATAATTAGCAAGCTCTAACTGCGTCCCTAAACACTTTCAAAGCTTCTTTTTCTTCCGACATTTGCAGGCATCTTCCCAGCAATTCTATATCCAAATCCGGCAAAAGCACGCTCCTAGAAACCCGATCATAACTCTCCGATTTCAGTTGGTAAATCGAAAACACTCCGTCTTCCCAAAACCAAACTTCCGCTACGTTAAATCTGCGGTAGTATTCCAGTTTGTTTATAGTTCCGCTACTGAAAATAACTTCGATCGCCAAATCGGGCGTTTTTCGCCCCCGCCGGTCTTCGCCAAAGTAGTAAGATAAATCTGGTTCCTTGCTGCTGCCTTTTGTTTCCCCTTGGAGTGTAGCGCTACCCGTCGGTGTAAAACTAATATCTTTTTCTAGGAAAAACTGACCTAGCAGCAACGCCAGCAGGCATTTAATGGATTCATGTTCCGGCGAAAGTGTCATAATTTCTACATATCCGTCGAGGTAAGACAAGCGAACGCTGCGAGTATACTCTAGCAAGGAATCCAGAGCTTTGAACTGTTCCCAAGTCATTGATAGTGGCAAAATCAACCGCTGTTCCGGGAGTGCAGTCAATTTGGGGTGAGTGGCAATGGTCATATATACTTTCCCCGAGTTTGAGTTGCTACTTCTAGCTTAGCATAAAAACTATCTAAATGGAGAACTGTTTTAATACCAATTCTGCAAAGTACGGTTGCGTATAGATAGATTTCCCGCTATTTGTAGGGACACGGCACTGCCCTGTCCCTACCCGGAACTAGCCCGATCGCCCTGACAATCCACCTAGAAATAGCTAAGCCAAAAACTGGAATTGAGAACCGTTAATTGCCAAAGCAAAAGGACTTGCAGATTCAAATGCACCGGTAAGTTCAAAGCTGTTCGTATTTAAAACTACGCCCAAAATTTGTCCGTTACTTCGGTTGCGAATCACCATGTCGTTAATAATTCCGTCGTTGTCATAAGCGATGAGATTGTCGTCAGTAAAGAGCAGATTTAATTCTGTTAAGCCATCCGTGAGAGCAATGCGATCGCCCTCGTCAAAGTGAAAATCAGTAATGACATCGGCTGCATTGACTCCAAATCCTTCATCGTTGCTTTTGATCAGAAATGTATCAGCACCCAGGCCTCCTGTGAGCACGTCAATTCCCCGATCGCCCGCTAGGAAATCATTGCCCTCATTGCCCTCTAAATCGTCGTCTCCTTGCCCTCCCCGCAGAATATCATTGCCGGGGCCTCCAAAAATAACGTCGTTGCCGGCGTCGCCTCTTACTACGTCGTTGCCTTCATTTCCGTCGAGTTGATCGTTATCTTTCCCGCCGTAAATGATGTCATTTCCGCCGCCACCTCCGATTACATCATTGCCGTTATTCCCTAATAGCCGCTCGTTGGAGTCGAAAGAACCTGCTATGGTATCGTTGCCGTCAAGTCCCCACACTCCCCAGGGAAAAGAGGACAAATTTCCCGGCTCTACGTTAATGTCGTCTGGTGTAGCGAATCCCAAAAGACGGGGGCCGCCGCCGGCAAATACAGGAAATCCAGTCGGATCGCCGCTCAAATTGTTAACGCTTAAAACCATAGGTATGTCCTTTCAAAAATGCTGCTAACTGTATTATATATTTCAATTTTTGCCTTGTCCGCATCCCGATCGCAATCCCCCGGATTAATCCGTGGGAGCAATCTAAAATCTAAAATCTAAAATCTAAAATCTAAAATCGCCTGACACGATCCGCTACTGTTTCCCACTTATAATAAGCTTAACTGGCAATGTGCTAAACAGGTCAATCTCACTCTGTAACGTCGAGACTGTTTGTAAAGAAAAGTAAAATTTATGAGTCGAACGTCTGGGAAAAAGCCAGTTTTCGACATACAAAAAATTTATAAACAGGATCTAAGTTCTTCACAAAGCCATAAATCGCCCTTCAAAATCCACTGCTTTCAGGTGCTTTACTCATGTCTACTCCTAAATCGTCTTCGCGTCAAAACAACAACCACTCCGTAAAATCACTGATGCCCGCAGATACAACCCCAACTGAGCCAGAAAGTAACAGTTTGCAAAGCCAACCAAATATGGAACAGCTACTGGAAGAGTTGGCGACCAAAGTACCCAGTCAATCTGCCGAAATTGAATGCTTGAAAACCTGGAAACAAGACTTAGACCGACTCTTTCAATTTCTCGGATCTAGTCGCGTTTTAATAGCAGCAATGGCACCGGGAACCTTTGCCCTGCGTTATGCTAACGCGGCATTCTGTCGCTTAGCTGGTTGGGAGGGAACGCCCTTGGGAACCGAATCTACTAACGGTTTGTTTACAGGAATTGGCATCACTTTGCTGGAAATTTTCGAGGATGGGGACGGCAAAACAGCAGAACAATTGTACCGACGCCACCTATTGCATTGGGTATTTAAGCAATTTTATCAAATTGACCTTGAAAGTTTGCGAATGCTTGATGAACCTGTGATGGCAAGTGTAAAAAGCCGCCAACAGGGAGAACCCAGATTTATTGAATTTTGGCTGGCTTCGGAACAGTTGAAAATTACTAGAATTGACTCAAAAATAGATGAATTTGCCGATTTGCGTTTACAATTAATGTCTGTTGCAGAACGGGAAGCTTGGCTGATGCAGCCGAATCAATTGGCCAATTTAGCCTCGCGATTGCAGTTGGATAATTACCAAGTAGAAGGTTTGCTGCTACTGGAAGGTTTTGATGTTACTGTGCAGGAGCAAATTCGGCGGCTGACGCAGTTATTAATTAATCGAGATTCGATGCTGCGGCCTGATAAATTTGAGAGAATCGATCAATGTTTGCGATCGCTCTTTAATGCTGACGGCAGTTTGCTGCTGCGCCCTGACGGCGAACAGGTACAGATATTAGTTGCTAAAGGCGGCGAACATTTGAAGCCGGTTGTTTATTCGATGAATTCTCTAGAAGCTTCTCATTTTTTGAAAGCAACAGCGGCAAATCAAGTTTGGAATGTGCCCGATTTGCGGCGAGAATGCGACACCGAGTGCGATCGCGCTTTACGGAAAATGGGCGTGCGATCGATGTTGTTGATACCGCTGGTGGTGAAAACTATTACCCGCGAGGGTTGTGGCCAACGGATTTTGGGCGTGATGGGGTTATTGTGCGATCGGCCCAATCACTTCAACGGCCTTGACTCTCAACACGCCCAAGAACTCATTCCCGCCTTCATTGCAGCCATGCGGCAAGCCATTCAGCAGCGGTTTACCCACATTCACAACATCCATCCCGCAGTCGAGTGGCGTTTCATCCAAGAAGCAGAGAGACGAAGTTGGGGACTGCCCCAGGAAACTATTGTATTTGCTGAGGTTTATCCGCTGTTCGGAATTTCCGATATTCGCGGTTCTAGCGACGAGCGAAATCGAGCCATTCAAACCGATTTGCTGGAACAATTTCGCTTGGGTTTAGCCATAGTTGATGTCGTTTGTGAAACACAAAATACTCACCTCGGTGAGCAAATGCGGCTCGATTTACTCGACTACATCCAGCATTTAAAAGAAAAAGTAACAGTCGATATGGAAGTGCGAGCAGCGGAGTATTTGAACGAGAAATTAGAAGTATATTTTGACTATTTTATGCAGTGTGGCCCGAAGGTTCAGGCAGCCGTTGAAGCTTACCGGACAGCTTGCGCCAACGAACACAACTGCGTTTATGGCGATCGCACTCGCTACGACCAAATGCTGAATTTAATTAGTACCAAACTCCAAGAAACATGGGCAAGCTGGCAAGAGCGAATGCAGCAAATTCTCCCCCACTACTGCGACATAGAATGCACTGATGGCATGGATCACATGATTTATGTCGGGAAATCTATAGATTCCAAATTTAGTCCCTTTCACCTACACAGTTTGCGCTACGAACAACTGCGAGCAATTTGCGACTGCGCCCGCACAGTTTTCCGCCTGCAAGCCGAGTCTCAAATTAACATGGAACTCGCGCATTTAGTGTTAGTCCAGAATACCACGATCGACATTTTTCACAACGAAAATACTGAAAAAATGTTTGACGTCAAAGGCACTCGCGACATTCGCTACGAACTCGTCAAAAAGCGGATCGAAAAAGCCGTTGATCAAGACGCACAAGAGCGAATTACCCAGTCGGGAATGTTGACAGTTGTTTATTCAACCGAGGACGAGTGGCAAGAGTACCAGCAATATTTACGCTATTTATCTCGCGAAGGTTGGGTAGAGTCAAAAATTCAAACTGGCATGGTAGAAGCCCTGCAAGGAGTCAGCGGTTTGAAATTTGCCCGCGTCCGCATTTTACCGGAACCCGAATCAATTACTCATTTCAGTGAAGTTACGGTTGTACAAGATTGAAACTCGGCAATTTAAATCTCTAACTATCGGTGGAAACTTGGCCTTGTCACGTTTCCACCACACAGGTGTATGTTGCTTGTGACTTGTGGCATGAAAAAGAGTGATGTGTATCACATAAATATTGACAAGAATAGCGCTAATATAGGTAAAATTAGACGTGATATTATTGAAAATCAACCTATGCAAACCCTGTCAGAATACCCAATTAATTCGATTCTGCATCAAGGAATAGAAACAATTATCTATCGCGGACAGAGAGCGATTAACCAGCCCACAATAATTCTTAAACTCCTGAAAGCCGAATATCCGACACTCGAAGCCATTACCCGTCTCAAACACGAATATCAAATCCGCCAAAGTTTAGATAGCGAACAAATCGTCAAAGCCATCAGTCTCGAAACCTTTGACCACCGATTAGGACTGGTTTTAGAAGATTTTGGTGGGGAATCTCTCGGAAAACTGCTCGAAAAAGAAAAATTGAGTGCGATTCCCTTTGGGATAGCTTCGCTTCACGCAATTTTAAACATCGCCATCCAAATCGTCAAAGCCTTAGCATACCTGCACCAAAATCAGATTATTCACAAAGACATCAAACCCAGCAACATCATTATTAACTCCCAAACAAAACAAGTTAAACTCACAGACTTCGGCATTGCGACAAAACTGAACAAAGAAAACCCGCAATTTAACAATCCCAACTCAGTCGAAGGCACATTAGCTTATATGTCTCCCGAACAAACCGGGAGAATGAACCGCACCCTCGACTATCGCACCGACTTTTATTCTTTAGGAATTACCTTATATGAAATGCTAACAGGTAAATTGCCTTTCGCCAGCAGTGACCCCTTAGAAATAGTTTACAGCCACATCGCAGTTCAAGCAATTGCGCCCCATCAAATCAATTCTGAAATACCCCCATCTATCTCAGAAATAGTGATGAAATTGATTGCCAAAAATGCCGAACAAAGATATCAAAGTGCAGCCGGATTATTAGCAGACTTAGAAAAATGTTTGCATCAGTTAGAAACAACAGGCAAGATTGCAGATTTTACCCCAGGACGCTTAGATATTCTCAGCCAGTTATTGATACCACAAAAATTGTACGGTCGAGAAAACCAAGTCAACCAACTATTAGCAGCCTTTGAACGGGTAGGGGCGGGTTCACCCGAATCTTTCTCACCCAACCGAAATACAGAAAAACCCGCCCGCCCCAATGCAGAAACCCTTTCACCCGCATCTTTCCCACCCAACCAAAATACAGAAAAAGTCGCCCGCCAAAGCGAATTAATGCTAGTTTCTGGTTATTCTGGCATCGGCAAATCCGCCGTTGTCAATGAAGTTAGCAAACCAATTACTCGCTCAAAAGGTTACTTCATCAGCGGCAAATTTGACCAATTAAAACGCAACATTCCCTACGCATCATTAATTCAAGCATTTAACTCGCTGCTGGGCCAGTTGCTAACAGAAAGTGCTGCTTCTATAGAAACATGGCGCACTAAAATTTTAACAGCTTTAGGAACAGACGGTCAAGTAATTGCCGATGTAATTCCCGAACTTGAATTAATCATTGGGAAACAGCCAGAAGTGCCTAAACTCGGCCCAATAGAATCGCAAAATCGCTTCAATCGGGTATTCAAAGAATTTCTTCGCGTTTTCGCCCAAAAAGATCACCCGCTAGCGATCTTTTTAGACGATTTGCAGTGGGCAGATTCAGCAACATTAAAGTTAATGCAAACACTGATAACTGACCCATACCAGCAATATCTGTTGCTAATCGGTGCTTATCGAGATAACGAAGTTAGTCCCACTCACCCGTTAATTCAGACAGTAGAAGAGATTGAAAAGACTGGTACTGTTGTCAATAATATCGTGCTGGAACCGCTGGATTTAGAAAATGTCACTGAATTAGTCGCTGAAACACTTAACAACCCCACGGAAAAGGTAAACAATCTAGCAGAGTTAATCTGCAATAAAACAGGCGGTAATCCTTTTTTCTTGACGCAACTACTCCAAGCACTTTATCAAGAAAATCTTTTAAAATTCGACTTTAATTGTCTGATCTCTCCCGTTACCAATGAGGGAGGTAAAGGGGGATGGACTTGGAGTATAGATGAAATTCAAGCCATTGGAATTACCGATAAAAGTGTAGTACAACTGGTAGCCAGTCGCATTAAAAAGCTCCCCGCAGCCACGCAAGAAGTGTTGAAATTAGCAGCTTGTGTGGGGGATAAATTTACTCTAGATGTGCTGTCACTTGTCAGCGAAGAGTCAGCGAATGCTACAGCCACTCAACTTTATTCAGCTTTGCAAGCAGGGTTAATTCTGCCCTTGAGCGATGCTTATCGCATTCCTTTAGTTTTCGATCGAGCCGAATCAATCAATCTCAAATTAGATACTTCGCGGGTTAGTTACAAATTTTTGCACGATCGTGTCCAGCAAGCCGCGTATTCGCTAATTCCAGAAAACCGGAAAAAATCAACTCACTTTAACATCGGTCAATTACTTCTTCAAAACACTCCCATCGAAAAACTAGAAGAGAACATATTTGATATTGTCAATCAGTTGAACATCGGAATAGACACGATTAACCAGCCCGCAGAAAAGACGCAGTTAGCAAAATTAAATTTAACTGCTGGACGCAAGGCAAAAGCGGCGGCTGCTTATGAAGCTGCTGTTAGGTATTTGCGGGTTGCTATGGAATTATTGCCAGCGGATTGTTGGCAAAGTCAGTATGACTTAACCTTAGCAATTTACGAGTCAACAGCAGAATCTGAATATTTAAATATTAACTATGAAGATTCAAAAAAACTGGTTGATATCGTACTGCAAAAAGCTCAAACTCTACTGGAAAAAGTGAATGCTTATGAACTTCAAATCCATTCTTACAATGGTCAGAATAGACTTATAGAATCACTAAATACAGGACTGGAAGTGCTGAAATTGTTAGGCATTTCTTTACCTCAAAACCCCAACTCGCTAAATATTTTGGCGGGACTGATTAATACAAAACTGAGCTTGGGAATTAAACGAATTGACGATCTAGCTAACTTGCCAGAAATGACAGATCCCAATCAACAAGCAGCCATGCGGATTTTATCAGGGATTCTCAGCACTGCTATTCAGGCCAAGCCCCGACTGTTACCACTGCTGGCATTTATGATGGTCAAGCTGTGCATTAAATATGGCAATTCACCTTATGCAAGTATTGCCTACGTTTATTATGGCGTAGTTATGTACAAGCTAGGGGATATTAGTTTGGGATACGAATTCGGCGAACTTGCAATTAGGCTGTTAGACAAATTTCCATCCCGTTCAATCAAAAGTAGAGTTTATGCAATCTTTGGTGGTTGGATTGAACACTGGAAAACCGATCTCAAGTCAGGATTAGGCTATCTCATGGAAGCTTTTAAAACCGGGATGGAAACTGGAGATTTAGAATATGCGGGTTATTGTATAGGTGAATATTGCGCCAAAAAACTGTGGATGGGAGAGCCTCTTGCTCTGGTTGAAGAGGAGACAGGTAAGTATCTGAAACTAATGCAGCAATCTCAACTAGAAATGGCTGTACAGTATATAAGTATAGAGAGACAGACAGCCCTCAATTTGTCTGGCACAACTGTCGAACCCTGCCATTTAGTCGGCGATAACTTTAATGAATTAAAAACGCTCCCCGCTTTAATAGAAGCTAAAAGCTTTGTTTTAGTTTGTTTGGTTTATAATGCCAAAGCTATGCTGAATTTTCTGTTCCGAAACTACGCGCAAGCCTTGGAAAATTCAAGGTTGTTTGAGCAATATGAAGAAGCCGTAGCCGGACTTTATATAGTTTCTGTCAGTAAATTATACTACTCTCTCAGTCTCCTCGCTTTGTATCCCCAAGCTGACAAAGAGGAGCAAAAGCAATATCTGAAAAAAGTGGTATATCTCCAAAACAAGATGAAAAAATTTGCCGTTGATGCTCCGATGAATTATCAACACAAATACGACTTGGTAGCAGCAGAGAAAGCGCGAGTTTTGGGGCAGAATACCGAAGCAATGGAATTGTACGATCGCGCAATTGATGGAGCCGCCAAAAATGGTTACATCCAAGAGGAAGCATTAGCTTATGAATTAGCCGGAGAATTCTATCAATCTCTGGGAAAACAGATAATTTCTCAAGCATATCTGACTAAAGCTTATTACGGCTACATCCATTGGGGAGCTCTAGCGAAAGTTAAACACTTGGAATCAACACATCCTTTTTTAGTAGCACAAACGCGCACAACCCAAACCCCAACCCTCGATGTCACTCGCACTACCACTGAAAATACTACCAGTAATAGTTTAGGCGATTTCTTAGACGTGGCTACTTTTATTAAGTCTTCGCAAGCCATTAACAGTGAAATTGTTCTCGAAAAATTGTTGAGCAAGTTAATCAAAATCATTTTAGAAAATGCGGCGGCTCAAAAAGTCGTGCTGCTGCTGATCGAAGACGATCGACTCTGCATCGAAGCCGTAGGAAATTCTACAGATACCCAGGCGACTGTTTTACAATCTATGCCATTTGAAAACAGTCAAGATTTGCCTGTTTCTGTAATTAATTATGTTTTTCGCAGTCAAAAGCCTCTGGTATTGCAGGATGCGAATGTTGCCGAACTTTTTAATGCGGATGAGTACATTAGAGAATTTCAAATTAAATCAATCCTCTGTTTACCAATTATTTATCAATCCAATCTGCAAGGGATTATTTATCTGGAAAATAAGTTAGCAGCAGGAGCTTTTACTACAGACAGAGTAGAAGTTTTAAAAGTTTTAGTTTCCCAAGTCGCTATTGCGATCGAGAATGCTCGTTTGTATGCGCGAGAGCAAGAAAAATCTCAACAGTTAGAAAAATCTTTTTCCGAAGTGCAACAAGCACAAATGCAACTAATTCAAGGTGAAAAAATGTCTTCTCTGGGCAATTTAGTTGCCGGTGTCGCTCACGAAATTAACAATCCGGTTGGCTTTATTGCGGGGAATATTAACGAAGCTACTGCGGCGGTTGCTGATTTAATTAACCACTTGAAGTTATATCAGGAAGAAGTGATTGAGCCTAGCTCAAAAATCGCAGAGGATGCTGAGGATATCGATTTAGAGTATCTTATACAAGATTTACCAAAAATGCTGGCATCGATGAAAGTTGGGTGCGATCGCATTCGCAATATTAGCACATCTCTCCGCACTTTCTCCCGTGCCGATACCAGCCATAAAGTGTCGGCAAATATCCATGAAGGGCTTGACAGCACTTTAATGATTTTACAGCATCGCTTGAAAGCAAATCCAGGAAGTCCGGCAATTCAAGTAGTTAAGGATTATGGAAATATCCCGAAAATTAAGTGTTATTTGGGACAGTTAAATCAGGTGTTTATGAATATTGTTGCCAATGCGATCGACTGTTTTGAGGAATCCAATAAAGGCCGGAGTTTTGCAGAGATTGAACTCGCTCCTAATATCATTAATATCAAAACAGAGATGGACGATGAAAATCAAATAGTTGTAATTAAGATTAGAGATAATGGCAAGGGAATTTCTGAGGAAGTTATATCGCGGATTTTTGACCATTTATTCACTACAAAAGGAGTTGGAAAAGGTACCGGGTTGGGATTGTCTATCAGTCGGCAAATAGTGGCAGAAACCCACGGCGGCAGTTTGAGTTGTGACTCAGTGGTGGGAGAAGGGACGGAATTTACGATCGCCCTGCCGCTAAGTTAAGGGAATTGGCGGTTGAAACCGGGTTTTTTCGGTTGAT
>DPLL01000090.1 GCA_003542015.1 Microcoleaceae cyanobacterium UBA9251 | reverse complement strand
GAGTATACAGGCATGAAATTTGCTTTATACTACATCGCTTCCTACGTTAACCTCGTCCTTTCTTGCCTGCTAGTAGCCGTTTTGTACCTCGGTGGCTGGGAGTGCCCGATTCCAGTCGGAGTGCTGACAAATGCCCTGGGATTGAGCGAAACAACTCCTTGGTTACAGGTAATTACCGGCACGCTGGGCATTACAATGACCTTGCTGAAAGCCTACTTTTTCCTGTTTTTGGCAGTTCTGCTCCGCTGGACTCTGCCGCGAGTTCGGATCGACCAATTGCTCAATTTGGGATGGAAGTTTTTGCTTCCCGTTGCTCTAGTTAATTTGCTATTGACCGCAGCTTTGAAGCTTGCCTTTCCCTTTGCTTTTGGCGGTTAATTCCTAATAGGTAAAGAGCTAATAGCTAAGGTAAATTAGCTGTTAACTATCATTACCTATTATAAATTAGCAATTACCAAAAACTCAAGTACAGAGAGAGAACACGATGCTAAAATTCCTCAATCAAGTAGGCGCCTACGCCAAAGAGACTGTTCAAGCTGCTAAGTATATCGGTCAAGGGCTAGCTGTGACCTTCGATCACATGAGACGCCGGCCGGTTACGGTGCAGTATCCTTACGAAAAACTAATTCCTTCCGAACGTTTTCGGGGCAGAATCCACTTTGAATTTGACAAGTGCATTTCCTGCGAAGTCTGCGTTCGGGTATGTCCGATCAACTTACCTGTAGTGGATTGGGAATTTAACAAAGAAACTAAGAAGAAACAACTCAAGCACTACAGTATCGATTTTGGGGTGTGTATCTTCTGCGGCAATTGTGTGGAATATTGTCCGACTAATTGTTTGTCAATGACAGAAGAGTACGAGTTAGCAGCCTACGAACGTCATGAATTGAATTATGACAACGTGGCCTTGGGACGTCTACCCTACAAGGTTACAGATGACCCGATGGTGACACCGTTGCGGGAATTCGCTTATTTGCCGAAAGGTGCGATGGACCCCCATGACGTCTCTAGTAGCGATCGGCGTGCAGGTCTTCGCCCAGAGGAAATTATCGAAAAATAAGTAATGGGAATGGGGCATAGGGAATGGGGAATGGCGAATGGGGAATGGGGAATGGCGAATGGGGAATGGCGAATCGCTGACAATTAATGACTCGCGGGGAACCAAAAATTACCAATTACCAATTACCAATTACCAATTACCAATGCCCAATGCCCAATGCCCAATGCCCAATGCCCAATTAACAGAGGATTAAAGATTGTGAATTTAGCCGAAGGGGTTCAAATTGTTTCATTTGGCATACTGTCCGTAATGATGATTGGAGGAGCATTAGGAGTAGTGCTGTTCTCCAACATCGTTTACTCAGCTTTTTTGCTGTGTGGCGTATTTACCAGTATTGCTGGTTTGTACCTGTTGCTAAATGCCGACTTTGTAGCAGCAGCCCAGGTATTGATTTATGTTGGCGCTGTTAACGTCTTGATTTTGTTTGCCATTATGTTGGTGAACAAGCGAGAAGAGTTCCGCACTATTCCCAATGCTTGGGTGCGTCAAGTAGCAACAGCAGTAGTTTGTGTAGGTTTGTTTGCACTGTTGAGCACAATGGTGTTGTCTACTCCTTGGGCGATTGTCGCCACGACGGGAGCACCAGCCGAAAGTTCTATTGTGACGATCGCCAAACACTTCTTTACAGACTATTTGCTACCGTTCGAGTTAGCATCAGTGTTTTTGTTAATGGCAATGGTAGGAGCAATTGTGTTAGCCCGTCGCGATTTCTTCGCCGATGAATTGCTCTCCAATAAACTATCTGAAACACCTGCTTTTAGTTTACCAGAAAGACCACGCGAATTAGTTTCTGCCGGAGATGTTGCTTCGCCAGAAACTAAGTAATAGTAGGGTGCGCCCAGCGCACCTATCTGTTTGTTTTGTAGTAACTTTAGATTGAGACAAAATCGCAAAATTTATGCAACTGCAACTCCAGTATTTCCTGTTATTAGCCGCCGCACTGTTCAGTATTGGTATTTACGGTTTGATTACGAGCAGAAATGCAGTGAGGGTGTTGATGTCGATCGAGCTAATGCTGAATGCCGTCAATCTGAATTTGATGGGTTTCTCCAATTATCTCGACCCAGTGCACATTAAAGGTCAAGTATTTACCGTATTTGTAGTGACGGTAGCGGCGGCTGAGGCTGCGGTAGGTTTAGCAATTGTGTTAGCGATTTATCGCAACCGTAATACAGTAGACATGGAAGCATTTAATTTGCTGAAGTGGTAATTAGTCAGTAGTCATCAGTCAGCAGTCATTAGTCATTAGTCAGCAGTCATTAGTCATTAGTCAGCAGTCATTAGTCATTAGTTATTGGTTGAATGATAACTGCCAAAAGCCAAAAGCCAAAAGCCAAAAGCCAAAAGCCAACTGACCAATGACTAATAACCAAAGACTAAAGACGAAAGACGAAAGACGAAAGACGAAAGACGAAAGACCACTGACTAAATACTAATGACTAATCACTAATGACGAAAGACCACTGACTAAATACTAATGACTAATCACTAATGACGAATGACCACTGACTAAATACTAATGACTAATGACTAATGACTAATGACTAATGACTAATGACTAATGACGAATGACCACTGACTAAATACTAATGACCAAAGACGAATGACCACTGACTAAATACTAATGACTAATGACTAATGACTAATGACTAATGACTAATGACTAATGACGAATGACTAATGACTTCGAGTAATTTCTAGAGTAATTTTACCACCAAAATCAGGGATAGGGGCAGCAGGTTTTGAGAGTTGTAATTTGACTTTATCGACTAAAGGTAGTTGTAAAAGCGCTTGGGCGATGGTATCTGCTAGACGTTCGATCAATAAAAACTTCGACTCTTTGACTAGCTGTTGAATCATACTAATAGCGCTACGATAATCAAGAGTATGTTCAATATCATCACTTTTTCCAGCTTGCGATAAATCCAGCCAGAGAGTAACATCCACTTCAAACCACTGGCCCAAAACCTGCTCTTCGGGCAGATAGCCAGTGTATCCGTAACAGCGAATGCCTGTAAGTTGAATAGAATCCATTGTGCAATAAACTAAAAGTGCGTTGCCTATACAAATTTGTATTAAACCAGATAAAGTGATCTTTCTCTTCCCTCTCTTTCTTAGCCCTGTGGCTGTTCCCTCTGCGCCCTCTGCGCCCTCTGTGGTTAAATAAATCTTATCCTATCTGAAATTGCAAAAAAGCGATCTTTCTCCCTCTCTTTCTTAGCCCTGTGCCTCTTCCCTCTGCGCCCTCTGCGCCCTCTGCGGTTAAATAAATCTTATCCTATCTGAAATTGCAAAAAAGCGATCTTTCTCCCTATCTTTCCTTACCCTGTGGCTGTTCCCTCTGCGCCCTCTGCGCCCTCTGTGGTTAAATAAATCTTAATCTATCTGAAATTTCACAACTGTCCTCCCTTCTCCAACTTATCCAGAAAATCCTCAGCAACTTCACACCATTTCTTCCTAATTTCAGCATCTTCTGGCTTTTCCGTCAAGGTACGCCCTTTTAATTCTGGATATTTATTGTAAAATAATTCATCAACTTTTTGATAGAATATATATTGATCAATGTTGAGATTTTTGCGTCGTTTACCAATCTTTTCTTGACGAATTATTTCTGCTTGATCTAAGGATGTATCGGGAGGTTGCGGGCGCGAGGAAATTTTAGGTACTGGCAACTTTGGCAACGTGAAACCAGATTTGACCACACTAAAAGCTAACATTCCCGGCACCAAAACCACACTTAATCTCGCTAGGGTTTTCCAAGGAATTAACTTGAAAGGGTTGTTGATATTAACAATTTGAGGGTTTTGGTTAACAGGAGTAGTATGATGATTAATGCTAGAAGTTTGAGTGCTGTGTTTAAAAGGGCGGCCGACAAAGTTCATTGTCACCATTTGGGAGAGCATACTACTAATTTGAGATAATTTTGGATCTTTGAGTGCTTCGCGGACTTGTTTTGCAGATTGGTAGCGATCGCCCGCATTGTCTGCTAACATCCGATCCAATACAGTACCGAGATTTTGACTGACTGTGACGTGCGATCGCCAATCCCAAGTTTTCTGATTAACATCGTACAATTTCTGAGGCTTTTTCCCTGTCAGCAAGACTAAAGCGGTGACAGCCAAAGCATACAAATCGCTAGCCGGAGACACTTTACCCTGTCGCATTTGTTCCGTGGGCGAATAACCGTGTTTGCCGATCGCAGTATCCGATTGTCCCTTAAACTGAAATAGAGCAGTCGCTGCGATTTGTTTGACAGAACCGAAATCAATTAAAAATGGTAGTTTGTCAACATCATGCTGAATAATATTGTCCGGGGAAATATCGCGATGAATTAAATTTTTCGAGTGGATGTATTCTAAAACTGGTAAAAGCTGAAATAGTAGTTGAGTAACTTCAGCTTCGTTAAAATTGTTACCTTGTTGCTGACGCGATATCAGTATTCCTTCGTAGGTTTGGCCAGGGATATAATCTTGGACTAAAAATAAACATTGATTCCCACCGATATCGGTTCGCAGGAGCTCTCGAAACCGGGGTATTTGCGGGTGTTGGAGATTGTAAAGGATCTTCGATTCGCGATCGAACAATTCGACCGCTTTCGGGCTGTGAACCACCGGAGAAAACTCTTTGAGCACGCAATGTTCGCCGTAGCGATTGATATCTTCGGCGAGATAAGTGCGGCCGAAACCGCCGCGGCCCAATTCCCGGAGGATGCGGTAGCGTTTTTCGAGAATTGAACCTGGGGTGACGAGGGAGGAGTTAGACATAGACAACTGAATATTGTTCGAGTTGGGGAGATCAGTATAGGTTAATTGTAGCTAAATTTGTTTGTAACGGAGGGAAGGAAGGGCGATCGCTTTTTTGGGGAGGGATGAAGAAGAAGGGACACTTTGTTTAAGATTCATATCTACCAGCTATTGTAGGGGCGGGTTTCACCAACCATCTATGTTAGAAACCAACAATATAATAAACCCGCCTTACCCAAGGACAAATCGAAATCTACATTTTTGGCATTCGATCGAACATCAGGTTAATCTAGATTATCGGCTGTGTAGGGGCGGGTTTATATAAATTGTTCGTGAGCATCAAATATTGTTTGTAAAACCAGCCCCAGAGGGCTATTGTAGGGTAATTTTAGCGGCTATCTATGTGAGAAACAAACAATAATATAACAGCGCATTCTTAAAATCATCCCAACTGCGATCGTGGTTATTCACCTGCTTTTTCTGCTAACTTATGTTCTTTGAAAGCTTCTAACTGCTTTCTGACTCTTTCCCGGCGGCGGACGTAAAGCGGGCTATTTTGTAAATCGACTTCTGCGATCGCCTGAGCCTGCGCCAATTTCATATTCAAATCTTCCAACATTAAATTCACTTCGCGCCAGCGAGCTATTGATTTCGCTCTCGTCTCCGCATCAGGAATTCTTTTTTCAGTATTCATAATAAATTCCAATTTCTTTTGGTTTCTTGGGCCGTTGCCTCTACAGCATAGGCTGTAGCGACTGCCTGTTCGATGGACTGATACAATAAATTTAGTGTAGCAGAATTAGCTGCTGGTTGAGACTCAGCTACCTGCAACACTAACCCGTAAATCCGATTGTACAAGGTTCTTAACCTTTCCTCTGCATTTCTGACTTGCTCTAGCTCACCAATCGTCTCATCTGTCTCGCCATACTGTTCAAACAAGCTAAACTCGGTTTCCGTAGCTAGATTAATCACTTGAAACAAGCGAGGCAGCAAGTTAGCAATTGTGGTTAAGGTTTCATCTGGTAAATTCGACATAATGAAATTAGACTTTCACTCCTAGCACAGCACAGGTGATTTTACCATATAGCCACGATTTCAGAATCTAAATTGTGCCTCACATCCTGGGCTATTATTAATGATAACTCTGTGGGATGATTGAGTATTTACAAATCCCGATGAGTAAACTCCTTAGCCTCATTTCCCACATAACTCGCGGCAATATGACCATCTCCAACCACTCGATACTTGTACGTCACCAACCCTTCTAAACCAACAGGCCCGCGAGGCGGCATTTGCTGCGTGCTAATCCCAACTTCTGCACCAAAACCGTAGCGGAAACCATCAGCAAATCGAGTCGAACAATTGTGATAAACTCCGGCTGCATCTACTCCATCTAAAAAGGTTTCAGCGGCTGCGCTATCTTCGGTGACAATTACATCTGTATGTCTTGAACCGTAGGTATTAATGTGGTTAATTGCCTCTTCCACAGAATCTACTATTTTGATTGATAAGATTAAATCACTGTATTCTGTAGACCAATCTGTTTCTGTTGCTGCGGCAATATCCAAGATTTCACAAGTTTTTTCGTCTCCCCGAAGTTCGACTTTTTTATTTTGCAAAGCTTGGGCAACTATGGGCAGGAATTTGGGGGCGATCGCACTGTGAACTAACAAAGTTTCAATGGCATTGCAGGCGGCTGGATACTGAGTTTTGGCATCGACGGTAATCTCTACTGCTTTGTGAATATCAGCGGCTTGGTCTGCATACAAATGACAAATTCCGTCGGCGTGTCCCAAGACTGGAATTCGTGTATTTTCCTGCACAAACTGTACAAAAGAGTTGGAACCTCTGGGAATAATCAAATCTATATATTCATCCATTTTTAGCAGTTCGATTGTTTCTTCCCGCGTGGTTAGTAACTGCACGCATTCTGGATTGACTGCGGTTTCTGCTAATGCTTGTTGAATGACTTTTGTCAAGATTTCGCAGGAACGGACGGCCTCTTTGCCTCCTTTGAGAATGACACCATTTCCCGATTTAATTGCCAAGGATACTATCTGAATTAAAGCTTCTGGACGCGCTTCAAAAATAATCCCTAAAACCCCCAAAGGACAGGTAACGCGCTTCAGAATCAATCCTGTATCCAATTCACGGTGAATTTGCACGACACCGATCGGGTCTGGGAGTTTGGCAACGTCGCGCACACCGGCGATCGCACTTTTCAACTTGACTTCATCCAACTTCAGGCGATCGTACAGCGGTTTGGCAATTCCATCGGCCTCAGCCGCTTGGCGATCGGCCACATTCGCCGCCACAATTTCCGGCGCAGCAACTTCTAAAGCTTTAGCAATAGCTTCAATAGCTTGATTTTTGGCATCAGCAGACAAAACTGCCAATTTTCTAGCAGCTTGGCGGGTGGTTTGGGCAATTTGGGCGATCGACATAACAGTAACTTGTCAAAAAATTATTATACTCAGTTTCTATTTTAACCAAACTAGAACAAATTCTATACTTTTGTTGAGAATCTGTACCACATTCCCAAGTTACAGGCTAAAACAGTGAAGTACATACAAAGCCTGACTGACATTCCTCTTTTAAAATAACCTTTGGAGATTATTATGTCTTCTCAATCCCGTGTACACAAGACAGGAAGAGCTGCCCAAGCTGGCGTTAAGCTGGTACAAAAAACGGGAGGAAATCTCGTTTTAGCTTCCGGTGTCACCATCACCTTGCTATTAGGTATGGTGTTAGCCTTATCCTTAGCGGCGGTTTTCATTATCAATAGTCCAGAGCCAGTAACCGGATTTTTTATCGCACTTCCGATTACCCTAATTTTCAACATCGCCGCTTTTTTCTTCTCACCTTTGTTAATGGACTTAACCCAAAATTGGCTATACAATACTCGCTGGGTTTCCCTAGCAGAAATTGAGAGCAAAAGTCCCGAAGCTGCGAAAGTTATTCAGAAGGTTTGTCAGCAGCAAAAACTGAAGCAACCACGGTTAGGAATTATCGACGACCAAAACCCCACTGCTTTTACCTACGGTTCCTTTCCAAACAGCGCTCGCGTAGTCGTCAGTGAAGGTCTTTTTACCTATTTAGATGACGATGAAGTTGCCACTGTTTACGCCCACGAACTCGGTCACATCGTCCACTGGGATTTTGCAGTAATGACTTTAGCTTCGACTTTAGTGCAGATTACTTATTTGATTTACACTACTGCTCAAAGACTCGGCCACAAAGGCGGCGAAAAAGCGAAAGATGCTGCCGGTTCAGTAGCTGCTGTCGCTTATTTGTTTTACATTGTCGGCACTTATTTGTTACTCTACTTGTCCCGCACCAGGGAATATTTTGCCGACCATTTTGCTGCCGAAACTACCGGCAACCCCAATGCTTTGTCTCGCGCTTTAGTAAAAATTGCTTACGGTATTTTGGAAGAAGGACAAAGAGCAACAGAACCCAGTCGCTTATTAGAAGGAACTCGTGCTTTAGGCATTTACGATGCCAAAGCTGCCATATCTACCGGCACTGCTTACCGGATTTCTTCGGAACCAGAAAAGATTGGGCGAGTGTTTTTGTGGGATATATTTAATCCTTGGGCTTGGTGGATGGAATTAAATTCGACTCACCCGCTGACTGGTAAACGAGTTCGCGCTTTGAGCACTTACGCCGAACAATTAGGCTTAGATATTGAGTTTGATCTGGGCAGGATTGTCGGGGAAGGCAACCATTTGAGCAAGGGGAAATTGTACGGCAATTTTGTGTTCGATTTGTTGCTTTACTGTGCTGAAATTCTCGGTTTTTCGGTGGGTTTTGCGATCGGAATTTCCCTGTTTGCAGCCAATCCGATGATGATGATTTCCTGTGCTTTGATTGGTTTGGGTACGGGAATTTTGGTCAAGACTTTGGTAATGTTCCCGAAATACGACCAAGCAGAAAAGCTTGATGTTTTAACCTTAATGTCTGACCCCTATGCTAGTCCTTTGCGGGGTCAACCTGCGAAACTTCAGGGCGAATTAATTGGTCGTGGTGATGCTGGTTATGCTTTCGGTTCTGATTTGAAATTGCAAGATAGAACCGGGATGATTTATCTGCGTTATGCTTCTCGTTTTGGCCCGATTGGTAATTTTCTGTTTGGGATGAAACGGGTGAAAAGTTTGATTGGGATGGAGGTTCAGGCTTTGGGTTGGTTCCGCCGTGGTGTCGCACCTTGGATGGATTTAATTCAGCTTGAAAGCGATAGCGGTACGACGGTTAATAGTTATCACCGCTTCTGGTCTTTGCTATTGGCTATTGGGGCGATCGCGATCGGTATTGCATCGCTATTTCTGTAATTTCTCTTCTGTTAGCACTCCGACTTTTTTCATAAGTCGGGGTGCTGGTATTTGGCTTTTTTAGTTTAGTTACTCATAAATGGTTTCTCAAAGATTATATGAAAAATATAAGCACTCAAGAGGCATAATGGCAATCCTAATACTGAAAGTAGGATAAAATTGAATAAAGGTGTTCGGATCGCGTCTTTTAGAGTGAATTGAAGCAGTGCTATCGCTATGGTGTGTACTAAGTACAGGCTATAAGAAAAAGACCCTAATTTAACTAGCCATCGCCCTTCTAATATCTGCAAAACACCTTGGAAATTAGTTTTTATTCCTTCTGATAGAAACCGCGTGCAGGCAATAATTAACCCCGTAGCTACTATACCCAATAAAATATCGTCAAAAATGATATTAACTTGAACCAGATCAAAAGCATTGGCAATGACTAAACTAATCCAGATTCCACCTAGTAGGATCGTCACTAAATCCCAAGGAAATCTTTCTTTCAAATTTACTAATGATGGCTTTTTAGAAAATCCGATCGTGGCACCAATCATTCCTAGTGTAAATAGGATTATGTACCACCAATGGGCTATGCGAAAACCAATTGCTGCACCAAATATACTCGCCACAATTAAGACAGGTATGATGCCAAAGCGTCGCCATACAGGTAGTAGTAAAAATGCAAAAACGAAATAGATTTGCCATTCTAGTGCTACACTCCACATGGGGGGATTGATCAGGAATAACCATTGACCTTTGAGGTTATGAACCAGCAATAAGTGTGATAAAATGCCATCTAGAGTGAAAGCAGGTTGTCCAGAATTCCAATGCCATCCTGTAGCAGACATTAAAGTTGCTGGTACTAAAGCCGACAACAGCAAGGAAAAGAAAAGGGCTGCGTAATAAGGAGGTAAAATTCTTCGGGCTCGTCGCTGGATATAATTAACAACTCCACCTCGCAGTTTACCATCGCTAGATTTAGCAACAGGTAACATTAAACAATAGCCAGAAAGCACAATGAAGATGGCAACACTAGATGCTCCATGAGACATGAAGACTTCTATTATTGAGTTCAACAAGTAAGGGAATTGTATTATTCCTGATTGGGTGTTAATGACATCAAGATAAATGTGAAACAAGACCACGTAGAGAGCTGCAATCCCCCGCATTCCATCTAAATATTCAAGCCGAATTATTGTAGATTTGGCGGGATTTAATTGTTCTGCTGAGGATTGAGATAATTCAATGCTAGACATGAAACTCCGTAATATTATTCAGAGAAAGTGCGATCGCTATGGGAAGGGGGGTCGATTTTTTTGACAACTCTCGCAGGTATTCCCGCCACAATAGTATAAGGCTGTACGTCTTTATTCACTAGGGAACCAGCAGCTACTACTGAATGCTCTCCTATGATGCAAGGACCAATCACCGTCACATTACTAGCCAGCCAAGCTCCTTCTTTGATGATGACGTCTCTACCAACGCCTGGAACCGTGATTTGTCTTTCACGACCAAACTTGTTATAATCATGGGTTCCTGTTAAAACTGAAACATTCAGTCCAAAAAATACATATTCTCCTATTTTGATGTCACCGGAGATTGTATTAAAAGTAGCATTGTTAATCACCGCAGTTTCTGCTATTTGCAAACGGTCTTCATTCCCGTAAAGCAAGTATTTGAATAGAAAGCGGGTTTCCATATATCTGTCGATCGCAAAATTTCCTATTTGAGAAAAGAAGATATCGTAAATTTTAGTGACAACAAGTTTAATTCTTTTTTTGAACATTCTCGCAACTCCTTTTTTGCTATTAAATAAGGTTGAGCATTTTCCACAATTGCCAATCTTATGTTGATTAGACACAGATGGTATTTGACCGAGACGATGCGTGGATTTGAGATTTTGGATGTATCGACTCGCTTGGTCATCTTTGCGATCGAGAATCTCTTGTTTAATCTTACCAATTTTATCCATCAGCGCAACTTCCATCGGACAAACCGAGTTGCAGTAGTAACGACTGGTAAATCCCCAAAAGCATTCTGTGCCTTGGTTGTATTTTTCGAGCCTATTTTCTGTACCGCTATCGCGGGATTCCGCAATAGCGATCAGCTTTGGCGAGGGCGTATAAACCGATAAATTCGGGGTTGACTTCGCAGGCTTTGCACTCATAATAGCACGCGCCGCAGAGAATTAAATTGAACTGAAATTAGCTATTTTGTGAAGTCTGGCTAATTCGCAGCCAGTTCGTAGTCAGGACTTTATTCCTCTCAAATGAGGAATAATCAGAGAATGATCGTACAATGAGTGTCAAGCGTTTAGTAAATTGTGATGAGATGAGTTGAGGGTTCATTCTTGCCTGGGCATGAAGGAGCGATCGCAAGGGATGGTAGAATGTATTTGCTCTCAAATCCCAATTTAATAAAAATCATTTTTGTTCGCCATGCTGATAGCAAAGTTGCACAAATTCCTGACTACGACTGTCGATCGAAAATCCCGATCGCACACAATATTTTGGTTGACCTTAAGCTTGACATTTGCCGCCATATATGCTATTTTAGGGATGAAGCAAGCCTTTAGTGGCCAGTATATCGTGCAAGACGATGCCAGACAGCACGTTTTCTGGATGATGCGATTTGTCGATCGCGAATTGTTTCCCAAGGATTTCATTGCTAATTATTATCAATCTATCGCCCCCGCAGGCTACAGCACACTCTACAAAATAGCAGCAACAATTGGCATTCACCCGCTATTATTTCACAAAATATTGCCGCTATTTCTAGGGTTAATCTCCACTTATTACTGTTTTGGCATTTGCCTGGAAATATTCCCAGTACCCATGACTGGATTTATTGCATCCTTGTTGTTAAATCAACATATGTGGATGACAGACGATTTGGCTTCCGCAACGGCAAGAGCCTTTATCTATCCGATATTTCTAGCTTTTTTATATTATTTATTGCGACGTTCCCTGCTGCCTTGTTTGAGCGCGATCGCCCTAATTGGACTATTTTATCCTCCTTATGCATTGGTGGCGGCCGGAGTATTGATTTTGCGGCTGCTGGATTGGGAAAATGGCCGTTTGTGCTTGTCGCGCGATCGCACAAATTACCTATTTTGCAGTGCAGGTTTAGGAGTTGTTTTTTTAGTAATGCTCCCCTACGCCTTAGATAAATCAGAATTTGGCCCAACTTATACAGCAGCAGAAGCTAAAAAAATGGGAGAATTTGCGGCAGGCAGAAGAAATGCTTTTTTTCGTCCAAATCCCATAGATTATTGGCTGACTGGCCGGGGTAGCGGGATGTTTCCCAAGTCGCTGTTTACGCCCGTTACTCACTGTGCTGCATTGTTATTTCCGCTGCTATTGGTATGGCGATCGACATTTCCTTTAGCCAAACAGATTCAAAGCAGCATCTGGCTTTTACTTCAGCTATTTTTAGCATCTTTAGCAATGTTTATTGCAGCTCATGCTACCATTTTTAAATTATATCAACCAGGGCGTTATACGGCTTACAGTTTGCGATTTATTGTGGTTTTTTGCAGTGCGATCGCCCTAACTTTAATTATAGATGCAGTCTGTTTGTGGGCATCTACCGCACAAAGAAACTGGGATTTTAAAAGTATATTTGCAATAATCACAACAGCGATAATTGCTGTGGTAGTTGTCCTTTATCCCAGCTTGGTTGAAAAATTTCCCACCGTTGGGTATGTAGAGGGTACAAGGCCCGAATTGTACAAGTTTTTTCAGCAGCAACCTAAAGATATTCTCATCGCTTCGATAGCGCCAGAGGCGGACAATTTGCCAACTTTTAGTCAGCGCTCTGTTTTGGTAGGAAGAGAATATGCAGTGCCTTATCATAAAGGCTATTACAGCCGATTTCGAGAACGAGTTAGCGATTTAATTCGTGCTCAGTATACTCCCGATCGAGCCGTATTGCAAAACTTCATTAAAACCTACGGAGTTGATTTTTGGATGCTCGATCGCAATGCTTTGACTCTTCAGTATGTAGAGGATTACGGCTGGATAGATGACTTTGATTCTACACCGGAGGCGATCGCATCTCTCCAGCAAGGGAAAATTCCAGTTTTAGCTCAAGCAATGACAAGTTGTGCTGTTTTTCAGAATAAAAATTTAGTGGTTTTGGAAACATCTTGCATTGAGAAATTGGCTGGGAGTTAAGGCGAAAAAGGCGAGGCAGAGCCTCTGGATATGCCTTCCCAGGCTCTGTCCATTGGTGACAAGTTAACGTCAAACCTTAAGTCTGTCTTGTTTGTATCGAAGTCTTGATCCCCCCTAACCCCCCTTAATAAGG
>DPLL01000254.1 GCA_003542015.1 Microcoleaceae cyanobacterium UBA9251 | reverse complement strand
GGGAAACGACCCGGCGGTTTCAACCGCCTTGAATCCCCTTGCGGGGTTGGAGGGGTATGGTTGCCCCTCCGGTGAGGTATGGTTGCCTCGATCTCCCTTGCGAGAGTAATGCGCTGCACTGAGCGTAGTCGAATGTGTTCGCCTCGCCAATGTTATAAAAGCTTTTTAGGCTAGCAGCACTGTCGAGCGTGACTTTAAGACTGTTTAACCACTAGCGACAGAGCGGAAAACTGGCGTCGCATTCAAGGAGTGTCGTGACTCAAATAACGTAGTCAGTTAAGACGATAGCTGGTCAGTATAGCTCGCGAGAGATTTCTCTTACAAGCTCAGTCCCTTTAGGGCTGAGTTACTGACACAAACACTCTTTATAGGTGATACAAAAATTATAGACGATCGAGCATCTAAAGCATCCACTGGTTTCAATTATTGGTTTGTAGTGAGGACTCTTGATCTTTAAGTCAATCAGAACTAAAGTCCTTACTACAAACCATGAGATTACTTCAATATAGTTTTAGAAGCAATCCGAGTTTTCTTGCGATCGCCCTCACTCAATTCCTCACCAGACTGCAAACGAGTAGCAGAGGTTTGTAGCACAGTTGCGGCACTTTGATCGCCCATTTGCAGAGCAGTTTTAGCCGCAGTTTGTAGCATCGTTGCCGCACCAGCCCGATCGCCCTGCTGCAATCTGGTTTCGGCAAGTTGAGTTTGGCGGTATTTAGCCAAAGCTAAAATGTGTTGCTGTACCATCGGGTTAATTGCCGGCTGATAAACTTTCATGACATTAGCCGAAACAGCAACCGATTCGGAGAGCAAACCTGCACCAACTGTCGGATCGTCGTAGCGAATTTGCAATTGCCCGATCGCCTGTCTGCCTTCAGGTAACTGTCCAATATAAATATTAGCCAAAACAACTCGTTCTACATCCTTCATTAAATCTCCCAAACGTACCATAAAGCGATCGCCCTCTTGCTGCACCGGTAATTCGATCGTATCTGGGGCAACTTGGGCGATCGGTTTAAGTTCGGCTAACCGCACATTTGGCATCAGCGAAAATAGCAAATAAGCATTAGTCAAACCTACTGATTGTACACGGGTAAACAGCTTACCAAACTCCTCAACAGCATCTTCAGGACGCTGAATATGAGCCAAAGCACCGCCGCCAGCATCAGCAATCTTTTCCAAAATATCCTGGTTCCAGTTATCCCCAAAACCCAGAGAATTCAAAGTCATGTTATACTCAGCGGCCAGTTTTGCCAACTTCAAACAGCGGTTGTTGTCGCCGTGTTCGTTTTCGCCATCTGTCAACAGAAACGCCTGAGATATAGCTTCTTTTTTGCCTTTGCCCAACTCTTCAATACCTAACTTAATGCCCTCATCAATTGCTGTTCCGCCAGCGGGACGCAATCTCTCAATTTGCCGTTTAATACTAGCGGAGTCTTCCACAATTTGGTTGGGGACAAGGACTTTGGCTTTGTGGTCAAAAGCAACCGCACAAAAGCGATCCCCAGGCTTCAACCTGTCCAACAGCCGTCCGGCGGCCTGTTTGACGGTTTCCAAAGGACGTCCGTTCATCGAACCGCTGTGGTCGAGAATCAGGCACAGGTTTAAGGGTACGGTGGAGTCGAGTTCCGAGGTGGTCGCAGACACCGAAATCGCTAGCTGGCGCTGCGTCGAGGGCGCTGCTGCGTCAAGGTTAGCGTCGTTTAAAGCAGGGAGCAAACTAACTTTCATGCGGGATACCTAAAGATTGCGTTACTATTTCTTTAAGAATAACTCCATGAGTTCAGGCAACATTTCGGTTTGTCAACAACCCACCGCTAACCCTTTGGGCCAGTGCGGGGAGGGGAACATTACCCCATACATGGGAGTTGGTTTTGCAGGTTTCCAAATAAAAACCCGCATTTTATACTCGAATTAAGTCGAGGACACTTCGACTTCGCGAGCGTGACCGCTATCTGCCCTCCTTTCTTCGATGCCCTCAAGCTGAGTATAGCTACTTGTGCTGAGCGTAGCCGAAGTATGGTGGGCGTCCCCAGGCAAAAAAAAACATGAACACACCCATTAAAGCAATGCAATCGCAATACTACGGGGAAGGCAACTCTCGGACACCGCCTCCCGATTTGCCATCTCTGTTGCTGAAAGAGCGGATCGTTTATCTGGGTATGCCTCTGGTGCCTGCGGTAACAGAACTGATTATTGCTGAACTGCTGTTCTTGCAGTACGAAGACCCAGATAAGCCCATCAAAATCTATATCAACTCCACAGGCACTTCTGGTTACAGCGGGGAACCTGTAGGCTTTGAAACGGAAGCCTTCGCTATCTGCGACACGATCAGGTACATTAAGCCACCGGTGCACACTATTTGCCTCGGTTCGGCAATGGGCATGGCTGCGATGCTGTTAGCGGCCGGCACAAAGGGCTGTCGGGCTAGTTTGCCCCATGCTTCCATTGTGTTGCACCAACCCAAGGCTTACACGCGGGGTCAAGCAAGCGACATTCAAATTCGGGCGAAGGAAGTGCTGGCAAATAAAGCGACAATGCTTGATATTTTTGCGAGTTGTACTGGTCAGCCCCTAGCCAAGATTACCAAAGATATGGATCGGTTGCTGTACCTGACGCCCCATGAAGCTAAAGAATACGGCTTGATCGATCGCGTTCTGGAAAGTTCGGAAGAATTGCCAAAACCCCTTGCTGCGGGAGTTATCTAATTCGGGAATTGGTTATTAGTTATTAGTTATTGGTTATTAGTTATTGGTTATTGGTTATTGGTTATTGGTTATTGGTTACGATCGCCAACAACTAATAACCTAGAAATAACAAGTAACAAGTAACAAGTAACCAATGCCCAATGCCCAATGCCCAATGCCCGATGCCCAATGCCCAATGCCCAATGCCCAATGCCCAATGCCCAATACCCGATTACCAATTACCAACTAAACGGAGTTCCGAATTATGCCTATAGGTGTGCCAAAAGTTCCCTACAAAATGCCAGGTGGTTACGATACTCAGTGGATTAATATCTACGATCGCCTCTACCGGGAACGGATTATATTCTTGGGCAGAGACGTAGACGATGAAATTGCCAATCAAATCATCGCTGTAATGCTATATCTGGATTCGGAAGATTCGGGTAAGGATATTATTTTATACATCAATTCCCCAGGCGGATCGGTGTCGGCAGGCATGGCTATTTTTGATACCATGCAGCACATTAAATCCGACGTGGTGACGATTTGTGTGGGCTTGGCTGCTTCGATGGGTTCTTTCCTGCTGGCTGCTGGTGCCAAGGGAAAACGGTTAGCTTTGCCTCACTCGCGCATTATGATTCACCAACCTTCTGGGGGCGCGCGAGGACAAGCAACGGATATTCAGATTGAGGCTAGGGAGATTCTGCGACTGCGCCACCAACTCAATGGTATCTATGCGAAAAATACGGGGAAGCCGATCGAGAAAATCGAAAAAGACATGGATCGCGACTATTTTATGTCGGCTGAAGAAGCTAAGGAATACGGTTTGATCGATCGCGTGATTGACGAACGTTCTTAAGTTATTTTTTCGGTTCAGTAGTGCGGTAAATGCTGGCGCTACAACCTAGTTAGCAGTACATTTTGGCAGAATCTTTACATTTAAGGATTCTGCCATATTTAATGGTATTATGAACGATGATTTATACTAAATGGATATCGCAGATTATTACCGACAGTTAGGACTCAAGTCTGGTGCGAGTTTGTCGCAAGTTAAGGCTGCTTATCGGCAGCTAGCCAGACAGTATCACCCCGATGTGAATCCGAGAAACGAAGCAGCGAAGAATAAGTTTATTGCGATTACTGAGGCTTATAAGTTCTTGGTGAGTGTTGCTGTGCCCGATGTTGAGGAGTCGAAAGTTCCCAATTATACCAAGCAGCCGGCGGCGACACCGACATCGGAGGCGGCGAAAACTCAACCGCAGGGAGTTAAGGTGACTCGGAAACAGTGGCCAACTCAAGATAGCGAGAAGTTTTCGACGGCGGAAGAAAAGTTAAAGCAAGATTGTTATTTCCAATTACAGCAGTTGCTGAAGTATCAGAGATTCCCACGGGCGATCGCCCTAGTGGAGGGTTTGGCACAGCGGATGCCCGACGATGCGGAGGTGCGTCAGTGGCAGGCGATCGTGTATCAGCGTTGGGGACGGCATTTAATTGGGGAAAAACAGGTTGATAAGGCGAGAATTTATTTGAAAAAGGCTGTAAAAACTGACCCTCACAATCGGGCTTTGTGGGCGGAAGTTGAGCGAGATTTTCGCAGGTTGGAAAAGATTTATTGATTGGGGAATGGGGAATTGGGAATGGGGAATTGGGAATGGGGAATGGGGCATTGGGCATTGGGCATTGGGCATTATTACTTCGGTTCAGCGCTGGTAATCAAAAGGCTTATAGTTTTGAGTTTTTCTAAAATAACTTGACTATTTTCAGGTCTTGTTTCTGGCAGCGGTTCCATCAATTCATCAATAAAATCGGCGAGTAAATTGTCAACATCTACAGTCTGATTTCTCCAATTAATTTTACCAGTTGTCTCGTCTGTCGGAAAGTCAAGGGGTGGTATACCTGTTAGTAAATGTACAAAAGTGCGCCCCATTGCAAAAAAGTCCGATCGCACATCAGCATTACCGATAATTTGTTCCGGGGCGCAGTATCCAGCAGAACCTATGGGCGTTGTATCTATCTCTGCTTCTCCCACAGCCCCAAAGTCAATTAGTCTCAATTTACCCTTCGGTTGAATCATCAAGTTAGAGGGCTTAATATCCCGATGCACTAAATGATATTTGTGGATTTTTTCCAAAATATTTGTCAGTTGTTGCAGCCAATCGATCGCTAGTTTTGGAGATATCTGCTTGTGCTTATTTAAGAATGCTGCTAAAGTTTCTCCCTCGATTTTTTCCATCACTAAACAGGACAATTTATGGGAGTTATTGGGGAGTTGAATAGTAAAATATCCGTCAGGTTCAACTTGCGGAATTCCGGTACTTCCCGCCAGCCAAATTAAGGCTCGCGCTTCCTGTTTAAATAATCGGAATAAGTGGGGATTATGAGTATATTTCAAGACTTTTAAAACTTTGACAGTTCCCCATTGGTTTTCCTCGGTTCCCCAATCTGTGACTGCAAAAATTTCTGTAGGGAGTGCGGGATTTGCCGATCGCACTGGCTTGATTATACGATAGCGATCGCAAATTAGCAAAGCTGTTCTGCAACTCTGACAAATTTGAGATCCATCAGAATTTTCTCGGTTTGTACACTTGGGATTGATGCAGTAACTCATCACTGTTTGTCATGGTTTTTAAGTTGGAATGTTAGTTTCTCGATCGCTAATTTGCTCCTGTGAAGCAAAGCGAGTGGGCCAAATGCGATCGCAAAAAAACAAAGTCCCCGCCGTCACACATAGGGGAATAGCCAACAGATTCAACAGCGGAATACTCACCAAACCCAAACAAACCAAACCAAAACTTGCGCTAGCGGGGAAACTTCCCCGAATTATTTCCAACTTCTCCTGAAAAGGGAGCCTGCGCCTCTCCAAAGGTGCATCTAAAAAGTCTAAACAGACAAGAGTTGCTCCCAAAGCTACCCCTCCTAAACTTCCCAAAATAGAGCCGAATCCAGGGACAAAATTCAGCAGTAGCAGCGGTATTCCGAAGCTCAACAAAATTTGTAATTTTCTCAATTCAAAGGCGATCGCCCTTTTGATATCCTGAAAAATACTCCTCAAATTCATCGGTGCTTCTGATGGTAATTGACCATTCCGCAGGAGTTCCAATTGTTGCGACAATTCGCCGTACCAAGGGGAACCCAAAATCACACCAAACTGCACTAACAAAAATCCAATTATTAGCAAAAGTCCCGCTACTAGCAGTATTCGCAGCAGCCAGCCGAAAGCGACTGTTAACAAGGCGAGAAAACTCAGCCAGTGGGGCAAATTAGCGATTAAAGTATTAAAACGCAGGGATAAATCGGCAACGAAAATGTCTATTCCTGACAAACTCGGAAATAGCAAGCCCAAATAAAGACCGATCCCAATTATCAAATTTAGCACTACTGGAACCAGTACATAACCCCAGAGCTTGGGAGTTTGCCAAAGTAGAGTGAAAGCTCGAAAAGGATAGGTGAAGCCTGCGAGAAGTCCGATGGGTGCGCTGATGGCGGGGTGGGCGGGATTTGAATTGAGCTGTTTTGACATATAGGCGAAGGAAGTTCGGCAACGGATTGTGTAACGGATGTAACGGATTTAACGGATGTTGGCTTTAGTTATTTAGGGGTGTCAATTTCTATTATTATTACCTATGAGGATTTATTGCAGGTGGCCCAAAAGTGAAGCTTTTTATTTACCATACTCCCGAACTGACCCCAACGGACAAATTGCCGGCCTGTGCGATCGCGGTTGACGTGCTGCGGGCGACTACAACAATGGCAACTGCTCTCAACAATGGGGCGGAAGCTGTCCAAGTTTTCAGCGACTTAGATCAACTGATGGCCGAGAGCGAAAAATGGCCCGCAGACCAGCGGATTCGCGCCGGAGAGCGCGGTGGTGGCAAAGTTGACGGATTTGACATGGGGAATTCCCCCTTCGACTGCACGCCGGAAAAGGTCAAAGGTAAGCGAATTTTCATTAGTACAACTAACGGTACTCGTGCTCTGCAAAGAGTGGAAGCTTGCCCAACAGTTTTAACAGCAGCTTTAATTAATCGTAAAGCAGTTGTGCAGTTTTTGTTAGATAAACAGCCAGAAACTATTGGGATAGTTGGTTCTGGCTGGGAGGGGAGTTACTCGTTGGAAGATACTGTGTGTGCTGGGGCGATCGCCCACAGCCTCTTGACAGAAAGTGGTATTCCTGCTAGAGATTTTGCTGGTAACGATGAAGTATTTGCAGCAATTGCGCTGTATCTCCAGTGGCAAAATAAATTGCATGAATTGCTGGAGTGCGCCAGTCACGGCCAGAGACTCCTCGGTTTAGGAGTTATTGAAGATTTGAAGTATTGCGCGCAAACCGATATTTTAGATGTGCTGCCAATGCAGCGAGAACCTGGAGTTTTGGTTAAGTCGGATTGGAGAATTTGAATTAGGGGGCGATCGCTTTCTTGGTCTATTTTCTCCATTTACGCCTTCGCGGTTCGTTCTTTTTCGCCTTGTGGGGGCGGGTTTATGAGATTACTTGTTTCAGGCATGGACGGTATGTAAAACCCGCCCCGGAAGGCTTGAGTAGGGGCTGGTTTTACGAAGAATATTTAATGACTGCAAACAATCTATAGCCTTTCTCAGGTAAATTAGGTGATCCTTGGCGGAGGGCATAGGGTATAGGGCATAGGTGCTTTCTTTTCCGAGTAGAATGTCGGTTTTAGGATTGCTATATGACAGAAAGAGCGAGTTTACTTCGACGCAGCTATCAGAGCTTTACCAACATTCCGATCCGAGTGTTGCTGACAGTTCCATTTATGTTGCAATTGGTGGGAGCGGTTGGGATAGTCGGTTATTTGTCCGATCGAAGTGGACAGCAATCAGTGAGGGAACTTGCAGACCAACTCACACAACAGGTGTCGCGGCGGATTCACGATCGCCTCACCACCTACCTACACACTCCCCAAGACGTTGTAGCCGCCAACCATCTGGCAGTAGAGCAGGGAACCTTTGACATCAACGACTTTGAGCAACTTGGGTACCCTGCAAACAACCCAAGAACTGACGCTGATGAGTAACCACGAGCGGCAGTTTGTCCGGGTGACTGCTTTCTATTCACGATCGCGGACGTGGGATTCCTGCCGATAAACTCGAAACCATCTTTGGTCGATTTCAGCAGGTGGATGTGCAGGATTCCCAAAATAAGCGAGGAACGGGGTTAGGACTTGCCATTTGCAAGAGTATTGTGCAACAGCACCAGGGACAGATTTGGGCCCTGAGTGTGTTGGGAGCAGGAAGCTCCTTTTATTTCACGCTACCCGTTCAGGATGAAGCGGTATAGCCAAACAGCGTTGGCAGGGTAATGAATAAGAAAATCAGAAATTTTGTCCATCTCATATATTTCTTATATTTTTGCCCTAGAGTCTGGTAATCTGTGATTATTACTGACTCGCTAAACGGGATAAATTTTACTCCGAATATAAAATATAACTTAGGCGGATTTCTCCCAATAGTTTCTTGGTCAAGTATAAAAACTCAATTACCCGTTGATTAACATATGGAAGCAGTTTGGGATACGCTAAAAAATATCAATTACTCCGGCATACCGATTGCCAAAATCGCTGCTGTTATCATTATCCTGACCTTAACACAGACATTAAGGAGATTTTTTGTTTCAGTCATTGTTAAAACCATTGAGCGTTTTACTAAAAAAACCGAAACGACACTTGATGATGAGTTGATTGCAATTATCAAGCCGGCTTCAAGTTGGCTGATTCTGATTGGTGGAATTTCACTGAGCAAAGAAATTCTGGCAGAGAATTTAGGCTCTCAACTGAACCAAACCATCGGTAGTACGCTCAACTACATAGTCATTTTCATAGTTGCTTATGTTGTTTACCGAGGCTCTTCTATTTTGGGTCAGGTAATAGCCAACATATTGCTACACACTGAAACAGAGCTTGATGAATTGCTCAGACCTTTAATGCCAAAGATTTTTCAATCAGCAGCAATTATTGTATTGGCAATCAAGATAAGTGAGATATTTTTAGGACAATCTGCCGCTGCATTGGTTGGTCTATTAGGCGGTGCTGGTATCACCTTTGGTTTGCTGTTGAAGGATATCGTTTATGATTGGTTTTGTACATTGATTATTTACTCCGATAATCTCTATCGAGAAGGTGACTGGGTGGGAATATCAGGAGTAGAGGGTTTTGTGCAGATACTCCATATCGGATTCAGAACCACAACTCTGCATATATATCAGTGGGGTTCTATAATGAAAATGCCGAATTCTAAAATGATTTCTGGCATTGTAGAAAATTGGTCACAAAATCCTGGTAGTGAATTAAAGTGGGGTCTTAGTTTAACTCTCAAAATTGATGGTATCTCATCAAAGCAAACTGCCAGAATATGCGACGCTCTTCGAGAAATGCCCTCAAATATTAAGGGCTTATCGAAAGAAATAATAGTTCGTTTTAGCAAGATTGAAAATAATGCCCGAGTCATTAAAGTCGTTGCTTTTGTTAATGATGACAATCTCTACTTTGATGCCGAGAAAAACTTAAATCTAGCTATCCTAGAATTACTAGAACAAGAGGGAATTGATTTCCTTCATGTGGAACTTAGAACTGAGCCGGAAAAATATAAACAGAGTCTACAAGTAACCAACAATTAGACATCTCCCATAATTATTGTGGAACAGGCAGGATGCCTGTTCTTGACAAGCTTTTTGGGAGATGTCTATTGATCATCCATTTACGGCAAGAATTCATTCTTGCCTGTGAATGGATGCCAACAAATTTTACCAAAATACTCAAGATGACGAGGTAATTTATGCGATAATATGCTTGAGCATTTAAAGTGGCGTTGTCAAGGCAATTTTGACACGGATTTATTCAGCAATCAAGCCATTTACAATCAAAAATAGAATCAAAGAATCAAATTGAAATGTACTTACATTGCCAAAAAAGCCATGTTGTGCATTGAGAATGCCTAGACTTATCTGATTAGTATTCCAACCCATTGAAAAAAAAAGTTACCAGCATGAATAGTCTCAAATTTCAACACCCAATCCAACTGAATACTTGTAGTAGAGAAGCCATTCTCAGTTATTTTCAAAACGCCTGGGAAATGGAAGATATGCTGATGAAAAGCATGGTTGGATCGGAAACATTTTATCTCAATCCAGATTCCTTAAGGAACCCCCTAATTTTTTACTTAGGTCATTGTGCGGCTTTTTACATAAACAAATTAACCTGGGTTAATTTGTTGGAAAAAGTTCTGCTCCCAGATTATGAATTAATATTTGGATTTGGGGTAGATCCGCAAACTCCTGATGAACTAAATGCCGCCATTTCTCAGATTCAATGGCCGGAAGTAGCAAAGGTTTGGGAATATCGCCACCAAGCTTATGAAATCATTTCAGAAGTGATTAAAAACACGCCACTTAATCTCCCAATTCATCAAAATCATCCCCTTTGGGCATTGATGATGGGTATCGAACATCAGCGCATTCATTTTGAAACTTCTTCCATGCTAATCCGACAACTTCCTGTAGAGAAAGTTGAATGTCCTGACGGATGGCAATATGCACCTTCTAATAACAACATTTCCCATAATGAAATGATCGAAGTTTCTGGTGGGTTGGTTGAACTTGGTAAACCCGAAAATTCCTCCCTTTATGGTTGGGATTGTGAATATGGTTATCGTCAAGTTAAGGTTGAACCATTTTCAGCCAGTAAGTATATGATCACCAATGCAGAATTTCTGGAATTTGTTACTGCTGGTGGCTACGAAAAACAAGATTATTGGGATGAAGAATCTTGGGGTTGGAAAACTGAATATAACGTCAAATATCCCCAATTTTGGATACCTAATAATGGTTGTTACAAATATCGAGCTATGTTTGATGAAATTGAACTCCCTTTAGATTGGCCAGTGGAAGTCAATCATTATGAAGCAATGGCTTACTGTCGCTGGAAAGGTGAGGGAATTCGCTTAATGAGTGAAGCGGAATGGAATTTAGCAACTTATGGCTCTGATGCTTATGCAAAAAGCATTGCATTAGATACGATAAATGATTTCAATCTCAATTTGAAATTTGGTTCGCCTAGCCCAGTCGGTATATTGAAACAAGCCGAAAGTCCTTCTGGACTTTACGATTTGCGGGGGAATGTTTGGGAATGGTTGAATGATGATTTTAATCCATTACCAGGATTTAAAACCCATTTTCTTTATGAAAACTATGCAGCACCTTATTTTGATAGCCAACATAAGATGATGTTGGGTGGTGCTTGGGTGACAAATGGCACAGAAGCCTTAAAGTTTTATCGCAATTGGTTCCGTCCCAATTTTTATCAACACGCTGGGTTTAGAATAGCCCAATCACACAACTAAGAAGCTTGAAAAGTTATTTAAGCTCGAATTTAACCACAAATCAATGTAAGTAAGTCGGCACGATAAGCTGTTCGGCATTTAAACTCCTGGCTGTCGGTGCGTAGGGGCGAATGGCCATTCGCCCGTACTGACGCACCCTACTAGCCTAAATCAATTGATTGAATTTAAAGTGATTAAACGTGAGATAATAGAAGATGTAGACCAAGCACTATCTCAATTTTAAATTCTGTTCTCCCACTCACCCCAGAATGTTAGAAACTGCCAAAAGTAACTCTGGATTGTACGATTAGCAGGTGAATGTTGGGGATTTAATCTACGAAAATTGTCCTAAAAACAACCGAATAAAAAATGATGAGCCTATTAATTGTCTTGGCTGAAGTCGGCCTGGTCATAATTATTTTTCTATTCTTAACTTGGCTGGTCGGAAATTTATCCAAGCTATCGATCAAATTATCAATATTTAAGCTCGACGATAGAGGGATCAAAATCCTGCGTCGTCAGAGCACAGGATTGTTGTTACTTACTTGCTCGGTGCTGTGTATTTTGATTGTCGGTGCTAATGGTTTCCTGCTCTATCGAGGTGAAGACCTGGAAAAATACACACTGGACTTAATTCTCCGTATCCCATCAGAATTTTGGCTCACACTGGGAATTGGCATAGCTCAAAGTATTGGCACCGTAATTGTAGCAGCGATCGCCCTGAAATTCCTCAAGTATTGCCTGAAGTTAGCTAGCACTCGCGCCAAGAATATAGACAAAAGCACCACCGACGATGAAAGTATTGATGCTTTCTTTAGCGCACTCTATCAAAGAATCAAAGGGGGAATTTGGCTGTGGGCGATCGTTTGCTGTACTCTGTTTCTCAAATTACCAGGAGTAGTTTCAGACTATCTGTCGATCGCACTACGAATCTATCTGATCGTTGCTGTCGGATTACTCATACTTAAAGCGGTTGCTGCGATCGTTGATACCCTAGATGCTCTCAGCATCAGATACTCCAGCCCTGATAACCTATTGAGATTCTACGATCGCCTACAACACCTGAGCCCTCTTTTGAAGCGGTGTCTGGAATTTGCGATCTATGTCTGTATGGCAACATTGGTAACTCAGCAGATAGAGTTAATCGCCAAACTGTCCGATTTTGGTCTGCGAATTATCAAGATCATTGCCATTATTTTCATAAGTCAGGTGTTGTTTGAGGTGATCTACTTACTTGTGGAAGAAGTGCTATTTAAAGACCATAATTTGACTGAGACACAAACAAGCAGACGCTTAACTCTGATTCCTCTGTTTCGGAGTTTGTTGCAATACTTAGTTTATTTCACCGTGGGGATTTCTATCCTTTATACCCTCGACATTAATCCAACTCCCATACTGGCTGGTGCGGGTATTGTTGGGATAGCTGTAGGTTTAGGCGCACAGACACTAATCAACGATATAGTCAGCGGCTTCTTTATTCTGTTTGAAAACTACTATTTAGTGGGTGACTATATTGAGGCGGGGAAAGTCGAAGAGAAAACAGTAGAGGGTACTGTTGAGGCGATCGAACTTAGAACCACTCGCATCCGACATCCCAATGGTCAATTACAGATTATTCGCAATGGGGATATTGGCTCAATTACCAATTACTCCAAACAATACATATTTGCAGTAGTGGAAGTTTGTGTACCTTATAATGCCAACTTAGCCAAAGTCTATCAAGTAATTGAAGAGATAGGACAAGAGTTAAAAGCAAATTATTCAGATGTACTTGAACCCACACAGGTAGATGGCGTGGAAAGTCTAGGCGAGTCTAACTTATTGCTACGGACAATGACGAAGGTAAAGCCGGGAAAGCATCTTCTGATCCAGCGCATTCTGCGGAAAAAAATTATGGATACCTTGCTGCAAGAAAGTATTCTATTTCCGGCTCATATTGCAAGTAAAGAATGATTCCAATAACTACTCTGAGGACGCGCTGAAATTTGTAATTTTTTTATGTTCAAAGACAAGTTTTTTACTACTTTCGGGGCTGAAAGCTGAAAGCTAATAGCTGAGATACTGGCTGAACAAGAGCAAGCCACTGCAATTGATCCCACTAATAATTTGAAGATTTAATAAAAACTCGAAAAAGAAACCGGGTTTCTGCGACAAAGGCATACCCGATCGCCAAGATTTAGTGAAGAAACCCGGTTTCTGACACCCTCATGCGACTAGGTTGTTGTTTACTCTGATTTAAAACTGCCGTCGCAGCGTTTCTGATGGCAACTCACCGAACATTTCTTTGTAATCTCTAGCAAAATGTCCAGCACTCCAAAATCCCCACTGATGAGCCATTTGCATCACCATTGTTGTGTCAGGGTCAGCTTTTTTTAAAGCGCGACGTACCCCATTAAGTCGTTGAATCTTGATATACGCCATTGGACTCATGCCAAAAATATCTTGAAAGCCATAAGTTAAGGCACTACTGCTGGTTTCCAATGCGTCGCACAGTTGCTTAAGGGTTAAGGGTTTGTCAATGTAGGATTGGGCAATTTCTTCGGCTTTTTTCACTATGGGGTAACGGCGTAAAGTTTTTACGATCGGCTTTTTTTGTCGGATACCCGCTCCGAGCGTATCGATCAGCAACGGCAAGAAATTTTCGACGATGTGGGATTGTGCTTGCGACTCCATTAATAATGAGGGTTGGGCGATCAACATTTGAGAGATTTGCTGATAATAAGCTCTGAGATGGCGAAATGAAGCAGGATGGAAATGGAGTGAATTTTGCCGGAGAAACATTTGCCCTAAGTCATGGTATCCCATTTGCTCGGCTAGGGACTGGAAAACGGTCAAATCAACGTTAGCGAGGACTAGGTGAGCATTTTTTCCAGTCGTAATATCGTTTTCTCTCGTGGGATCGAACCCAAATAGATCGTGTTTTCTGATCGGGCAACCATGAGACAGTACCTGTGTCCGATCGCCTTGAAGTGGAAGCCCAAATCCCAGGAGATGAGGACTCTTTAACCCCTTTATTCTCACGGCTTGATTATAGGTAACGTCGGTAAACTTCAGACTCCCCAAATCGGCAAAATTAACTCTCCCCACAAACTGACCGGAGGTTAACTGGGTGCCAGTGATCTTCAACTGTTTGATAGCTTGGGCACAAGCATCAATATCGTCGAACTGGCGAGTCACCACCTGAGAGTTCGCGTGGGAGTTAGGGTCAACAGTGAGGGTCATAGATTGGCGTTAGGCTGAGTAAAATCGTCTGAGACGTAGCTTGAGGGAGCTTTGAACAGATAAATGGCATTATACGCGGTCTAGTGGCGTTTATTGAGACGCGCAAAAGTTGGAATTTTGGAATCTTTATTCTCCTCAAGTAGCCAGATAATTTCATTAATGTCTGCAACACTTCATCTAAAATGAAAGATAACACTATGCTACAAACAAAAGAACAACAATCAGTGATTCTCTTTAATAAGAGTTTCAAAACTCCCGATCCCATTCCTCAAGCCGGTATTGAGCAGGCGATAAAATTGATGCAAACAGGAAGACTTTATCGCTATAATTTCTCAGATGATTTGAGGAATTATCGCCAGCATCCTGAGTTAAATGATGACGATGAGGAACTGGCAACCGAATTAGCCAAATTAGAATATGAGTTTAGTCTCTACACAAAACACAAGTATGTGATAGGAGTTAATTCTTGTGGAAGTGCGCTCTTTTTAGCCCTGAAAGCTGGTGGGGTCAAAGCTGGAGACAAAGTATTGAGTAATGCTTTTACCTTTACGGCAGTTCCTAGTAGTATCGTTCATGCTGGTGGAGTGCCTATTTACATAGAGTGTAACTCTGAATATGTCATTGATCTGGAAGATTTAAAACGTAAAATAGAATCTCATCCAGACGCAAAGTTCTTTGTTTTATCCTATATGCGAGGACATATTCCCGATTTAGAGGCTGTCAAGAATATTTGCGATCGCGCCGGAATTTATTTAATAGAAGACTGCGCTCATAGTCTAGGTGCAGAATGGGATGGAAACTTAGTCGGACATCATGGGAAAATTGCTTGCTTTAGTACCCAAAGTTATAAAATACTTAACTCGGGTGAAGGGGGTTTAATTGCCACCAATAATCCACAATTGGCAGCCTATTGTATTCTCGCAGCAGGTTCTTACGAAAAGTTGTACAAGAAACATTTGGCTCGTCCATTAGATGACAATTTATTTGAAGAACTGAAGCCTCATGTTCCCAATTTTAGTTTGCGAATGAGTAACTTAACGGCTGCTGTCTTAAGACCTCAAATTAAACATTTAGAACAGAAGATATCTCAAGGGATAGAAAGATACGATCATCTAGTAGAAATACTCAGTTCGGTCAGAAATATTTATATTCCCTCTCATGAGGACAAAGTGAAACGTGCGCCTGACAGTTTGCAATTTAATCTTTTGGGATTAACTTCAAAACAGGTCGATAAATTTGTTGAACACACTCACGAGAGGGGTTTGGCTATCCAGATTTTTGGCAAAGGCGATAATTCTCGTTATTACAAAAACTGGCAATACTCATTCACAGAAACACCCATTCTGGAAAAAACAGAAGCGATTATTTCTTCGGCTTGCGATCTGAGGTTGCCATCATCTTTTGATTTCGATGACCTCAATTTAATCGGCTATATTATCAAAGATGTTCTGTATAACATTTTGAGAAAAGACGATGATCAAGATTATCCAACTGGATTAACAGACTACTTTGAAAATATCGAAGAAGTCCGGGGGAAATACGATACTTGGGTATCATTTTATGACCAAGAACATTACGATAACGGCTGGACAGTTTTACTGAACCATATTGCTTACACCCTCCTATCGTATTTAAAGAAAGATGCTTTGATTTTAGATATAGGGTGTGGGACAGGATTATTAGGTCGAGAACTCAATTCTTACGGCTTGAAAAATCTGCAAGGACTCGATATTAGCCCAAAGTCTTTAGACTTATTAAAAGACCAGGGTATCTACAACGGGTTGCAACTAGAAGAGTTGGGTGAAACTCTTTCTTTTGCAGATAATACCTTTGATGCTTTAGTATCAACTGGCGTTTTCACTCGCAATCAAGTTCCTTTAGAAAGCTTTGAGGAACTGATTCGGATTCTCAAACCAGGTGGTATTTTTGCTGTGGTTCTTAGAGTCGAAGATAATGACTTGTATTACAACCCCATCAAAAACTATTGTGCCATGAAGATGTGGCAAGAAGTTTTCAAGGAAAGAATCACTGTGTTACGAAGCTGCAACCATGAGCTAGTGATTTTGCGGAAGGAGAGCATTTTGTCGGTTCCATTAAGGAAATAAAACCGATAATAGTTCCTCTAATTTCATCTGACTCAATCCAGTAAGTAACTGAATAGCGCGATCGTCTACAGCCAACTATGCGATCGCGTATCAACCATATACAAGAAGACCAACTAATCAGGGAACAATTTTTAGACACGCTAAAACATATCAATATCGATTTTTAAGGCTTCCCGATCGGCAAAATTATTCTAGTCGTTCTCATCCTGACAATAACACAGGTATTTAGGCGATTTTTTATCAGAAAATTGGGTTTAAAACCCCGTTTTTTTAGGACGGTTTTTTCCATTTTTAAGTAATGTAACACATCTATCTCAACAAATGAATATGGTAGAATAAGCACATCAGACAAGATTTAAAAACCTACCCCCGGACTGGGGGAAAGTCTACGCCCAAAACATTCACTAGGTCGATATGACTACGCACATAACCTGTAGACGCGGTAAGCTGGGAACTAAGCGCAATAGGAATATTAAGACCGAAATATCTTAAGAATCCTCACGCCTGATAGCCCAGGACTGATGGCAATAACCCCCTGACGAGCGGTCAGGGATACTGTACAATTTCCGGGATACCAGAAGATTCTGGTGATTGAATTTAGCTGCGTAGCAGCTTAACCGATGAAAATTCTATTAGTTGAGGACGATCGAGCAATAGCAGCGCTTCTCTGGGCGAATCTCACAGCCCATCGCTATGCCGTCGATTTAGCGAGCAATGGGCAATTGGCATTGGAGTTCTTAATGCAGTGGGATTACGATCTGATTTTGCTCGATGTATTAATTCCCAAACTGGATGGAATTAGCCTCTGTCGTCAACTGCGTTCCCAAGGCAATTGGACTCCGATTCTGATGCTCACTGCTCAAAATTCCAATGAGGATGCGATCGCAGGGTTGGATGCTGGAGCAGACGATTATGTCATCAAACCATTTAATCCCAATCAACTCTTGGCACGGATACGGGCATTGTTGCGTCGTGGGAGTAGTGCTACTGCTCCCGTCTTGAGTTGGGGGTATTTGTGTTTAGATCCTACCTTAATGCAAGTGGCTTATAAGCAGCAGGAAATCACCTTTAGACCCAAAGAGTACACTCTCCTCGAACTATTTCTGCGACATCCTCAGCGCATTTTTAGCCGCACTGCCATTATCGATCGGCTTTGGTCGATCGACCAATCGCCTTCGGAGGCAGCCGTAACAACTTTGATCAAAGACTTGCGAATTCGGCTAAAAGCAGCAGGAATTACTGAAGAAGTGATTGAGACAATTCATGGGTTGGGATATCGTTTGAAGGCAGCACCGACGGTCGAAAAGAGCGCAGAGGTGCAAGAGAGCAAAGGGGAGAAGGACACTCAAACGCACGAAACAGTGTTAGCTTCAGTGGATGCTGTGGAAGAGCGATTTAGACTGTCCTTAGAGTCGAGGGTTAGAGTCTTGGAGGAAATGGAAGTCGCGCTACAGACACATCATTTGAGTCCAGAACAACAAGAGAATGGCAGAGAAGAATCGCATAAGTTAGTAGGTGGACTGGGAACGTTTGGTTACCCGAAAGGATCGAAGATTGCTCGTTCGATCGAACGTCTCCTCAAAAACAATTCATTGCTAGAAGAAAGGCAAGCTGCTCGCTTCTCACAACTGCTAGCTGATTTGAAGCAAGAGATAGCACTCCCCCCTACACCATCAACTCAGGAGATTTGACAAAAAAAGGGCAGTATTATGACGAAACACATCCTGGTAATTGATGATGAAGCGGACATTCGAGACGTGATACAGATGTCCCTCGAAGGCTTTGGTGGTTGGCAAGTGATGCAAGCGGAGTCTGGCAGCGAAGGTTTGCTCACAGCGAAGGCAGAACCCTTGGATGCCATCATTCTCGATATTTCAATGCCCGATATGGACGGGTTCGAGTGCTTTGAGCAGTTGCAAGCCGATCTAAAAACTCAGATGATTCCAGTTGTTTTGCTGACGGCTAAAGCATTGGCTAGCGATCGTCGTCGCTTTGCTGCAATGGGGGTAGCCGGAGTAATTATTAAGCCGTTCAATTCAAGACAAGTCTGGAAACAGGTGGCTGAAATTTTAGGGTGGAGCGTTTAGAGACTGTCTTGAAGCTACATTGTTCTCATCGGTAAACATTTTAACATTAAATGACCAATCGCTCAATTAAACACTCGGCAATCCGCCGCGCAGCACCAGGTTCTCCCATGCGGCGCTGGCCGTTTTCATAAATTAGTTCTAATCGGTCAGGATCTCGTAACAACAACTGCATGGCCCTGGCAACTTCACTGGGATGCTTAACTAAAATTAAGGATGGCCCCAAGAGGCGACTTTGAGCTTCGGCAAAAGCGGGAGTAAATTGCGGGCCGGTTCCGGGAATTGCGATCGCAGGTTTTCCTAAACCTACAAATTGTTCTGTAGCGGTGCCGGCCATCGCCACGGCTAAATCGGCTTCGTACAAATAATCCTTAAAACTGTGCTGACTCAAAATCATGGTTGCCTTTCTCTGCACAAAGGTCAAAGGCAATCGGAAATTAGGAGATTCTGGCTGAATTTCTTGGGCATTAGATATGGGGGCTCGCAAGATACTTCCTTCTCGCCACTGGGTTCTAGTTTCGCCGTCTTGACGCCAGCCGAAAGATTCTACAATAGGTCGCAAAGCTTCTAAGTTTAATTCGGGAGAAATTGCTCCTAAAAATAGCAATGAACGATCGGCAAAACTCGACAAAATCCCCGCCACAGCCTCTAGAATTAGCTGCCAATTAGCGTAAGCTTCCGGCGCTCTAGAACCGGGTAGCAAAGTGATAACGAGCGATCGAGCCATTTCCCGAAACTCCGCGTCACCGCCGTAAAATCCGGGGGCTAGGTTTTCCGGTTCTAGTTCGTCCATCATCGGATTTCCCAGATTGTAAGCCCGAATTCCGAACTTTTCCAAAGTCTCGGTCGTCAGGGCATCCCTCGGAAAAACAGCGCGACAGCGCCTTCTAGTCATCAGCCAGCGCTCCCAAGGCCAATAAACGGAGCCCGACCAACCCTCCCAACTAATGCCCCGCGATTTGCGAGGTAGAGGCCCGTTTTCGTCTCGTAAATAATACTCGGACTTGGCGGTACCGACAAAGGCATAGGGCGCGCCACTCAGCCAAGCAAACAGCAGTGGCACAATATCTCCGCAGGCTAAAATAACGGCGTTCTGATTTCCCGACTCTTTTTGCGATCGCACCCAAGCGCGGATGGCTTTAAATTGAGCTATTGTCAACTGAAGCAGGCCACCTTTGATGTCGCGCAAAAACTCTCTTCCGTCCATGTAAATAAAGCCGCCAGAAGGCATCCGCTGCACCGGGCCGATGACGCGGGCATTTTCGAGTTGAGCGAAAGCTTGCCCTTCGCCCACCAGTGGAAAAACGGCTAATTCTGGTGGATGGGGGTGCTGTTGCAGTTCCCGTAAGATGCGAAGGGCGATCGCGTCTTCTCCGTGGCCGTTGCTGAGGCAAAGTATTTTCAATCCCAAATCTCTCAAAAACTGTCTCTCATATTATGGAAGCAAGATTAGCAGCAGGATGCAAGAGTGTTCGATCGATAATTGCCCAATAAATTGCCAAATCAAACCTTTGCATCAAGTGACAATCAAGCAATTTGGTCTCCTGCCCCCGGAGCGTCGCCGTGGGAGCAATCTCAAATCTCAAATCTCAAATCGACCGTGTTTGCGATCGCCCCGGATTGGACAATTGAAATCATCTCCCCCGACCAAAGCCAAACTAAAGTTACTAAAAATATTTTACATTGCCTCAAACACGGAACTCAAATGGGTTGGTTAATTGCTCCAGAGGAGCCGTCGGTTTTTGTAGATCGACCGACTGAATCAACTGCTCTCAAATCCTGGTAAATGCTCCTGTCATGCTGAACGCAGTGAAGCATCTCAATTCTTGACATAATACTGAGATGCTTCCNNCCGTTGCTCAGAATGACATAATATTGAGATTATTCCCGTTGCTCAGCATGACATAAGACTGAGATGCTTCCCGTTGCTCAGCATGACATAATACTGAGATTATTCCCCTTCCTCAGAATGACATAATACTGAGCTGATTCCCGTTGCTCAGAATGACATAATACTG
>DPLL01000231.1 GCA_003542015.1 Microcoleaceae cyanobacterium UBA9251 | reverse complement strand
AGGGGTAATCTGACTTTATTTCCAATTACCTTTAATGCTTGACCGGGATATGAAACGGGGTACATTCCCCCTTTGGTTCTGTACTTTGGTAGTCTCGGTTTTTGATGAATTTCTCCTTGATTTGCCAACTTCTCTAAGGCTCGGAAAGAAGTAAAAGATTCCGCGACAGATTTAAGAGATTGCTGGGCAACTTGAGAGTATAGCAACCCGTAATTTTCGTTGGCTTTGGTTATTTTATACAAATCTGGATATTTAACTGCGATTTGGTTCTTAAAGTATTGTTGCCGACTTTCGTAAGTTCCGACATTAAACAGATTATTTGACCATCTTAGTAGTTGTTCGACAATGGTTTTGTCGAGTCCTTTTAAATGCCAAATATCTTTTTGTACTGCGTACATTTAACTTACTGGCTATTATGACACTATGTCTAGTATACACCATAAATAGACAAGTCAAGCAATAATGAGTAAATTTTCACCCGACGAATACAGACATGAGAGTAACGCCGTAATTACTTAAATTGCCTACACTGTGGATACCTAGCTACTTGGTCTCAACCGCTGGAAATATTTGTACGGAAACGGTTAAGCGTTACATTGAAACTCAAAGAGAGTAGGCAGGATTTATCCTGCAACGCCCTTTCATCCCTGGACTAAAGTCACAGGGTTTTCAGGGTATTTCTAATAATTACAGATTTTCTGGTCTAATATCCTTCACTAGATGTAATACATGACATTGAGCTGCCGCCTGCCATTGCGTTTTTGGCACAGATCCTGTAAAGTGTATTTTTGCAAAACCGAGTTAGCTCTTGAGCGCGCTTCTTGCCAAACTTCCCAAATCACGGCACTTTCTACAGTTTGAGCCGGGGAGTCTTTTTCAGAGCGATCGAACTCAGAACCTTCGAGACAGTTGACAATTTCGAGAATTGTAATTTTCCAGGGCTCCCTCGCCAAAATATAACCTCCCTTTGCTCCTCGCTGGCTGCGAATCAGCCCGCTGCGTCTCATGGTAGCCAGCAACTGTTCTAAATATCGATCGGGAATATTTTGTTGACTCGCTATCTGGCGAATTTGCAGAGGCTCACCTTCCTCATAACAATCAGCGAGTTCCAGCAAAGCCAAGATTGCGTATTCGCTTTTACAGGAGAGTTCTACCATAATTGCACTTTAAAACATCATAATTTTAACTGCGAAGTCAGAATTTATAACAACTCTTGATTTTGAGTTCAAAATTCTCACTCCTCACTTTTGATTATACCCCGGTTCTCCACTAGAGTTTACTGACTTTCATTAATTCATTTTTATAGCAACCGCCAGCCGCGGTTATGGCATAAATTTTAAGTAGTCCCTTTTGCTGCTCCGATCGATTCCCTACGGGAGGCTTCGCTAACGCACAACTCATGCCCAAACCCTACAGCGTTGACAGTAAGTTATGCCTTGTTGAACTGCTTGAACAACTGCCTGAAATCTTCCAGTACAAACTGGGTGAATAACTCAGCACCTCGATCAGAACCTCTACTGCGTATATATCCTAACATTTGTTCAGTAAAATGTTCTGCTGCATTAGGGGCAACCCAAAACCTTTCGCCACGAGCTGTCAATTCAAAAGACCGTAGAATAATAGTTCTTTCATATACAGGCTGTGTCGCTCTAATTACCTCTAAGGATGAGTAAAACTAGCTGCAAAGGCTAATTATTGTAGTTAATTGACTGCACATTATATTAATAATCGCTCATTAATCCACAGTCCGATCCTCGTGGTGGCTTCCATCCAGCGCACTCTCATCTAAAGCAGAAAAGTCAAGTAATGATGGAACATCAAAACTGGGGAGTTCAACTTGCAAATACTTATCTCCACACAAATTCTCTGGTTTACCATCTCTATACATAATCAGAGCTTGAGCCTGCGCCCACGTTACCACTTCTGAACGTTCCGTGTCATTGAGTTTAGAGGCAATTGTTTGCAAAGCTTTCAGCGTCAACGCTCGATCGATTACCCCAGATAGCATCGTTGCTTCATAACAATGTTCCATATATTCGTAGGGAATCTGCTCGTAGGGTGGGGGCGGAGCGACACGCTTCAAAGCGTCCCCGATCTCGGTTCTGCGATCGAAATCCATCAATTCCTCAATAAGAGGCAATATCGGCACTAAGACGGCGGGTGGAGGAATTTTTCTCTGATACTTACGGGAATTTGGCGAAAAATAGGCAATCCGAAGAGTTCTTTCCCACTCTCTCATCGCTCTTTTGGCTTCAAGACAGAAGAAGTGAAACCTGACCCATTTCTCTAAATCAATTGCCACATTCCGTCCCATCTGCTGTGCTAGCAGGGGCAACGCCTTCACAATTACCTGCCGTACAAGCTCGCCTCGCTCCCCATGTGTGCCTGTCCAATCCCTCATACGATAGCGAGTCTTATGCTCAATAAAAGCCTGGGTATAAATGGACTCCCATATAGATGGTTGCTCTAATAGAGCATTTGGCAATCCCAGCAACGGTAGGAAAGGAGCCGCCCACGGTAAAGTGGGTAAAGACAAAGCTTCCAAATACTCCGAGCTTTCCCCATCTTTCCAAGAAAAATCAAGTTCCAAACAGTTTTGTTTTGTCATAAATGATCGTGTCTATCAAGGCCTAAAACGTAAGTCTAACCCTAGAAGCCTTGCAATTACTTCCAGTGCGATCAGAACAGCTCCGCCTACCCCCGCTGCTACCCATAAAGCACCGTCTCTTACCTGTGCGCCCAGCTCATTGGCCCGTGCCAGTAAGCTACTTCGGTTTCTGATATCTGGCTCTTTAGGAGGTTGTTTTTGACTATACTCCAAAGCTTGGTCATAGGCATCCTGCATTGTAGACCCGCCGTATCCATCCGGATCATAATCATCACAATTGTCCATTTCTTCACGTTCCTTGAGCAATTTTTTTAAATCATCTTTCACTTCATTGTACTTCTTTATATGTCCCTTCCAAGAACCCGGGTCGCCAGTCACTGTAGTCCGGCGACCTGATAAGGGAGGAATTCGCGGGACTGGAGGATCGGTAATTTCATAACGCCGATTAAAAAGATCCTGATCGTCTAAGCGCAGATCGTCGAAGCGTTTTTTCAACTCTTTACCAAGAGCTATAATTTTCTCTATGAGTGTTAAGCATGGATCATCAGGAGCAGCAGCAATCAACCCCAAAGGATTACCACCGATCGCAATCACAGCCGGAATATTACCGTTTGGTATGATATTTGGATTAAACTTCTCAACAGCCCGCGTTTTCAAAGCGTAAGCAGGATTTTCAACAGTCTTAATAATTTCCTCCACATCAAAGACATAAGCACTTCCACCACCACCCAGAGTAGGATAAGAACCAATCAGATACTTCCCATCACCAGAAAGAGTCACATTATTAGTTAAAACCCCCGGCACCGGTTCAGTAGCAGCCACTAATTTCGGATTCGGCCCCAACGGATCTTGAATAATCCCAATATTCCCCCCCGCCAGCGGATTAGCATTAGGTTCAAGGATTTTTTTACTATTACGACCCGCCACAAACGCATACTTTCCATCAGCCGTCATCGTAACAGCCACCCCCTCATTCACCTCAAAGACATTGGTATTATTAGTCAGCGTTAAATTCGTGTAGAGAGTTGTAGGAGCCCAATTCAGAGGGTCATCCTTCACAGTCAGCACCCCAAAACCGCTGCCGTCTGTGTTCGGGTTACCATTAGTAAAAACCATTTTCAGCTGGTCAGGAGTTGCAGCCAACCCCCAAGCCCCTGTAGGAGTCAAAACCTTTCCAATTTGCTCCCACCACTTCCGAGGATTAGAATTCGGAACGCTTGGTTTGTCTTCAGGGTCAATATTCACAGCGTAAATATAACCATCAGCCGCAGTAGCAAACAGCTTGCGCCCGTCACTGCTAATCGCAATTTGGCGCAGTCCTGATGTCGCATTAACTGGGATAGTCTGAACAACTTGGTTATAACTGGGCGAGTCTGGATTAACATCCAGAACATAAATGCTACCCCGTTTAGAGTCCGAAATGTAAGCATAATTATCCCAAGGGTCAATAGATATTGCTCCAGGAGATGCACCACTCGGCAAATTAATATCATCGACAGTCGCCGTAGAAGCATCAGCATCAACCGGACGCCGCGCCAACAAATCCACCATCGCCACCCGCCCCGTATATTCCAAAGGTACATAGGCGCGAGTCGCATTACTGGTGACAGCTAACAGTCCCGGACGGTCTGTCACGCTTGATGTCCCCACCGACAAATCCTTGGGAGGCTTCTGTTGCGAGTCCGGCGGACTCTGAACTGAACTGAGAGCGTCGATTACCTGAATTTTGTCACTATTCCGTTGCGCCACCAGTATCAAATCCGAAAATACAGGCTTTAACTGGATGTCTTCAAAACTCGAACGCTTGACCACATCAGAATCAAGAGGGCCTGGGCCAAAACGCTCCTTTTGCGGTCGTGACAGCACTATTTCCGACTCGCCCAGTGGTACGCTGATAGGAGCTTTTATCGCCACTTTATAGCGGTTTTCTCCCAGGGAACTACTGAGTCCCGGTACAACAGTGCCTGAGTAACTCTTACCGGACACCTTGAAGTCTACCTTCAAATCCCCGAAACTAGCACCCAGATTACCGTTGAGTCCATTGAGGAAATTGCTGCCTGTCAAGAATATCACAGGCTCGCTGTTGGAGAACTCCAGTTGGGCCGACTCCAGCGACGGCGGTTCAAGGGGAACTGCTAGCCCAGTGTCTGGCCCATTGAGAACTGCTGAAACTGTAGGAACTCCTTGTGTATTGAGTTGTACCTGAGCGGTAGTAACGACAGTTTCTCCAACTTTGGGAATTCCGATTATTTCCAGTGGCTTGTTTGAAGATTGGGCTAAGTAAGCTAATAGTGATGTTGTTGCCTCGAATTGATTTTCTGTGGCGGAGACTGCACCAATTCCACTCGTTTTTGCTCCTAAATAGCTATTCTCAAAGTTGAGGTTAGTCGAAAGGTTAATTAGTCCTGAATTAGCCTGTGTACCTGTCTTCACAATTGAACTGACTGATGGCATTCCTGCTGGTAATAATCCAATTGTATAAGTACCGCTTTCTGTCACGCCTGGAAAGGGTGGCGAAGTGGTGCGGATGTAGCCGTCTGCACCTACTACTCCTGATTCTTGTATCAGCCAAGTTTCGTTCCAGCTATCAGCTTCACCTGGTAGCGACCCCTTCCGCATAAATAAAACTTCGGTGCCGACTGGTACGCCAAATTCATAAAATAATCCTCCTAAAAGGGACTATTAAAGCTTGATGTTTTTCCCATAAAAATTAACTTCCTTATCCCTCTAACACATAAAGGTACACAATAACAGTTTTTTCACTTACCAAGTCTACCAATATCTCGCTTTGCCAGACTTTACCTGAGTTATTCTCACGAATTATACCTGATAAGTAATTCTTAGCCATGTCTGGTGTCCACCACCGCCTCCACGCAAGGTGAACGTTTGCCAGTTCACGGCCATCATTAAGTTTTACCTTCCCCTTGTAACCTGCTGTTGTCAAAAACTTTTCCAATTCAGAACGATCCATTGTAAATCGCACAGCCATCAGCCGTCCGCGCTCTTTGTTGTCATAAACGTGCAAGTCTCGGTAACTTTTGGGTAGAATAATCCGAGTAAATGACTGTACTTCTTCAACATCAACAGGTATTTCAGATGCTTGAGTCTCTGGTTCTGAGACTTTGGTAGAAGTTGTATTTGAACAACCACCTAACTGAAATAAAGTCAGCATAACACTGGCAATAATCGCTGCTTTCTTCATAACATAATCCTTCTAAATACGCTGTTTATATTCTCCTCTTACTTCATATTCCTGGGCAAGCCCAGCTTGATGAAGACTTCCCAGAATTTCATCCTTGATTGGAACTCCCAGAATCTGTACATCTTTAGTTTGATCCCAATTGTATTTGTCCCTGATTTGTACGGTAATCTCACCACTAACTGGATCTGCTTCCCACCAGTAGATGTAATCACCCACTGCAAAGAACCAATCCTCCGATTCATCTCTCGTTACCTTACCAGTTTTTCCGGCATTACTAATTGTGTTTGGTAGATTTTTGCTATTTTTTCTGGCGATCGCTATGGTTTTTTTAGCATCCTCGACTGCTCTATCCACGTTCTGTTTCACACTAGGAACCTTCATGAATTCATTCATGTCAATCGTTAAGGGTTTTCCCGAATTATCCAAGTAATGATTCATGTGTCGGCTAGCATTAGGCAGATTTTCAAAATTGCCTAACCCTACTAAACGCGCAAACCAAGCAAAATTAGCACCCCCAGCCACCCCACGAAATATGAGATGAATTTCCCGATCTTCTGGAATTGGTGCTCTGACACCATGAGGTCCCGATCCATCTACTCGAGAAGAATCAAACCGATATCTATCAAGTGCCCCATTCAGTAACGCTATGATTTCTGCATCTGCCACCGTCCAATCACCGGTTTCCCCGAACCGACGCAGTATTCGCTCTATGGTAGGGTATTTCCCCTGTATGTGTGGTAGTATCCAACGCTTAAGAAAATCGTCTATTTGTTTGAGATTATTCGGTTCGCTGAGTAGCCTTTCAAACTGTTCTAATTCTCTGAGCAGAATGTCCTCAAAATTTTGCGCTACAAGCAACCCCAAAGGATTACCACCCGTCGCAAAACTCTTAGAAACAACCTTCGGATCGATCTTATCAACAGCCACCTTCGTCAAATCTTTACCACCAGGATTTTCAACAGTCTTAATAATTTCCCCCACATCAAAGACATAAGCACTTCCACCACCACCCAGAGTAGGATAAGAACCAATCAGATACTTACCATCACCAGAAAGAGTCACATTATTAGTTAAAATCCCCGGCACCGGTTCAGTAGCAGCAACTAATTTCGGATTAGGCCCCAACGGATCTTTAATAATCCCAATATTCCCCCCCGCCAGCGGATCTTCACCCAAGATGATTTTTTTACTATTACGACCCGCCACAAACGCATACTTTCCATCAGCCGTTACCGTAACAGCCACCCCCTCATTCACCTCAAACACATTGTTATTATCAGTCAGCGTTAAATTCGTGTAGCCAGTTGTGGGAACCCAATTCAGAGGGTCATCACTCACAGTCAACACCCCAAAACCGCTTCCGTCTGTTTCCCTATTACCATTAGTAAAAACCATTTTGAGCGGGTCAGGAGTTGCAGCCAACCCCCAAGCCCCCGTAGGAGTC
>DPLL01000001.1 GCA_003542015.1 Microcoleaceae cyanobacterium UBA9251 | reverse complement strand
TTTAGGGGGATCTAGACTTCGATACAAATGAGAGAGACAGAGGGTTTTAGCCTTAAGTTGACACCAGTACCTTATCGGCCCCTACAATTTTTCAGATGCGATTATTGCAACCCTTCTAGCAATTGATTGCGAGCAGTTTCTAGGGCTGCTTTCAACTTAGTTGCATCGCGGCCGCCAGCTTGCGCTAAATTCGGCCGCCCGCCGCCTTTTCCGCCGCAAATTTGAGCAATTCCCCCAATAAACTTCCCAGCTTGCAATCCTTTCTTNNGACTCAGCTTGTGCTAGCAATTGGTCAGATTTAGCGATCGCCAATTCCGACTTCAAAGCAGCCAATTGTTTCTGAGTATCCTTCAATTCGTTCTGCAAATTAGTGATGCGATTTGGCAATTCTTCGGGTTTTGCTTTAAATCGATCGCCCAAATCTCGCACCACCTTATCCCGCACATTCAAATAGTCTAACACAGCTTGACCGGAAACTGCTTCTATCCTGCGAATTCCCGATGCTACCCCCGCTTCGGAAACTATCTTAAATAGCCCGATTTCTGCGGTGTTGCTGACGTGGGTTCCGCCGCACAATTCCATCGAAACGCCGGGGAAATCAATCACTCGCACGACGTCGCCGTATTTCTCGCCAAACATGGCGATTGCGCCTTTTTCTCTCGCTTGGGCGATCGGCATTTCGGCAATTTCAGCAACGTGAGCCTCCGCAATCCAGCTATTAATTTGATGTTCAATTTGCTCCAACTCTGCCGCTGTCACCGCCCGTGGAGAATTGAAGTCAAATCGCAATCTATCAAAGGATACCAGAGAACCAGCTTGAGAAATAGAAGCGTCTACAATTTGCCGCAAAGCTGCTTGGAGTAAATGAGTTGCTGTGTGATTAGCCTGAACTCTGCGACGGCCGCTATTGTCAATTTGTGCAGTCACATTCTCGCCAACTCTCAGCATTCCCCGTTCCACAATCCCGAAATGCACGAAGAAAGCCGACTCCTTTTTCACATCATCAACCCTCACCAACAAACTCTCTGCATTTTCTCCCTCTGCGCCCTCTGCGCCTCGGCGGTTAAAATAACCCTTATCCCCAATTTGTCCCCCCGATTCTGCATAAAACGGCGTGCGATTCAAGACAACTTGTACCTCGGTTCCAGCGGCTGCTTCTGTAACAGATTTGCCGTCTACTAAGATAACTTCCACCTTAGCTAAACTCGATAATTCCCCATAACCAACAAACTCTGTTACCTGGATACTTTCAGCCAATTTATCCAAAGAACCCTGGACGGTTAAATCAATAGTTTCGCGCCCTTCTTTCCCGCGAAGTTGCTGCTCTTTCATCTGCGCTTCAAAACCCAGCAAATCGACAGTAATTCCCTGTTCTTCGGCAATTTCTTGTGTCAATTCTAAGGGGAAACCGTAGGTATCGTAAAGGGTGAAAGCATCGGGGCCGCTGATTTGTTGGTTTTCTTGCTGTTTTGTGCGATCGACAATTTCTGACAGCAGTTTTTCGCCCCGTTCCAAAGTTTTGAGAAACTGCGATTCTTCCCTTGCTAATTCAGCTTTAATTGCTGCTTCCCGCTGGCGCACGTTCGGATACACACTCTCGGAAAGGGCGATCGCACTTTCGGCCACCCGCACCGTAAATTCCCCTTCAATTCCAATCAGCCGCCCGTGGCGCACCACCCGGCGAATCAACCGACGCAAAATGTAGCCCCGCCCCACATTCGACGCCCGAATTTCATCAGCAATCATGTGGACGACAGCCCGAATATGGTCGCCAATTACTTTTAGCGAAACCTTGGTTTTTTCATCGCTATTAGCATAATCAATCCCGGCCATTTCCGCAGCAGATTGGAGGATCGGAAAAATCAAATCTGTTTCGTAATTATTGGGGACTTTCTGGAGGATTTGCGCCATCCGTTCCAATCCCATTCCAGTATCAATATTTTGATTTTGCAGCGGTGTTAAATTGCCCTCTGCATCTTTATTGTACTGCATGAATACCAGGTTGTAAAATTCGATAAACCTGGTATCATCTTCTAGGTCAATATCCTCGCCTCTTTCTGGGTGAAAATCATAGTAAATTTCCGAACAGGGGCCGCAGGGCCCAGTGGGGCCGGAATTCCAGAAGTTGTCGTCTTCTCCCATGCGCTGGATGCGATCGCCCGGAATGCCGATTTCGTCGCGCCAAATTGCAAAGGCTTCGTCATCTTCGCGGAAGACGCTAACCACTAAGTTTTCCGCCGATAAACCGAAGACTTCGGTGGAAAGTTCCCAAGCCCAGGCGATGGCTTGTTTCTTGAAGTAATCCCCGAAGCTGAAGTTACCCAACATCTCAAAAAATGTGTGGTGACGGGCGGTGCGGCCGACGTTTTCGATATCATTGGTGCGGATGCACTTTTGGGANNCGAATTTGGCTACCGCACAGAAACTGAGGAGAAATAGACATGACAAAAACAATTAAGTATGTAAAGATGTAGCAGCAATATAACTTACATCTATGTGGATATTTATATCATTATAATGAGTAATGTAAAGACCTATAAAGTTTTGCAAATTATGCTTGCCAGTTCGGAAAGGTCATGGTAACTTAATAGTAGACACCTAGATAGAAAAAAAAAGGAGGTCGCTCATAGTTATCAACGTTATCAACACATTGCCCGGATATAGACATGGTGTCTCCGGTCTAGATTCCGAAAGCGGCCGAAATTAACCGAACACAACTTAGAATAGTGGTAACACTGCCGATCGAGCAGTAACGCCAAAACGCAGTCGAGTCAGACTTAGTGTGTGATGTCGGATTAAAAGTAAAGCTGCACAAGTTGTACACCCTAGTAATTAATTGTTCTCAATCGTCCATAGATCTCGTTTGTTAGAAAAGTTACGGTTCTCATACTATTGGGCCTGGTCACTGTCGATCGGGCCCTAAGTTTTGTGATGGTAGAAGGGAGAGGGGGAAAGGGGCAGGGCGGTTTCATTCTTTG
>DPLL01000221.1:4540-14401 GCA_003542015.1 Microcoleaceae cyanobacterium UBA9251 | reverse complement strand
GAGATAAAATGCGCCCAAACATTCCCATCTGGCCCGGCTACTTGATTGATATAGTCGTAGGGATAAAGTAACTTTCTACCCTCAGTATCGCTATAACCGGTGAGTGCATCTCCCCAAGGATCTTGCACGATATAACCCTGAGAATTGTAGCCAATTAAGGTGATAATATGACCGGAAGCAGTAAAATCTCCCGCTAAAACTACTGGCCGCCGATTCAGTAATTCCGATCGCACATCAGCCCATTGGCGAGTCGCACTAAAACTCGTCTTAAACCCGTAGGCTTGAATCAGTGCCGAAAGCACGTTATGATCGGTTTGAGAACCCTGACCGGCAAAATCAAAACACCATTGTAATAATTCATCCTCCAACTGTCCTCCCCACTTAGAACTCACGCCGTAATAATAAAGCACCATCGCGATCGCAGTTACATTACAAGTAGACCAGTCAAAACGGGGATTATCACGCTGCGAAAAATAGGGCACATTCAATTCCACATTATTGGGAACAGGATCGAAAATTTTATATCCCCGCTTGAACTGAACAGAATTAGGAAAAACATAACCTGTATTGCCAAAATTAGGCAGTTCTTCAGTCACAGAAATCTTCAGGTGATTTTGTTCCAAACCGTAGCTTTCCACGCCGTAAATTCGGCCTAAAGGCAGCGTCGTCCTTTCTGTAGCGCTCAATTGATCAGCGTCAACTGGTCGCTTTTTAAACACAGTTGGTTGCAGGATCATCATTGTCAAAGCATCCGGGTCGAAGACAACTTCTTTGCCTTGTTTTTTAATTTTAACGTGCCGCCAATAAATAAATCCGACATTACCAAAACCGGGAATAGATGCGGCGAGAGTTACCCGAAAATGACCGAGAACGCAAGCATAGCCAGTGATAGCATAGGTGCCACCTAAAATTAGGTCAGCAACCTGATTTGCTGGGAGTTGAGATGAATCTTGAGGTTTGCCTTTAATCTGAGTTATTTGAGTTACTAAAAGTTGAGCACTGACGTTTGTATTCGGCACGTCGGCTAGGTCAAATCTCAGAATTTTCGTACCTTTGGTCAACTGAACGTCGGGTTCGTAAAAATAGCCAAAAGTGCCGATGGGCGAAATTGCCGCATCCAGAATCACCTTGAGATGGCCGTCTATAAATCCGTACTTGCTAACCGCCCAAGTTTGACCCGCTGTCACCAGAACTTTTTGCTGGCTATTCAGCCGGGAAGAATCAACGGGATCTACTTTAAAGAAAGTAGCAGAAAGTATTTTTAAGCTGAGAGACTTTCCGACAGTCTGCGAGTCAGAAATTACCGTAATATAAATGATTTGGCTACCAGTAACATTCCCTTTGCTATCAGTAGCCCGCAGCCGCAGCCAGCGAGATCCAGGCACGCTAAATCCTGTTGCTAAATTTACTTGCCAAGTGCCGGCAGTTTGGTTTAGTGTTACCTTTAGCGGCAACTTATCCTCGGCTATTACGTCAACTTTTACCGCTTCTTGCTTGTCAAAAGTACCTGTCAGGGAAATCGCCTGATTCACCAAAACCTCTGTCGGCCCTTGATAAGTTAAATTAGGTGCAGGATTGAAAGATTTACCAGCGCGGCTAAACTGTACAAAATCGGGATAAACAAAACCCGTATTGCCAAAGGGAGGTAAATTTTCGGTCAGCGAAACTTTAATGTGACCTTGTTCGATCAATAATCCGGTAACTCCATAAATCATTCCCGCAAGCAAAGTAATTTTTTCTTGCGGTTGCATATTTGCTGCATCCACAGGTCGCTTTTTAAACGCAGTAGTTTTGAGAACAGTCATTGTAACTGCATTTCTGTCAAACGGAATTTCCCTCCCATTTTGCAAAATTTGAACGTGCAGCGAGTAAAGAAATCCTGATTTTCCTAAGTTAGCAACTGCCCGATCGAAGGTGACTCGAAAATGATTTTCCACGCAAGCATAGCCCAGAATATTGAAAGTTTCTCCCTGGCTCAAGTCTACTTTCTGATTCGGCGCTAAAGTAGCAGAATCAGAGGGATTGAGCTTCAACTTTGTCTTTTGGTTCACCCACAATAACTGCATTCCCGGTGGCGGTGTGGGCAAGTCGCTGGGCTCGAATCTGAGAATTTTTGCACCTTTCGTTAGCAGTACGTGTTTTTCGTAAAAAAACCCAGTTTTTCCCACCGGATAAATAGGATTCTTTAGTTCGACACTTAAGTGACCGTCTGCCAATTCGTAATCGCTAACCAGATAAGTTTTACCTGCTGGCACTTCCGCTTTTTGCTGCTGATTGAGATTGTTTTCCGGTACGTTTTCTAGTTTAAATTGGGTAGCTTGGAGAGTAATTAAGGTGAATATTGGAGCCGATGAATTAGCAGCAGGATTAACTTTGATGTTAATTGTTTTTTCGCCGATCACTTTGCCCGTTTTGTCAGTTGCCTTGACCTTTACTGTGCTGGTTCCTACTTGCTCGAATCCTTTGTTTAAACTGATGTTCCAAATGCCTGTAGAGGGATTTATCGCCACATTCAGGGCATTTGTTCCTGCCGCTGCCGAAATTGCAGCAACTTGATTTTTGTCAAAACTGCCAACTAAGACAGTGGCTCGATTAACCTCTATTTCTTGAGGGCCTAAATAAGTCAAAATACTGGTCATCTTAATTTCACTCTGCGATGTTTGCAGTTAAAATGTAATTCTGTCCTGAATGCAATGCTGTCATTCTGGCGCTGTCATTCTGAAGACAATGCTGTCATTCTGAATACAATGCTGTCATTCTGAAGACAATGCTGTCATTCTGAAGACAATGCTGTCATTCTGAGGGTCGCGAAGAATCTCAGAGATACTTCACTATATTACATTTCTTTCAGCATGACAGACAATATATCCGGTCAGGATCACCTCTGATTTTATCAAACACAACGGGTTGATCCCCAGCAAAACCGCCCCTAGATTCAGTCTAAGGGCGGTTAGTGCTTTATTCAATTCTAAATTTTATGTTTTGGGGGATTTGGTCTAGTTGCTAAATTTGAAACAGGAAACAAATTTAGTTGGAAGTAGGGTATTTCCCCCGATACCTTTTACCCCTCAGATTGTAAGTTCGATCGGCTAAGGCGTGTTTTCTTCCCTTTACAATCAAACCCGGAGATCCCCCTAAATCCCCCTNNCCCTTCTTAAGGGGGGTTAGGGGGGATCTCCGGGTTGAAAAACACGCGCTAAACTATGGTGACGAGAATATCTTGAGCGTGAGAATCAACTTTCAGATTTTCCCCTTCATAAACTTGAATGATTTTGCCGGTACCGTCGATGACAAAGGTGACACGCTTGGAATAATCACCTTTCTCAACATCGTAGGCTTTGGTAATCGCGCCATCAACATCTGCTAATAGCTGGAAAGGCAAACCGTACTTCTCTGTAAACTTTTGGTGGGATGCTTCGTTGTCGCGGCTGACACCGAGAACTACCATGTCTTTGCCGGTGTATTCCTCATGGGCTGCTTTGAAGCTTTGGGCTTCTCTGGTGCAGCCTGGGGTGTCGTCTTTGGGGTAGAAATACAAGATGACGGTTTTACCGGCAAATTGGGACAGGGAGACGGTGTTGCCGTTGGTGTCTTTGGCGGTAAACTGAGGGGCGGCGCACCCAACTGGTAATGTCATAGTTTTGTGTTTCTGGGGATTTATAATTGTATTGTAATTGATTTTGGTCTACTAGCGTCAATCTTTTGAATGGGAGATTCGGGATTGAGTGTGGGAAGCGGAAAATTCGCGCTTTGAAATAGTTCGGCTGGCTTATTTTTTGCCTTGACTTGCGGGCGATCGNNAATCTATTGATAAACTCAAACAAGCTATTGAGTCATTTTCCGAAGTCTATGAATCAGATTCTGATGTTTATCTCAGTCCTCTTTCTATTAATGAGTTACACGATTTTTTGACTTTAGAAGATGCGGAAGATTCAGATACTTATGAACTAAGAAAAGTTTATGCATAAAATAATTAGACTTACAGGACTTACGCAGGGGCTAGAAACCGGGTTTTTTTACGAAAATACTGAATTACAACCCGCAGATTTGGTAAAAAACCCGGTTTCTTTGGTAGAAGTGCGTCCAGGACTGGATTTAACTAGCATTCTTATACAACAGGTGGCAAACAGGGAGCGACAACCGGTAATCCCTCAGTTTCTCGCTGTGCAACTTCAAAGTTTAATTCTAATAGAAACTTTAAGGGGTCTTGGTTGGCTTTGATACCGTAGGCTTTGCAAACGAGTTGGTCTAATTGGGCGTGGAGTTTGGCAAGTTGGCTGGCGGGTTCATCAAAAAATTGGTTGTATAGTTGGGTAATGCCACACTGTTTGCGCTCCATATACTCGGTGCGGTAGTCATGGAGAATCTGCATTGCTGCTCGAATTTCAGTTTTAGTTTTTTCTGGGCAATTTTGGGGAAAGGGAAATGTTTCAAAACAGGTGTTGTGAGTGTAGCTAATTCGATCCTCTAGTGTAGATTTTTGTGCGTGCATCCAAATCTGATGAGTGCTAGATGTGAGTATTCCCAAAATATAAAAGTCGTCGCAGGTAACAACTCGCGTTCTAGCATTAGGTAGCCATTCAATAGGACAAGGAAGAAAAATTGCCCATTTCGAGGTCTGAGTAACTGCAAAGTATTGAGAAACCGATTTTAGGGCTTGACGCATTGCGGGTCTTCGTTCTCCAAATTGCCACCAGTATTTTTGATAAACCTTTCTACGATTCAAATCTCTTTCTGGTTTCACTCTCATTTTAACCCATTGAAAAGGCTGGACATATTCACTTGCCTCTTCAATACTCATGTCATTAAAGTCGATAATCAAATTTTTTAGACCTCTGTAGGGGTTGGCTACGAGGTCATTACCTTCTAGAAAAGGACGAATTACTTCCCGATTTTTGGGATTTAATTTATTCCATACTTCAGCTTGTTCCAATGACACAATAAAGCCCGTACCTACAGGAGTTATACCTGCAAAACATCGATTCAAATTTGTCTTCAGTCGCACTGCTTGGGTAACATCAACTTCAGCTTTTAGAGAAGAGTTAATGTTTGAGACAATTGTGTGATCGATACGGTAGGTTAATTCTTGAGCATCAGAGGTTTTGAGCCAGTTGATAATACTGATATGTACTTTAGCTTCACCAGACCAAGGTTGTGTGGAGATGGCATCGTAAATATGGCCGCCATTTTGAGTAATGTAATCTAGGGCAGCTTTACGACTTTTACCCTGAGAAATGGAATTGGTGGCGACTAAACCAGCGCGGCAATTTTCTCCTAAATGTTGATGGGCAATGCGAAACCAGTAGGTACAAAAATCCACAGAATCTTTTACTTCAGGAAATTTACCAAAGATGCGATCGACATAATCATCACCAAGTGTTAGTCGCATATGCTTACCACCCAAAAAGGGAGGATTTCCAATAATTGCATCTGCTTCTGTCCACTCGCAAAACAGAGCATCATCACAGCGGATATTGCGATCGAGATTATCGAGTGGTAATGCTTGATCGAGTTCCAGTGCCAGGTTCATCTGTACGACATTGAGCAACTGGTTTTCTTCATCTAAAGCTAACTTTTTGGCAAGCATCAGCGTCACTTTTGCCAATTCCACGGCAAAGGGTTTGATATCAATGCCGTAAAACTGGCTTGTCTTCACCAACGACATCGTACCAATGGCATTAGCAGCACGAGAGAAATTCTCATGAATCTTGGTTAGCAATTGTGCCTCTAACCGCTTCAATTCCCGATAAGCAACATAGAGAAAATTACCACTCCCACAGGCTGGATCGAGAACTTTGAAATCAAGTAATTCTTGCCGCAGTGCCAACAAATCTTTGAGCGTCTTTGCAGCTTCAATCCGTTCTCGCCACGGGCGGATAATCGTAGGCAAAACTACTTTTTGAATGTCGGCTTCGCTGGTGTAGTGCGCTCCCAACGCATGACGTTCCTCTTTGCCCATACTGGACTCAAACAACGCACCAAAAATCGCAGGTTCTACCTTTGACCACCGTTCCTTTGCGGCCTCTAATAACAGATCGATTTCGCTGCGAGTCAGGGCTATGGGTTCCACAACTGAGAAGATACCGCCATTAAAATAGGATACATCCCGATAGCGGCTGTCTTTAGGTGCGGGGCGATCGCTTCCCATTTGCCGAAATAAACCCCCAATCAAATCATAGGAACTGACTCGATTCATTTGGCAATCACCTAAAAATTCGGTGAATAAACCGCGCGGCAACAAATCGATATCTTCAGCAAACAATGCTACTACACACTGAAGGATAAACCTTTGAGCTGTTTCTACTTTTTCGCCGCGTTCTACTAACCGATTAAAAACTAGAGCAACTTTGTCAGCGGCTGTTCGCGTTACATCAATTTGGTTGTTATTGAATAAAGGCTGGCGATTTTCGGGAAACAGAAAATTAAATGCAGTGAAACGAGCTGGTAACTCTTCCAGATTTACGCGGTCTACAGGTTCGCGGAGTTGTAGATCAAAGTCATAAATCCAAAATTCATCAAAGTTGCAAAGAACTACATATTTTGGACGTTGTGGCACTAGCTCCAGCCAATATTCAAAGGCTTGCTGATAGTGTTTTTCCAGTTTTTCGCCCCGTTTTTTCATCTCCAGCAACAACCGAGGTCGCCACAGCAAATCAGCAAATTTTGTAGTTTTGCCTTTCGCTTTTACCCGAAATTCTAGTTCGGCTCCCGCTTCCTTGTAGCCCGCATGACCAAAGGCCTGAAATAGGCGATCGCAAAATACCTGAGCTTCGCCCTTTTCGTCTCCCTTCAAAGTACGAACGTATTCAACAAACTTGTTGATATTATTCAGTGTATCTGTCATAATAAGTGTAGAATTAGTAAACTAAATAAATTGTGTAATTCTTGTAGGGGCAAACCCCCCGTGGTTGCCCCGATCGGTCGGGGGTAGGCACGGGGAGTAGGGGTAGCACTACCCCTACGAATATGTATGATATGTAACAATTAAAAATATAGTACCTATTCAGAGGTTCTCTCAATGACTTTTATCCCATCCGAAGCGTTTAAATCTATTAGTTATCCCAGCCGCACCGTCAAAAGAGCCGATCGCGCGATCCGGTGCAGCCCATTTCAATTACACTTCTTCCAGACCATCCGCGATAACAGCGTTTTCCTCAGTACGATCGCCTCAAATTCCGGTGTCGAAAGTGGCTACACTCGATCGCCCGTAGCCGAACTCGCAGCCGAAAACTCCCTGCTGTGGCTGATCCAAGTCGGCGTACTGCGCCGAGAAGTAGATGGACAAGGGATTACCGACAGTTTTCGCCTCACGCCCCTGGGCCGCCAACTCGTGGAAAAATGGGAACAGGAAGGACAGAAAGTGCCGGCTGCTTCACTGTGCGATCGCCTGGGAAATGCCTTGAGTCGCGGGTTCGGACTATTTCTATAATTGGAATGGCGGCTAAGGTTTTGTAACACTAGGACTTACCCATAAATACCAAAGAAACCGGGTTTTTCATCAGTATTAAAGGCTCGAATCGAGTATTTTCGTAAAAAACCCGGTTTCTGCATCCAGGATTAAATACAATATTTGTAACCCATCCACTACAAACGGTAATGGTTCAAACCCCGACTAAACCTTTGACTCTCGACGAATTTCTCCAACTCGCGGAAACCAAACCCGCCAGCGAATTCATTGATGGTCAGATTATCCAAAAACCTATGCCCCAAGGAAAACACAGCACAATTCAAGGAGATCTCGGTGCTGACATCAACCGGGTACTCAAACCCCAACGCATCGCCCGCGCCTATCCAGAATTACGCTGCACCTTTGGCGGTCGATCGACTGTGCCCGATGTTAGTGTGTTTACTTGGGAACGGATTCCCCGCGATGAGAATGGTGAAGTCGCCAACACCTTCGCCATCGCCCCCGATTGGACTATTGAAATCCTTTCTCCAGACCAAAGCCAAACCAAAGTCGTTCGCAACATCCTTCACTGTCTCGCCCACGGAACTCAGATGGGCTGGCTGATTGACCCGGAAGAGAAATTAGTCTTTGTCTATTTTGCCGATCGCACCATAGCATTTTTTGAAGCACCGGGCGATCGCATCCCCGTTCCACCCTTCGCCGAATCCTTCAGTCTCACTGTCGGTGAAATGTTCGGTTGGCTGATTGAGTAGCGCTACCTTGATTTATGAAAGATTTTTTAACCACAGAGGGCGCAGAGGGCGCAGAGGAAGAGAGGAGAGAGTGGCCTAGGGATTTGGTTGGATCGAATGTGCGTGCGATCGCCTATACTGGAATATCTGGTGATCCGCCCTTCAAGGCCGAGAGAGGACTAAAGTCCTCACTACAAACTAATTATGATTATTTAACCGGACTGGATATCATCTCCCAATTAACCGCTAACTACTAACAAATAACTACAGAAAACGTTTCACAAAAATGGAAGCTAAATCCTACAAAGACACCGTAAATCTGCCCCAAACAAAGTTTGAAATGCGCGCCAACGCCGTCAAACGGGAACCGGAATTGCAACAATTTTGGGCTGACGAACACATCTACGATCGCCTTTCGGAAAATAATCCGGGCGATTTGTTCATCCTCCATGACGGGCCACCCTACGCCAATGGTCAACTCCACATCGGCCACGCCCTCAACAAAATCCTCAAAGATTTTATCAATCGCTACCAAATGTTGTGCGGCAAAAAAGTCCGCTATGTTCCCGGTTGGGATTGTCACGGATTGCCGATCGAACTTAAAGTCTTACAAGACATGAAATCAGCCGATCGCCTCAATCTTACCCCGATCGAACTTCGTCGCAAAGCCGCCGCCTTCGCCCAACAAACCGTCGAACAACAACGCGCTTCCTTCAAAACCTACGGCGTTTGGGGCGACTGGGAACACCCCTATTTAACCCTGAAACCAGAATACGAAGCCGCCCAAATCGGCGTATTCGGTCAAATGGTACTCAAAGGCTACATCTACCGGGGCTTTAAACCTGTTCACTGGAGCCCCAGTTCCAAAACCGCCCTCGCCGAAGCTGAATTAGAATATCCCGAAGGCCACACATCGCGTAGCATCTACGTCGGCTTCCATGTGAGAACTTTGTCAAAATCTTTGCAATCGAAGCTCAAGCGCTATATGCCGAGCCTCTGGGCAGCGATTTGGACGACTACCCCCTGGACGATTCCGGCTAACTTGGCGATCGCCGTCAATCCCGAACTGACTTACGCCGTGGTGGAACCGCCCGCAGATTCCCACATCGCCCAACAATTCATGTTAGTAGCTCTGGATGCGGTCGATCGACTGTCGGCAACTTTTAATACACAATTAAAAATACTGGCGACTTTCAAAGGCAAGGAATTAGAAGGTTGTACTTACAAACATCCATTGTTCGATCGCGAAAGTCCGATCGTGGCTGGCGGCGATTACATTACCGCTGATTCCGGGACGGGATTGGTACACACCGCACCGGGCCACGGACAAGAAGATTTTATCGTCGGAAAACGCTGCGGTTTGCCTGTTTTAACTCCTGTAGATGAAAATGGAAACTTCACCGCAGAAGCAGGAGTATTCGCAGGTCTAAATGTCCTCGGAAACGGCAATGGCGCAGTGATTGATGCCCTGGCGGAAGCAAATTGTTTGATTAAAGAGGAAAGTTACGCTCACTCTTATCCTTACGATTGGCGCACTAAAAAGCCGACAATTTTTCGGGCGACGGAACAGTGGTTTGCGTCGGTGGAAGGGTTTCGTGATGAAGCATTAAAAGCCATTTCTAATGTGAATTGGATTCCCGCCCAAGGGGAAAATAGAATCACTGCAATGGTAAGCGATCGATCGGATTGGTGCATCTCTCGCCAACGGACTTGGGGCGTTCC
>DPLL01000221.1:0-4413 GCA_003542015.1 Microcoleaceae cyanobacterium UBA9251 | reverse complement strand
CCTTACAAAACAGTTTTGACTCATGGTTTTGTGCTGGATGAAAAAGGCCGCAAGATGAGCAAATCTGAGGGTAATGTCGTCGATCCGGCAGCGGTAATTAAGGAATACGGAGCCGATGTTTTGCGGTTGTGGGTGTCTTCGGTAGACTATTCGGCAGATGTGCCTTTAGGCAAAAACATTCTGAAACAGCAGTCGGATGTTTACCGCAAAATTCGCAATACAGCTAAGTTTTTGCTGGGGAATTTGCACGACTTCGATCCGGCAAAAGATGCCGTACCTTACGAGGAATTGCCGGAACTCGATCGCTATATGCTGCACAGAATGTGCGAAGTATTTGCGGAAGTGAAAGATGCTTTTGATAGTTTCCAATTTTCTCGATTTTTCCAAACTGTGCTGAATTTCTGCACGGTGGATTTGTCGAATTTTTATTTGGATATTGCCAAAGATAGACTTTACATCAGCGCTACGGATGCTCACCGCCGCCGCAGTTGTCAGACGGTGATTGCGATCGCAGTGGAGAATTTGGCAAAGGCGATCGCACCTGTTTTGTGTCACATGGCTGAGGATATTTGGCAATACATTCCCTATCCAACTCCGTATAAATCAGTGTTTGAATCGGGCTGGGTAGAATTAGATGCTTCATGGCATAATCCAGAATTGGCGACTCGTTGGCAATATTTGCGGCAAGTGCGCGGGGAAGTTAACAAGGTTTTGGAACAGGCTAGGATTCAAAAGACGATCGGCTCTTCTTTGGAAGCTAAGGTTTTATTGTACGTTTCTGATGTTGAGAAAAGAGAGCAATTGCAAGCTTTGAATCCTAGCAGCGAAGGTTTAGTCGAATATGTGCGATCGCAAAATTCAGTAATAGAGTTAGCCGCAGAGGAAGCAGCAAAACTAGCACAAGCTCAACAGGAAGAAGCAGCGGCAAAAGTTGCAAAAGTCTTGACAAAAAAGACAATTCATGTTAATCAGGAAACAGGCGGAGAAAAGGGCGATCGACCTTCTAAGGTAATAGAGTATTCGGCCATTGAACCGTCGGGTTCAGATGGGAAGCCAATCTTAGATAAAGTCGCCCAGTTTGTGGCAGATTTGCCTAGCTACGCGGGCAATTTTTTGACAGAATACCAAACAGTGTTGGTAACATTTGGGCTGTTAATCTCAGTGTTGTTAACGGGGAAAGTAACTCTGGCGATTTTGGATACGATGAATCAGATTCCCCTGCTGGGAGGACTCTTTGAAATCATCGGTATCCTATTCACAATGTGGTTTGCTTTCCGTCACTTGCTGTTGGCCGCCAACCGTCAAGAAATTGCAGCAGAAATTGGTTCTATGACAGCAGATGTATTTGGAAAAACCACAGCGATTGTGATACCAGAAAAACAGGCGATCGTACTGACGAACCTAATAGAACCAGGGATTGTAGAAATACCTGAAATCCCGAAAGCAGAATTAATTGCAGTGGAACCAAAATCAGAAACTCCGGCAAAAACACCTGTAATTCCCCATGCTGCATTCGCCGGCAACGGTGTAGATGAATTGCGCTACTTGTTCATTACTTCGGAAGTGGAACTGATAGAATCTAATGCAGTTATGCAAGAATTGCCTTACAGTTTCCAGTCTCCAGAGTTGGCGATTGGTGTTGTCAAAGCAGATGGCGAAAAGTGCGATCGCTGCTGGAATTATTCGACTCACGTCGGAGAGTCCATCGAACACCCGCTAATTTGCGAACGCTGCGTTTCAGCGGTAGTTGGCGAATTCTAACGTAGTTTGTCATTGCGAGTGAAACGAAGCAATCGCTTAATCTCTGCCATTGCTTCGCTTCAGATAAAATCCGTTAACATCGGAATTATTCATCCCTCTCTCTTCTCTTTCTCTGTGTTCTCTGCGTTCTCTGCGGTAAAATCATTCCGATCATCGGAATTATAAAAGCAATGGCTTACAGCGATTTCAAATTAAGTAATGTAAGTAAAATCTTTGAATTAACAATTACTGAGTCTTCCCTACTCTTGGCTGATGTTCCAGAAATAGAAGCCAGCGAATTATTAACAACTATTCTCAAAGAAAATATTGATCTAGCTGTTTCAATTAATACCGAAAAAGCTCGCTCAGAAATGATTATCGCACCAATTCTCCTAGAAATTAGGCGCAAATTAAACTATCATATAAGTTTATTTTCTGGAATCGAGTTTAATGTCGATCCAAGTAAAGGACTTAATGGATTTTGCGATTTTTTAATGAGCAATTCTCAGGAACAGTTGTTTATTTCCACTCCCATATTAGCAATTGTAGAGGCAAAAAATGAGAACTTGAAAGCAGGATTAGGTCAGTGTATCGCTGAAATGGTAGCAGCACAATTGTTTAACCAACAAGAAGGTAATGAAATCTCGGTTATTCACGGCGCTGTTACAACTGGTACAGTTTGGCAATTTCTCAAACTCGAAAATAAGGTAGTTTCGATAGATTTAACCGAGTATTTTATCCGAGATATTCAGAAAATAATAGGAATTTTAATCAAAGCTATGAACGGCTAACGGTAGTGAACACTCAACAGTGAACCACTGACGGTACAACCGGAATTGATATTACCCATTACCCATTACCCATTACTCACAATGAAAATTTTAGTAACAGGTGCTGCTGGCTTTATCGGCTATCACTTAGCCCAAAGATTATTGTCCCAAGGTGAACAGGTTTACGGTATAGACAACTTAAATGACTATTATGATGTCAACCTCAAAAAAGCGCGTTTAGCTCAACTCCAATCCCATTCAGAATTTACTTTTCAGCATTTAGATTTGATCGATCGCGCCGGCATATCCCAACTCTTCCAAAATCAAAAATTTGACCGCGTTGTCCACCTCGCCGCCCAAGCAGGCGTGCGCTACTCCCTGGAAAATCCCCACGCTTACGAAGACAGCAACCTCACAGGATTTCTCAACATCTTAGAAGGTTGTCGCCACAGCAAAATCGAACATTTAGTCTTTGCTTCTTCCAGTTCAGTTTACGGCGCTAATACCAAAATTCCCTTTGCTGTTAGCGATAACGTCGATCATCCGATATCGCTTTACGCCGCCACCAAAAAAGCCAACGAACTGATGGCTCATTGCTACAGCCATTTGTACAACTTACCAATCACCGGATTGCGCTTTTTTACAGTGTACGGCCCTTGGGGACGACCGGATATGGCTTATTTCAAGTTTGTGAAAGCGATCGCCGAAAACCAACCTATTGATGTTTACAACTTCGGCAAAATGCAGCGCGACTTCACATACATTGACGATGTAATTGAAGGAGTTGTACGGGTAATGTACAAGCCGCCTCAGTCCAATTCACAAAATTCAAGCATTGCTCCCTATAAGATTTACAATATTGGTAATAATTCCCCTGTGGAATTGTTGACTTTTATTGAAGTCATTGAAGCAGCAATGGGTCAAACTGTCACTAAGAATCTGTTACCGATGCAGCCCGGTGACGTACCGTCTACTTATGCAGATGTAGATGAGTTAATGAAAGATGTAGGGTTTAAGCCAGTAACGCCGATCGAGGAAGGAATCAATCACTTTGTACAGTGGTATCGAGACTACTACTGCGCGGCTTAAAAACTCCTCTACAGAAGCCGAACTAATTAATTTCTCTCATAAATATCCGTCGAGTTTATCGATTCCAAAGACTCTTGCTTCACGCGGCCAGCCATAGCTGCTAACTGCAAGCTCATAAAAGCATCCAAATCTTCCAAATCGCACTTCGTTGTCGCGAATATTTGTCGCATTTGATTTTCCGCTTCCCTAGTCAAATATCCCGCATTCATAGCTTGTTTAACAACTTCCCGAATCAGCATCATCGAAATATTTCCTACTAAATTTGCATCAAAAAAAAGCAATTTACTTATTAACTGGAAGTCTCAGAGGCTGTCTCGGATAAATCTGGGTATTCTCTAGACTCACGAGATTCTTGTTTCACCACACCAGACATAGTTGCTAGCTGCAAAGTCATGAAAGCATTTAAGTCTTCCAAGTCATACTTCGTGGTAGTTAACATCCGCCGCAGTTGATTTTCGGCTTCAAGAGTTAGATAGCCCATTGCCAGAGCTTGTTGGGAGAGGTCGCGAATCATAACCGTCACACTTGTAAATTGGATTAGTTGAAGATCTTCAGTATTAACTGTTTTCACTGACTTCGCAGTGACGGCTACTACTTGGTTTGTGTGACATTTTCAGGAGTTGTCTGTGACGGACTGATTCATGGATTGTGACTGGCTATTGGTTCAGGTGTGACCCAGATCACTCTATGGGCCGCCATCGCCTGGGGCCTTGGGCCTTGGGGCCTGGGGAATTGGTAACTAATGACAACAGCCAACAGTCAACAGCCAACAGCCAACAGACTTCTTCCTCTATAATTGGCAAGTTAAATATTT
>DPLL01000084.1 GCA_003542015.1 Microcoleaceae cyanobacterium UBA9251 | reverse complement strand
GTAGGGGAGTAGGGGGTGTGGGACAAGATGCTTATTCAAAGTCCCCCTTATTAAGGGGGATTTAGGGGGATCTCTGCGTAAATCATTGCGTAAGTCATAGAGATTCTCAGCCAGAATATGATATCAGCGATCGGACAAATCTCAACAATCATTCTTCACCAAAAGCATCCGGGATACAAAGCCCCCGGATTCATCCGTGGGTTAATTGTCCAATTCTTCAATCTAAAATCTAAAATCTAAAATCTAAAATCATTCCTGACCGTCGGCATGAGTAGCCTGTACTTTAGCCCCCGCGACAACTGCTCCCCGAAAGGTGGCGGACTTTCCCGGTTCAATAGCAACTGGTTGAGCCTCGATAAATCCGTTGTCTATTAGATTCCCTGATTCGTCTAAAACTTCATAGTTGACTTTGAGATTTTTGACAATTTTACAGCCTTGATTGATGATTTTCCCACTGAAAAAATTGCCGTCGTAATTTACGTTAGTGATTGAAACTTTGGCGGCAATATTGGAACCTGGAATACAAGTTTGAGAATTTATTGAACCTGGTTTTTTTTCGCACAAATTGCCCAAGTTGACTATTTTGCCGTCTGGTGTTTTCATGTAGCAAAACGGTTCGTCAATTTCGGAGTTTTGGACCAGGAGATTTGCAGTATCTGCCAGCAAAGGGCGAGCTGATAGAAGCGCTGTTAGTAGAATTGATAAAGTCACGAGCCCATGTAAAATTTTCATTACTTTAAACGCTATTATTTGAGATACCCGACAACTTCTGCGAAGTCGGGTATCTGGGTATTCTGTTTTTTGAGTGGTTCGACTACGCACGCACCACCGTTGCTCACTTATCTTATAATCCTCTAATTTCCGTTCCCATAATTCTTAGCTCCCGGAACTTTTCGACTCGGACGACGACTGTTCAAACTGCTGGTAATTCGAGTTTTCAAAGCATTAGCAGCAACTGTCAATCCCAAGTCTTGCAAAATTTCCAAAGCCGCCCTTTGGCCAGTTTCGCAACCTCCTTCCATGTAACCTTGATTTTCTAGGGAAGTGTGTTCTCCGGCAAAATATAAGTTCCCAACTTGTTCGCCTTCTACTGTGTGCATTTGCGTCCATTGTCCGACTAAATAGCAAGCATAAGAACCTTTTGAAAAACGTTCTCCCGGCCAAAAAGCTCGCACAGCTTTTCCCGTTCTTAAGTTTTTCACGCCGGGAAAGACTCTTTCAAATTGTCCTAAAAATCTTTGTGCTTGGTCTTCAGGAACTCCGCTACCCATTGCCAAACCTTGTCTGCCTCCGGTAAAATTAGTTACTAAACCGTTAGCAGTAGGAGCAAAAGGTGTAGCTTCCCAGGTGTTTTGAAATCCTAAATCTGTATAAACTGAAGCAGTGGATTGATACACTTCTCGCCAAATGCGGCTGCGGTAGCCAGTAACTAATTTAGAATTAGTACCGTAACCCAATTGCTCGATCGCCCGTCGCTTCGGTTGCGGCAAAGGCACATTGATCTGAACGTCTCGCAGAGTGCTGAAGGGCAAAGTTAACAAAACTCGTTCGTAAGTGCGATCGAAGGTACTTTGTCCCGATCGCAAACTGACTCGATAACGCCCATCCGGCAAAATAGTAATCGCTTCCAAAGCCGTTCCCACTTCGATCGAACCCGACAATTGACTTGCCAAACGGTTGACAATTTGACTATTCCCGCCATCAATTTGATAACGCTTATCGCTGTCGCCGTACAAACTAAAATTATCAGCTTGAGCAGCAATTAAAAACAACAAATTTAAGGCCGACTGTTCCTCAACATCTCGACCATATTCCGTCACGTAAGCAATGCGGAGCAACTGTCGGATCACCGTGCTAGTCTCAGCTTTTTCTAGATATTCAGCAATTGAAATATTGTCTAATTTTTCGGCTGTTTCTGTAAAATCAAGATAGCTAATGTTACCTCCAACCGCCCGCAAATCTCCTTGAATCTTACTAGCTAGTGGCGCAAAATCTGCGATTAATTGCTGAACAGAAAATCGGCGTCCTTCCAAGAAAAAAGCATCCTTGACAAATCCACTCTGGACTTGAGCTAAGTCGATCGCCCGCAAGCCCAATTCCGTCGCCAGCGAAATCAAATTACTATGGCCACTATCAATAAATTCTCCTCCCACATCCGCCGAAATCTCCGTTCCAGCCACCTTTGGAACAGTGCGAATCCGCCCCCCTATGCGGTTGGTTGCCTCGATTAGATCGGCACGCACGCCCCCCTGACGCAAGCGATAGGCCGCCGTCAAACCAGCAATCCCTCCACCCACAACCAAAATGGGCGATCGACCTTGCTGTTGAGCAAAAGCCCCCTCTCCATCCCCTGTCAAAGTCGCAGCAGCGACTGCTCCCGCAGCAGCCAAACCCCCGTGCAGCAACTGACGCCGAGATATGGGAAAATTGGCAGTGCGATCGGAGCTCATTCCCAGCAGTTCATCAGCCGGAATGCCCGTTTCCATTGATTTCTGGGCAATGCTCGAAGCGTGGCGCAGCATTGCCATCAGTGCAGATTTAGCCATAATTCTAGACACCCTCACGAAAGTTTGATGTAAACTGTATGCTGGATTGAACTCGATCGAGCACTTACCCGCCTGAGTCCAGAGAGATTGTTTTTAATAATGCTAACCCTCAGAACACTATTCGACAGCAAATTTTACCTCGAAAACAACCCCGATGTCGCCGTAGCAGTTGCCAGAGGGACTGTATCGAGCCCCTTCGATCACTACCAAAAAATTGGCAAATTTGAAAATCGCGATCCTAATCCCCTGTTCGACGCCAGCTATTATTTAGAAACAAATACAGACGTAGCGGTATCAGCGAAACTCAACGGCTTTTCAGCCGCCGATCACTTTATCAAATTCGGTCAATTTGAAGTTCGCAGCCCCAACCCTTTATTTGATGTGAATTTTTATATAACCAGCAATCCAGACCTTCAAATAGCAGTCCAAACCAATCAAGTTACAGCCTTTGAACACTTTTTGAAATACGGTCAATTTGAAAACCGCAAACCCAGTGCTTTCTTCGACCCCAGTTTTTATCTAGAAAAATACCCGCTGGTAGCGGCAGCCGTCACAAACGGAGCTGTTAAAAGTGCGATCGACCATTACATTCAATTTGGTCAATCAGAAGGACTTTTGAGCACTCTCCCCGCTCCTGACGATAATTTGAATCGAGCTAAAAACCTGGGA
>DPLL01000222.1 GCA_003542015.1 Microcoleaceae cyanobacterium UBA9251 | reverse complement strand
ATTCAACATTCAACATTCAACAATCAACAGTCAACAATCATCTCCAAGAGTGCAACCGGAATTGATATTACTGATTACCTTCTTGATTTGTAAAAGCGCACAAACAGTTTTTCCATTTCAATCCAGACAAACATCAGCGCACTAAAACCTATGCAAACCAGCAACTCAACTGGTGTCAAATACTGAGTGCCAAAAAATGCTCTCAGTGGCGCAACGTAAATTAGCATTAGTTGCAGAATTGTAGTCACAATTACAGCCCCCCACACAAAAAGATTAGTGCGGGGATCTAACTCTATAGTTAGCTGAGTGTTAGAGCGAATCGCGATCGCGTGACCCATTTGCGCCAAACAAAGAGTTGTAAACACCATTGTTTTCCAAGCATCTGGATTTCCTTCGTGTCCGGGAGCATGAGTATACCCATAAGCCCAGGACATCATCGCGATCGTCAAAATTGCGAAAACAATCCCGATCCGAATCATGTAAGAACCCATACCCCGCGCAAAAATACTTTCTCGCGGACTAAAAGGAGGCTTCCTCATCACGTTCGGTTCCGCCGGTTCCACCGCCAAAGCCAAAGCAGGAACCCCGTCAGTGACTAAGTTCATCCACAAAATTTGCAGCGGTGTCAGCGGCACTCCTCCTAAACCCATTAAAGGTGCGGCGGCAATTGTCAAAACTTCGCCGATGTTGCTGCCCAAAATGTACTTAATAAAGCGCCGAATATTGGTATAAACTACTCTGCCTTCTTCAGCAGCGGCGACAATAGTTGCGAAGTTGTCGTCTAGCAGCACCATATCGCTAGCTTCTTTGCTGACATCGGTGCCGGTAATGCCCATTGCGATGCCGATATCGGCTTGTTTCAAAGCAGGCGCATCGTTAACCCCGTCACCGGTCATCGCTACAAATTTGCCCAAACTTTGCAAAGCTTGGACTATTCGCAATTTGTGTTCTGGGGAGACGCGGGCGTAAACGCTAACGTGCTCTACTTGCTGTTTGAGTTCTTCTTGGGTGAGCTTTTCCAACTCTTGACCGGTGAGTACCCGATCGCCCCGATTGGCAATACCTAAATCGCAGGCGATCGCCTGTGCTGTCAACTGGTGGTCTCCTGTAATCATTACCACACGAATGCCACCCTCTCGGCATTTCACTACGGCTTCCCGCACTTCCGGCCGCGGGGCATCTAGCATACTTACCAATCCCAGCCAAATCATGTCTTGTTCGCTGGTTTCCTCAGAACCTTCTGCTGGCAAGGTTTCCCAGGGTTTGTAGGCAAAGCCGAGGACTCGCAAACCAACGCTAGCCATGCGGTTGTTTTCAACGAGGATGCGATCGCGTATTTCTGGGGTCAAAGATGCCACCTCAGAGCCGATAATAATGCCTGTGCAGCGCTCCAATGTCAATTCGGGAGAACCTTTGGTCAGCATCAAATAACTCGGCTGCTGTCCTTTTTCTGCGGGAAATGCCGAATTGGACGATCGGCCGCTTTCGCAAATCACGCTCATCCGTTTGCGTTCGGAAGAAAACGGAAATTCCGCCACCCGTGGTAGCAGTCGAGACTGCTGTTCTTTATAAATGCCTGCTTTTCCTGCCAAAGACAGCAGGGCTCCCTCGGTGGGATCGCCCAAAATCTTCCATTCTTGCTGTTCGTGCTGCAAAATTGCGTCATTGCAAGTCGCACAGGCAATTAATAAAGATTCAAGTTCTGGATATTCTTCTAAATTGTTAATTTGGGTAGATGTATGGCGATCGGTAAAATCTCCGATCGGGGCATAGCCTTCACCGCCGATGCCGATATTGCAGTCGCCAGTAGACACTAGCTGAACCACCATCTTATTTTGAGTCAAGGTACCAGTTTTGTCGGAACAAATAGTAGTAACTGAACCTAAAGTTTCTACGGCTGGTAGTTTGCGAATCAAGGCATTGCGCTTCACCATCCGCCTAGTTCCCAAGGCCAGAGTCACTGTCACGACTGCTGCGAGTCCTTCGGGGACAACAGCTACAGCCATGCTCAGAGAAACTTCTAACAGTTCTTCAAACCTGCTGGTATCGAACCCGATGCCACCATTGGTAAAGCGGATCATGCCGCCGACAACCACGACAGCAACTAAGGCTAGGGCACCTGTCACCAGGACGTTTCCTAGCTGAGTCATCCGCTGTTGCAGGGGAGTCGGTTCGCTTTCTACAGACTGAAGCATGGTGGCAATTTTGCCCAATTCAGTTTGCATCCCGGTGCTGGTGACAATTGCCTTGGCCCGCCCCTGAACAACTTCAGTTCCTTGAAAAATTAAATTGAGCCGATCGCCCAAGGAAGCATCTGCTTCCAGTTCTATATCAGCTTGCTTGGTGACTGGTAGAGCTTCCCCTGTCAAAGCAGATTCCCTGACTTGCAGGTTGGAGGCTTCGATGAGTCTGCCATCTGCTGCTATTTTTACCCCTGCTTCCAGCAGCATTATGTCTCCAGGTACGACATCCTTAGCTGCGATTTCCGAAGTTTTGCCGTCTCGCAGGACTCGGACTAGGGGGGAAGAGAGGTTTTTGAGAGCTGCGAGGGCTTGTTCAGCCTTGCTTTCTTGGAAATAGCCGAGAATGCCGTTGAGCACCACGATCGCAAAAATGGCGATCGCATCTTTGGGAAAAGTGTTCGACTTGATATCCAAAAAAGCCGAAACCACAGCCACAAACATCAGCATCACCAACATGATGTTGGTGAACTGATCGATAAAAATCGACCAAGCACTGCGGCCTCCTGTTTCTTTTAGTTCGTTGGGGCCGTATTGCTGCAAGCGTTCTGACACCTGTTGCCCGCTCAAGCCAGTATCTTTGTTGCTGCTTAGCTGCTGGAGGGTTTGGTCAATTGCTACGGTGTGCCAAGAAGAGGGAGAATTTGAAGACATAAATTAGGATCTAGCATGGGGCTAAAGGTGGCTGCGGCCGGATTGCCACAGCCGATGGATGTGGCGATGCGGCAGTGCGTGAGTTGGAGGACGGGAGTTTTGCATCAAAAACTGTTTAACTCGCCACTCCTATGCGGCATCGGTTCGAGGCAAGAAGCAGGAAGCTTTCAACTTCTCGATATGAGGCTCGATCGCTGCCTTTGTAGACCTACCGCCGATCGCACTCATCCACCTTACTACTAAAAATTAGCAATTTATGCTGCTGTTACCCAACTGCCAAAGGTATCAGCCCGTACCTAAGAGCTGATCTTTCCGGCAGGGGCTGACGCTAAAAATTTAGATGGGAACCCGATGGAGTAATTTGCGCGATCGGCTCTACCTTTTAGCACCACTTTCATTTTCTTAACTATTCTTAACAATTCCTCAACGCTCGGAAAACCAGGGTATCGGACTCGGCTTTAAGGGCAACTGCGGGCCCAGGAAATAGGGAGTGCGATCGAAACTTGTGATTAAGGAAGTATAGCCGCATCTACCGCAGGGAGGGGATTTGGTCGCTCCTAGCCGAGATCCTATGGTCTGTTGGTAAGGGGAGACTGCTGTAATAATTTGTAATAAACAAAGACTCGCGAGCATTGTATAAGTGGTACATGAGGGTTGAAACGACAGGCGAAAGTTAACAAAAACACTGATTGACAAGGTTTGTCGCATCTCATAAAAAGTGTAAAATTTTCTCATGTTTCTTAAACGTCCGTTGCAATGTCACAATGGTGCAGGTAGCGGAAAGGGAGAGAACGAGCAGACTGGCCCAGTAGCTGGCGTCAACCCTCAACCCTTACAGGCCCAAAAGCCTGAACAAATTTAACTTAACGGTTTTATACCGCCACCAAACTCAATTAACTCAAGTAGGAGAGTTCTTTCATGTTTGACGCATTTACAAAAGTGGTTTCCCAAGCAGATGCTCGCGGCGAATTTTTGGCCACCAGCCAATTGGACGCTCTGAGCAGCATGGTTGCAGAAGGCAACAAGCGCATTGATGCAGTTAACCGCATCACCAGCAACGCTTCCACCATCGTTGCCAACGCAGCTCGCTCTTTGTTTGCTGAGCAACCTCAATTGATCGCCCCCGGCGGCAATGCATACACCAGCCGTCGTATGGCAGCTTGTTTGCGCGACATGGAAATCATCTTGCGCTATGTCACCTATGCAACTTTNNGTAGCAACAGGCGTCCAAAAAATGAAGGAAGCAGCGATCGCGATTGCTAACGACTCCAACGGTATCACTCGTGGAGATTGCAGCTCACTGATGTCTGAAATTGGTGGCTACTTCGACCGCGCAGCCAGTGCAGTCGGCTAAAAACAGCTAAGCGACGATTAATTGAGTGTAAAAAAAGCGATCGATCGCATTTTTACAATCCTTCAGTACCAAAACAACACAACATTAGGGAGAAAACTGGACAATGAAAACCCCTCTGACTGAAGCAGTAACAGCCGCCGATTCTCAAGGCCGTTTCCTCAGCAGCACCGAACTTCAAGTCGCCTTCGGCCGCTTCCGCCAAGCCACTGCTGGCTTAGAAGCAGCAAAATCTCTGACAGCTAACTCTCAGCGCTTGATCGACGGTGCAGCCCAAGCGGTGTACAACAAATTCCCGTACACCCAACAAATGCAAGGCCCTAACTATGCTTCTACCGCAACTGGTAAAGCTAAGTGCGCTCGCGACATCGGCTACTACTTGCGTATGGTAACCTACTGCTTGGTTGCAGGTGGCACAGGCCCAATGGACGAATACCTGATTGCAGGTATCGATGAAATCAACCGGACTTTTGAATTGTCCCCTAGCTGGTACGTTGAAGCCCTCAAGTACATCAAAGCCAACCACGGTTTGACTGGCGATGCTGCTACTGAAGCGAGCTCCTACCTCGACTACGCAATCAACGCCCTGAGCTAGATTTGCGTGATGCCCGGAAATGTAAGCTGCTGTTAGCTAGAGTGTTAGCGGTTGTTTACAATTCCGGGCATCTGCGATCTTAGCCAAATTTTCCAAACAATTTTAAAAAGTTTTCGGTTTTCAAAGCAAAAAGAGAAAAACAAGGAAGGCGGAATTAGGTGCAGCCGAAATATTGGGAATAAAAGCATTTGAATAAGCCAGACGGGTAGAATTGCGACCATACTGGACGCAAAATGACGCAAAAGCCGTATTCGCGAAGCTTACACTCAGGTTTTTGGCAACAAGTATTTAATGTCCGACGGACGAGTTGCTAGTGCCGAATCTTTAGAAAAATAAACGGGAAGCGAAAAGCTCAGAGACTTTAGTCCCGCGATCGGTGAACCAAGAATCTCAGTCTATGAAAGAGCTGAGTGCTTGTGGCAATCTATAGACCGTGATTTGAACGCCAGTATCAATATTTTCAACTGGAAACCCTCGGCTTGAGGGGGATAGCCTACTGATATTGGGATAGCCGACTACCCAACAGCGTAGGAAGTGAACACTAATTAGCTAAAGACGGCTTTAGCTAAGTTTAGATAAGTTTTACGAAGCAGTGTCAAATTCATAAATTTAGGAGAAATTCTGGTGGCTATTACAACAGCAGCGTCCAGACTGGGAACATCAGCATTGAGCGATGCGCCGAAGGTAGAATTGCGTCCGAATTACACCAAAGAAGATGTCGAAACAGTAATTCGCGCCACTTACCGCCAGTTGTTGGGAAACGATTATTTGATGAAATCCGAGCGATTGAAAAGTGCGGAATCTTTGCTGCGAGACGGCAGTTTAACAGTACGAGAATTCGTGCGCGCAGTTGCGAAATCAGAACTGTACAAAACCAAGTTTTTCTACAGCAGCTTCCAAACTCGGACGATCGAACTAAACTACAAACACTTGCTCGGTCGCGCTCCCTACGACGAATCTGAAGTAGTCTATCACTTAGATTTGTATCAAACAAAAGGGTACGAAGCTGATGTTGATTCCTACATCGATTCAGTGGAGTATCAAGAAAGCTTTGGCGAGGAGATCGTACCTTACTATCGGGGTTTTGATACTCAGCGGGGACAAAAAACCGTTGGTTTTACCCGGATGTTTCGCTTGTATCGGGGCTACGCAAATAGCGATACAGCTCAATTAGAAGGCAATAACTCTCGCCTAGCCGTCGAACTCGGCACCAACAGCGCCACCGCAGTAGTCGGCCCCTCCGGTGGCTGCGAAGGTTGGGCCTATCGCCCTTCGGCACAAAACGTAACTCCCAGCAGCGGTTTCGGCGGCGCTGCTGCTTATGGTAAAGAAGGAAGACTGTTCCGCGTGGAAGTGTCGGGAATTCGCACAGGTGGCTATCCTAGCGTGCGCCGCAGCAGCAAGGCGTTTATCGTACCTGTTGAGGATTTGTCCTCGCAAATGCAGAAATTTCAGCGCATGGGCGCGAAAATCGCCAGCATTACTCCAATTTAGTCATTAGTCATTAGTCATTAGTCATTAGTCATTGGTTATTGGTTATTGGTTATTGGTTATTGGTTATTGGTTATTAGTTATTGGTTATTAGTTATTGGTGATTAGTTATTGGTTATTGGTAACAATCAACAACTAACGACTAACACCTAACAACTACGAACCAACAACCAATAAATAACAACCAATAAATAACAACTGACAACTGACAACTGACAACTGACAACTGACAACTGACCAATTCCCCATTCCCAATTCCCAATTCCCAATTCCCAATTCCCAATTCCCCATTCCCAATTCCTCATTACAAATTACCAATTAGCTTATGTTTGGTAAAATTGTAGCAGGAACAAGTGGCAATACAGCTTCCGCTGGTCGCTGCTTTCGGTATGAAGTTGTCGGCTTGCGCCAAAGCGATGACACAGAAAAAATCGATTATTCGATTCGATCGAGCGCGAGTACGTTGATCACGGTGCCTTACAGCCGGATGAATCAAGAAATGCAGCGGATTACTCGCATGGGTGGCAAAATTGTTAACATTCAGGCTTTGAGTGCGATCGCAGCATCGCCTGAATCAGCGGAAAATAACTAATAGTCGGCTTGAAGGATCGATTTAAGGGGCGATTTAAGGGGCGATTTAAATCGCTTCTTGTCCAACAAAGTCCGCGCCACGCGAGACTAAGAATTAACCTAACCCGCGCCGGCGGGTTTTGTCTGTGTAG
>DPLL01000223.1 GCA_003542015.1 Microcoleaceae cyanobacterium UBA9251 | reverse complement strand
AATCTCGGTGAGGATGCAAAAATCATCGTAGAAACCCGGTTTCTTGGACAACGAGGATTCGGTTCTTAACTTGCAGATAAAATCTCTTCAAGTGCTAGTTTCAACGTCGGATATTCATATTGAAAACCACTAACTAAAGTACGTTTTGGCAACACTTGCTGACCTTCCAAAACAACTTTTGCTCCGTCTCCCAACAGCAATTCTAAAGCAAAAGCTGGCACCGGCAACCAAGAAGGCCGCTTTAAAATTTCTCCTAATGTTTCGCACAATTCATTCATCCGAACTGGATTAGGTGCTGTCGCATTCAAAACACCTTCAATTTGCGGATTTTGCAAAGCATACAATATTAAATTAACCACATCATCGCGGTGAATCCAAGAAAACCATTGTTTCCCTGTGCCGATCGGACCACCAGCAAATAATCTAAAAGCAGGTACCATTTTTGCCAGGGCACCTCCCATTCCCAACACTATCCCCAGCCGCAAAATTACTAGCCGCGTTCCCGCATTTTTCACGGGTTGCGCCGCACTTTCCCACTCTTTGCAAACTGTCGCTAAAAAATCATCCCCAGCAGCGCTATTTTCCTCAAACTCGGCGGTTTCGCTGGTTCCGTAAAAGCCGATCGCACTTGCACTCACAAACACCGATGGTTTAGGATTAGCAAGTGCGATCGCCTCGACCAATTTTGCCGTTGTTAATTTGCGACTATCCAGAATTGCTTGCTGGCGCGTCGCTGTCCACCTTTCCTCGGCGATCGGCACCCCAGCTAAATTTACCACACCATCGCAGCCCGCGATCGAATGCAGCCAATCACCAGACTCCGCTGGAGTGTAACCGACAATTTCCAAATTGGGATAAGCTGAAGCGGGAAAAACTCGCCGAGCTCGCTCCGAGTCGCGGGCTAAAACCAGCACCTGATGTCCTTCCGAATGCAGCCTCTCTACCAAGCGGCTACCTACAAATCCCGTTGCTCCTGCGATCGCTACTTTCATTTTTAACCAATAATGCACATTTTTAGTATTTTAGACGATCGTCCAAACTTGTTTTAAATTATGCAAAAATAAAGATCATCCTCGATCGCCTCCCTACAACCTTTCTCTATTTTGACTAAACTGATAGAGGACGCGAAAATCACAAACAATGCCTGCAACAAAATCAAAGCTTCTAATTGCTGCTACGATCGTCATCGCAGCCGGTAGCGCCGGGGCCTACTTTTACATCCAGAGTTTGACGAACAAAGTATCCAACCCTCTCGAAAGTGCCAAAGTTGTACCCGACAAAGCAATGATGGCTGCGTTCATCTCCCCTAATCCCCAAGCGTTGTCTCAGTTGCAGCAATTTGGCACCCCAGGCGCTCAAAAGTTGGTTGGCGAGAATTTGAAGACTTTTCAAGATCAGAGCTTAGCAGGGACTGAAATTGACTATGACAAGGACTTAAAGCCTTGGCTGGGCGGCGTGATGGTGGCTTTGCTTCCCCCTGATGGTGAGGCTAAGACGGAACCCCCGAAACTGCTGCTGGTGGTAAGCGTGAAAAATCAAATTAGCGCTTGGAATTTTGCTAATAAATTAAAATCTCAGCAAGGTGCAAAAATTCAAGAGAGCGAGTATAAAGGGGTAAAAATTTCTGAGATTGCAGAACCAAGCGGTAAGGGCTACAGTGTGGCTTTGCTTGACGATCAATTAGCGATCGCTCCTTTGAAAAAGTCTGTGGAATTGGCGATCGATACTTTTAAAGGACAACCTTCTCTCGCCACGCAGCAGAATGCAACTAAGTTTTTGGCTGAAAGTGCAGGGGTACAAAATCCGATCGCAACTGTTTATATTGCTGATTATCCGGCGGCGATGGAGCAACTTCAAGCTAATTTGCAGCCCGATGTGAAATTGCCTTCAACCATGATTTCGCAGTTCAAACAAGTCAAGTCAATGGTTGCCGGAATTGGGATTGACCAGGCGGGATTGAGGGTAAAAACTATTGCTCAATTAGACCCCAAATTTGCTGAGAAAAATCCACAATTTGCATCGAAATTGTTGCCAAAATTTCCTGGTGAAACTATTGCTTTAATTGGCGGTAATGGAATTGATAAAGTTTGGTCTGAAGCAACCGCCGAGGCGAAAAATAGCCCGGAAATTACTAGCAGTATGAAGCAGATTCGGGATGGTTTGAAGCGGTTGAATTTGGATGCGGATCGAGATGTTTTTGGTTGGATGAATGGGGAATTTGCGATCGGGGCGATCGCTTCCAATCAAGGCATTTTGACTCAGTTTGGGATGGGCGCAACGATGATTTTTGAAACGAGCGATCGCCCCGCAGCCGAAACGATGCTCAAAAAACTCGATGCGATCGCCAAAAGCAATCCTACAGTCAGTGTCGCCCCCAGACAAGTTCAGGGTAAGGAGGTTACGGAGTGGAAAATACCGCAACAAGGGACTTTATTCGGGCACGGCTGGCTGAATCAAAATACGATGTTTGTAGCTTTCGGGGGTCCTTTAGTTGATGTGATTACTTCGCCGCCACCACAGCCGTTAAGCAGCAGTCCGAATTTTCAGGCGATCGCCACTTCTGTCTCACCGGGCGATCGGGGTTACTTTTATTTGGATATGGAAAAAACCATGTCTTGGGCTAACCAATACCTGCTCAAAGCAGCACCAACTTTAGTTTCACCACCCACCGCTGAAGTGCTAAATTCTATTCGAGGAGTTAGCATTGTCACAACTTCCCCAGAGCCCTCAACCGCTCAATTGGAAATGCTGTTTTCCTTCAAATCTAATTAGCTAATTGGGAATCTATGCTCTTGTCCCCCCCTTCTTAAGGGGGAGTAGGGGGCAAGCTAAGGGGGGATCTCCGGGTTTCAACCGCCGAATCAAACCGCCTCAACTTCCCCTCTTAAATTTAGCTAGAATATTCTTGAAATTGGCCAATAACAAAACCAAACCCCAAACCGCAACACCCGCACCAATACTAATCAACAACACCAACACAAAAGGATGAATTTCTACCTTAATTAAAGGCCAATAAAACTTCTGACTAGGTGCATCTTGCTTGATGAAATAAGGAGCACTGCTGGCTACCACACCCGCCGCCCCCAAACCAAAACCTACAGCTTGAATTGTTACCTCTAGTTTCGCATCCCGATAGGCTTCTTCGATCGCCACAATAGCTCGAATTGCCTCCGTTGCTTGCTCTAGCAACCCCGAACCGTGTTTGAAATAGCCTAAATCAGCTTGAATCTGCCTTTGAAACTGCGGGCAAGTTTCTTTACTGAATGCTGCGAGAAAACTTAAATCGGCATCACTATGATTATACTTTTTAGCTGCTTTGATGTCAAGACTTATTTGATTTAATTTATCCTGGTAATTTTGGGCATTAATGGCGATCGTATTTTGCCTAAACTCCAAATCAATCAGCATTCGGGCATACTTCACAGCCCGTGGCGGCATCTCAATCATCTGACTTGCCAGATATTCTAATTCCTCATCCTTTAAACCAACACCTTTCGAGTGTCGCTGCTGAGATTGATCCCGCTGCAAATACTTAAAAGTCTTGTCAATATCCAGTTCAATTTGTTTATATTCCTCGCGAGTCACCAGGTAAAGTTTGCGACTATCACGATAAGCCAGAAGAATCTTATTTCGGTACAAAAACAGATCCATAAAATCGCTATAGCGCGTCTCATCCCAGATTTCATCAGTTGCCGAACTGTTGAAAAACCAGACAATAATGTGACTGTTACTATCTAGCTGAATCGGATTCCCCTACTCCAAAATCTGACTACCGAACAACTCGCATTGACGATAAAAATCCGGCAGATTTTGACCATAAATAAACTTTTCCAGACACTGTTTACCTAAACCTTTGAGAAACTGCGAATCAGCCCGCGATGCCTGATTTTGTTCCACACTCAGCCAAGCCGTAAGCAGCAGAGTTTGCCCGAAATAACTCTGCACAAAATCCGGCAACAAGCAGTTATCAGAATTCAACTCTTGGAAGATGCTAACATCGACAGCAGGAGTTTTAATGCCGTTAACTTTTTCGGGAACAAAAATTTTTAAACCCAGGGCATAGCTATCATCAATTCGCATCGGTAGGGCAAAACCCTTGAGAGTAATTGGCTGATTTTCAACGGAAATCTCCTTAGCAAAAGCCAGAGAATTGCGATTCTCAACAACTTGTTTATTAATCAGGTTAACACAACCGCCGACAGGTTCATCTTTTTTCTGCAAATAGCAGCCATTAAATCCTGTACCCACTGCTAATTTAGCCTGCAAAATCTCATCGCACTTCTGCCACAAACTTACTAATTCCACAGGGGAATTAGACTCTGATTCTAGGGCGTTGCAGAGGTTAAAAGCAAATAGATAGACATTCGGGGCATAGATTTTGCTACTTTGAGTCATTGCTGGTATCTGGATTATCTGCTGCGATTTTTTGAAGTTTTTTATAACTATCTTCAATGCTTTTACGCAGAGTTTGAGTGATATTAGTTAGCGGCTGCATTGTACTTGGGGAGGGTTCCCCCGCATCATCGAAATCTTTCCGCAGACTATCTCTTAATCTGTCTCCCAATCCATGATTCCCACACCACTTGCTGATAGTGAAAGCAATGGGAAACAATTCATCATCTGCGGATTCTGCTATTTCTTTCTCTAATTCGGGTAAATCTTCCCATGCTGTCGGCGTGAAGATACTCGGATTTTCGCGCAGCCATTTGAGAAAGAGAATGATAACTTTGTCAGGTTCCATTGTAAGTCCTCCCGTGATTAAAAAATATAAATTCCTAGGGGCGGGTTTCACCAACCATAATCGCCGGAAACAAGTTGAGGTAGTCAACCCCGTTTCGCAGGCGGAAAGTGTGACGAGACTGCATTGCGAAATCGGGTTTCTGAGGTGAATTGGCCGGAAATTCCGGTTTCTCCACTGTTTTCGGGAGCTAGACTAAATAGCCCAAAAATTTACTAAACTTAGTCATACTTAACTTGACTGATTAACATTGTGGGCAGTATGATTACACCAATGCCTAAAAAGGCTTAATTATCTGGTTTGTAAACCACAGTTTTGTCAAAACTG
>DPLL01000225.1:6027-14497 GCA_003542015.1 Microcoleaceae cyanobacterium UBA9251 | reverse complement strand
AGCGGTACTATCTTAGCTGCGATCGCGACGATCGCCACCATACCAGTTTTAGCAGAAACAGCCAATTTCGGCACTTTAACTCGATCGCGAGGTTTTCAGTCCCCCACAGCACTTTTGAGAGGTTCCACAGGGGATCATACTCTCTATCCGCCATTGCCAACACCGATCGCCACAACAACAAATGTTTAGGTTTTGCGACTCCCACCCCCGACCACATCATAGTTTTGCAACAAAACTTTTCCTTTCCTCACAATCCAAGTCAACAGCGGGGGAAAAGACACAACCTTACTCATACAAGGCCCCAACAGTAACACAGTGCGCTACGGAGACGATACAGGTCAATCGATTTTAGATTTTAGATTTTAGATTTTAGATTTACCCCACGGATAAATGCGGGGGCTTGAGGATTTTAGATTTGGGATTTTGGATTGATTCCGTCCTGAGTCCTCGAAGGAATAAATCCGGGGGCTTGTACCACCTTTGAAATTATTGGTCAAAATAAAGATGCTGGCATTGTGGATTCGGGCTTTTAAGCAGGCTCTTAGAGGATTTGGGTTGGTTATTTGTTTGTTCCAATCCCCAATGCCCAATACTATAAGGCCCAATGCCCACTCCCCCACTCTCCTCTCCCCTCCGAACGGCACCTAGTTTCCCCTATCCGTTAAAATCAAAAGTGGCGTGTTTAACCAAAATAGGTAAATCCGAAAGTGCTAAAAACCCTTAGAGCTGACTTCAATATAATTTTCGATCGCGATCCGGCTGCTCGCAACTGGCTGGAAGTTTTGTTTTGCTACCCTGGTCTTCAGGCCCTGGTATTCCACCGCATCGCACACTGGCTATACTTACTAGGACTTCCCTTCATCCCCCGCTTGATGTCCCACATGGCTCGCTTCTTCACAGGAATCGAAATTCACCCAGGGGCGACCATCGGCAAAAGCGTCTTCATTGACCACGGAATGGGGGTTGTCATCGGCGAAACTGCGATTATCGGCGATTTTGCCCTGATTTACCAAGGCGTCACCCTCGGCGGTACTGGCAAAGAAGGCGGCAAGCGTCACCCTACCGTCGGCGAAAACGTAGTTGTCGGTGCCGGTGCCAAGGTACTCGGCAATCTTCAAATTGGCAATAACGTCCGCATCGGCGCAGGTTCCGTCGTGCTCAGGGACGTACCATCTGATTGTACAGTGGTAGGGATTCCCGGCCGCATAGTTTATCGATCGGGAGTACGGGTAAATCCCCTAGAACACGGCAGTTTACCAGATTCCGAAGCCGTGGTGATTCGCTCATTGCTCGATCGAATCGAATCCCTCGAACAGCAAGTCAAAAGTTTAGTCAACCAACCATCTGTCTCCTTAACTGCTGTTTCCAATTCCCACAATTTCTACTCAGTATCAGAAGCTTTAAACCAAGCCAGCAATGTAGCCCTAGCCGAAAAAACCCAACTAATTACAATCCCTAGTTGTCAGTTAAAAGATCAAGCAATTCAAGAATTTTTCGATGGCAGCGGCATCTAAAAAAAGTTTTGAATTGGGCGAAGCGAAGCGGAGGGATGGGGAATTGGGAATTGGGCGAAGCGAAGCGGAGGGATGGGTTATTAGTTATTAGTTATTAGTTATTAGTTATTAGTTATTAGTTACGAACGCCAACAAAGAACAACCAACCAATAACAAAGAACAACCAACCAATAACAAAGAACAAATAACCAATAACTAATGACTAATGACTAATGACTAATGACTAATGACTAATGACTAATGACTAATGACTAATGACTAATGACTAATGACTAATGACTTCTTCTTTCAAGGATTCACCTCGCGCACAGACCAATTTCCAGCCTCATCGCGCCCATAAAGCCACCTGTTCTGCGGTTCCCCACGCAACTCCAACAAATCCACCGTTTCCGGTTCCAACAACAGCAAACCAAAATTCGACAGCGGCTCGATCGCATCTGGGGCAGCAGGTTCAAAAGCGCTGGAAACAGCCCTATTTGCCCCCGGATGCGGCCAAGCAAACTGCACCCGCGCCGCCTCAGAAAGCTCCTGCCAAGCCCTTCTACGCGACGCACACAGTGCCGAATCTGGATATTCTGCCCCTACCAAAACTAGCTTTCCAGCAATCCGAAATTGTTCGCGAGTGTTAGGGAAATACCAGCAAATCTCCCCCCAAGGAGAGAAATTAATTTCCTCTACCTTTTGACTGCGAAGATCTGTAATAAACTTTAACTGGTTAGTATCCTCCAAAAAACCTCGAAACACAACGGTGCGGTTAGCCGGACGCCCGTCAGCCCGGACTGTTGCCAATTGTAAATACCGAGAAACAGGAAGACTCCGATTGCGGTGGAGAGTACCAGCAAGATGCGATCGCCAAAGTGCTAAAGTCATAAAAGAAGAAAGTTCGGCAACGGATTGTGTAACGGATTTAACGGATTTAACGGATGGATGATGTTGGGTTTCGCTAACGCTTAACCCAACCTACTACTACTTCAGTTTCGCTCAGGGTAAACAGAATAAAAAGACAGTTTTTGTAAATTTATCATCGTGTTATTCATAATTATATGTCAAATTCACTCTCACAACTCAAAACTCTTGAAACTCCCCACAGCGGCTACCACTGGGACAGCAGTACCCGTCGCTTTTTTGAAGGTTGGTACTATCGAATCACCTTACCAATCCACGGACAATCCTTTGCATTCATGTATTCCATCGAAGACCCCAGAGGCGGTCAACCTTACAGCGGAGGAGTCGCTCAAATTCTCGGTCCAGAAGACAAATATTTGTGCCGCACATTCCCCGATGTAAATAAATTTTGGGCCAGCCGAGAAAGCTTAGGTTTAGGACATTGGGGCAAGACAGATTTACAAATCAAACCCGAATATTTAGAACCACAAGTATTTGACAGCCACATCGAAGAAGGCTATCAAGCTACAGCCACTTTGCATCAAGGTTATTTGCACGACCCAGGAACAGGAAATCACTGTTATTGGCAGTATAAAATTCAACCAATTTACGGCTGGGGAAACTCAGATTCAATCCAGAAATCTACAGCGGGAATGCTATCTTTTTTACCCGTATTTGAACCAGGATGGCAAATTTTAATGGCCCAGGGTTTAGCCACAGGCTGGATAGATTGGAACAACCAAAAATACGAATTTAAAAATGCTCCAGCTTACAGCGAAAAAAACTGGGGCGGTGCCTTTCCTCAAAAATGGTTTTGGATTAATTGCAATTGTTTTCAAGGCGAAACAGATTTAGCGATAACTGCTGGTGGTGGCAAACGAGGCGTTTTGTGGTGGATAGAATCCGTGGCAATGATTGGCATCCATTACCGAGGGAAATTCTACGAATTTGCGCCTTGGAATTCCCAAGTAAATTGGCATATTGAACCTTGGGGAAACTGGAAAATGCAGGCAAAAAATAGCCAATTTGAAATAGAGTTAACTGGCACTACCAACAATCCGGGTACCTATGTCCGAACTCCCACACCACAAGGTATGGCTTTTTGCTGCCGAGATACAACCCACGGTGAATTGTCGCTACAACTCCGAGAATTATTGGGTAGAAATCTTGACAAAAATGGCAACCAACGTTATAGAATTATTGTAGAGGCTCAAAGTTCTTTGTGCGGTTTAGAAGTTGGGGGCGGGCCTTGGGATGAAACTTGGCAAGTCAGTCAATTTTAGATTTTAGATTTTAGAATTTAGAATCATATCAAATCCCGTTGTATCAGAATCATTCATCTCTCTCTTTTCCTCCTCTGCGTCCTCTGCGGCCTCTGCGGTTAAATCATTCCGGTTCATATGTAGAAGCGATTTCAATCGCCGGAGTTAGTAAAATTCACCTAATCCTTAATCCCATGATCAAATCAATCCGATCGCAATTAGTGAAATTCTACCACAGCCAGCAGTTCCCACAAACCCTCAAGCTAATTTTAGCGCTAATTCTCTGTTTAGGCGCCATCTCAATCCCTGCGACAATTGCCAATGCCGCTGATTTGTCACGCCAACCCATAACAGAAATTACTGTTAGTTTGGGTAGCGAAACAGGGGAACTCAAATTTTTTCCCAATCAGCTACAATTTGAGTCAGGAAAGCGCTATAAATTAGTGCTAAAAAATCCCAGTCCGCAAAAACATTATTTCACTGCTAAAGACTTTGCTGATGTGAGTTGGACTCAAAAAGTTGAAGCTGGGAAAGTGGAAATTAAAGGAGCTATTCACGAGCTGGAACTTAAACCAGGAGCTATGGCAGAATGGGTATTCATCCCGATCAAGTCGGGAACCTACAACCTTCGATGTACGGTGGCTGGACATACGGAAGCGGGAATGATTGGCAAAATTGCGATCGCCTCTTAAATCCCAGTTAATACATCAAGAGATTGACTAATTTTTTGGTAATCGGAAAACCAGTCTGACGCTCAAAATGTCTGAACATGGGACTAGGATTTGCCTCCAAAAATACATACTCGCCCGTTGGCTTGACACGCCAATCAATCGCAGTCCACTCTAGCATAAATGCCTTTAATATTGCCAAACATTGTTTTTTAACTAATTCTGGCAAATCTATCGGAATTAGCTCGGACTCTAAATCTTCCCGAAAGTCCAAAGCTTGACTGCGAATTTCCGCAGAATAGACTGATTCACCCATGACATAACTGCGAATGTTTGTACCAGGAATATACTCTTGTATTGTGACAGGAGAAATTCTCAAAGCCAAGTCCAGCCGATTAGGTTCTAAATGCGCCTCTGTCACCAACTGCGTATGAGCGCCACCATAAACTGGCTTAAAAATCACTTTTTTATGAGCTTCGACAAATTCCGTAACTTGCTCTGGATTGTTACTGATTAAAGTTTCAGGAATCGTCACTCCTATTTGTTTTGCTTTGCTCAGTTGTAGGGGTTTTTCTTTATGAAATTGGTAGGCCGGCCACGAATTAATCCAGCGTGCTGGACAAGCTTGCATTAGCGATCGCACTGTACTCATTGAATCATTCAATGCAACTTGCTGTTGATTTGGATCTTTTAAAGGTGGAACGCAAACACCGGAAAAATTGCGCCAAAATACACTGTGAATATCTTGGAGATTCAACTGACGACCGGACGGTAGCGTCAAGCACCCTACCAGGGTGTCAGGTCGCCAAGACAGACGTAACCGTCTTGGAAATAGGTAGGTATCCAAATAATCTACCGCTGCACCGGCTTGGGTGAGAGCATCCTTTACATGAGCAGCATGAGCATCTGAAGCATCACCCAGAATTAAAATGTTCATGGGAAATTTGATAATTAAAGATGTGGTAAAATCAAGTACAGATAAATATGAAAATTAGCATCACTTGTTTTGAGAGTGTTGCAAATTTTTATATATTGAAAAAAAACACTCAAATGAGGCTGAAGCTTTGAAAGTCCCATTACAGAAACAATCTGAATAGTTCAGGAATTAGGCCGAATCTCTACAAGTTTCGGCACTAATGAAATTAGTTAGGACTTAAGCACGGGTGAGGTAATTCTGTCATTCTGAGTGAAACGAAGAATCTCAAGCCTTTGCAACACCATCACCCAGGACTATTAGTAATAAATCGGACCGCCACCGCATTCAGACCAAGCTTTCGTATAAAGTCCTCCACCCTCTTCACCTATAGCCATAGTGGTCATGGGAGGGTCGATGGGAATGGGATTGGGAGGAAATCCTCCTCCTGTTTCACTTCCCGGACATGGAGCTGAGATACACTGTATCCCACCACCTTCTTCACCTACCATCATAGTGGTAGCCATTAGTGCACCTCCGATGTGGGCGGTCTGCTCATCAGTTAGCGGCTCTTCAAAATCCAAATCCATTGCTTTTAGGTCAGCAGTATCTAGATCAAAAGGATGATGCATAAAATTCTCCTAATTGCGTAAAAGATTATCGGTGTTTACAAATAATCTAAACCAGGAGAATCGAGTCATGTTGCCATTTTGGCAAGTTTCAAATTGAGATCGCAAAACTTATGCATAAATTCCTTCTCCGCAGCTCAGCACAAAACAATCTCATTCCCAAGGAGATTGCTTTGTGCTTTGCTGCGGACATATTTTCGTCAGAATTCCTATGTTTTGTAAATGTCAATTAAAAACAGTTAAGCGGATTCTAACGGTGCCATTGTCAGTCCAGCACGGCTCAATTGCATATGATAAAGTTCTGCTTGCTCTTGCGGGCCAACCCAAACAGTAGCTTGTCCTTCGTTGTGGATTTGGTTGGCGAGTTTCCAAGCTCGATCGCCCGTCATCCCTGGAATATACTTAGTCAAACAATCAACAACGTGCTGAAACGTATTGAAATCGTCGTTGAGAACAATTACCCGATAATTTGGATAAGGCTTGCGGGTAACTTGACTCGATCGAACGGGAGCTATAGTCGGTGAAGAAGTCATCGCGCGAACAGCCACTGAAACTACAAAAATCATAAAATAGTCACCAATACTATAATAACACAATCTTAGCGGATTTTAAATTTTAAATTTTAAATTTGAGAATTACTCCCACGGAGCAATCTGGGGGCTTGTTAAGCTGACAAAAAGGCAGCCACTTCTAAAAGAGTGACTACCTCTAAGACTATTTTAGACTTTTGCGAACAGCGCGATCGACTGCCACAAAATTTCTACTAAGCCGCAGCCAAATTTGCGGCCGCAAAATCCCAATTAGCCAAGTTATCCAAGAAATTAGCAATGTAGTCAGGACGGCGGTTTTGGAAGTCCAAATAGTAAGCGTGTTCCCACACATCCAAAGTCAGCAACGGGATTTGACCATGTGCTAAAGGAGTGTCAGCGTTGGCAGTTTTGGTGACTTTCAAAGTGCCGTTATCTAAAACCAGCCAAGCCCAGCCACTGCCGAACTGAGTTGTCGCAGCCGCCTTAAATTCTGCTTTGAATTCGTCAAAGCTGCCGAAGTCTGCGGTGATTTTGTCAGCCAAATCTCCAGTCGGAGTGCCGCCGCCACCTGCTTTGAGGGAATTCCAGAAAAAATTGTGGTTCCAGACTTGGCCTGCATTGTTAAAAATACCTGCTTTGGATGGGTCTTTGGAAGATTCCTGCACAATTTCTTCGAGAGATTTGCTCGCAAGTTCAGTACCTTCAATCAATTTGTTGAGGTTGGTCACGTAAGCAGCATGGTGCTTGTCGTGGTGGAACGAAAAGGTTTTGGCCGACATATGACCAGACTCTAGAGCGTCAGCGGCGAAGGGTAACGGTGCAAGTTCAAATGCCATTGTGTTCAATCCTCTCTCTTGGTGGCTTGTGGTTTTTGGGTTGACTGTAAGGCTTTTGTATGACTAGAGCCTAGAGTCGCTAGCTCGATCAACTCAAGCTATGTAAATGATTCTTTACAATTTTCATATTGTATAACAATTACAGCATTTCAGCATTTTGACTTTTGGCTTTTACCTGTCAAAAATTCTAATCGCCAGCCTTTAATACCATAAACCTTGGCGAAATGTCAACCCACCTGCGAGGAAAATAAAAGTTTGTGTAAAATTTTCAACTGAGGGAAGTTTTATCATGGTTATAAATAAATTAAACCATTCTTTTGTCACAGTTCAGCTCAATTTAACTTAAGCTGTAAAAAAGTCAAACAAGTTGCAGGAGCCGTCAATGCAAAAGCCTTTAAACAACTCGTCCAGCAACCCCCCGCAATGGTTGAATCTGAGACTAATCGTTAGCGCTCTGGAAACAGTCCAAGACTTAATTGTAATTTCCTTGTGTATCGGTTTGTTCTGCTTCATGGTGCTCGAACTGCGAGAAATGTTTTTCTCGCTGCTTCCTCCTTTGAATTTCAAGCAAGTCACAGCAGACATTCTATTTCTCTTAGTTTTGGTTGAGTTATTTCGGTTACTAATTATTTACTTGCAAGAGCAGCGCGTTTCAATTGGCGTAGCTGTGGAAGTTTGTATTGTATCAGTTTTGCGAGAAGTTATCGTGCGGGGAGTGCTGGAAACTCCCTGGGTTCAAATCTTATCAACCGGTGGATTTTTGCTAGTTTTGGGAATGTTGCTGGTAATCCGAGTTTGGTTGCCGCCAACCTTCGAGGGAATTGACCCAGAACGCCGGATTTCTAGCATAAAGAGAAGCCTGTCAGACAATTAATCTGTCTAGGATGGTGCCCAGAAACCGGGTTTTTTACCGAAGTTGTGGCAACGAAGTTTTTAGTAAAAAACCCGGTTTTTTACCGAAGTTGTGGCAACGAATTTTTTAGTAAAAAACCGGGTTTTTTACCGAAGTTGTGGCAACGAAGTTTTTAGTAAAAAACCCGGTTTCTTGCCGAAGTTGTGGCAACGAATTTTTTAGNNCACTTCTTTAGAGTGAATCGCCGGATTCACCTTGACAAAAGTTGCCCGCAAAATGCCCTTTGGGTCAATAATAAAACTGTGCCGCGCTGAGATAAAACTCATCCAAGAACCGTAAGCTTTACTCACTGTACCGTCCGTATCAGCTAACAGCGGAAA
>DPLL01000225.1:0-5981 GCA_003542015.1 Microcoleaceae cyanobacterium UBA9251 | reverse complement strand
CCTGCGGAAGCTTGCCGCCGAGGGCTGAAGCCGGGGCGGCAAAATTAAAACTTAAAACAACTAGACAAATGGCGAATAAAGTGCTAAAAAAGTGGCGACGGGAGAGCATAAATTTAGAACTAGAAATGTACTTAACACAAGTTAACAGTTTTCTGATTAAATGGGTAGGAGGAATTCGTGGATTGTTCCTAGATTGTTCCGAAAAGCCAAATATTACTCACTAAAATAGCAATTTACCCATGAGCACTGCACTCCCATTAACAGGCAAAGCTACAGTAGTCCAGGTAATTAACGGTCAGCCCGTTATTATAGAAGTAGATGGCATTAATGCCCCAATTACTGCCGGCAATTTTGTTGACTTAGTTGAGCGTGGCATCTACGATGGGGTGATGTTTCACCGAGTTGTGCGTCAGCCCACTCCTTTTGTGGTGCAAGGAGGCGATCCGCGCAGCAAAGATACTACAATTCCAGCAAGTCAATTGGGAACGGGTAATTTTGTTGACCCGGATACTAATCAGGCGCGTTTTCTTTCTTTGGAAATTAAGCCGCAAGGAGCGACGCAACCTGTTTATAATCAACTTGTTACTCAGACTCCGCAGTTGCAGCACACTCGCGGGGCCGTGGCAATGGCTCGTTCTACTGCTTTGAATTCGGCTTCTTCACAGTTTTATTTTGCTTTGGACGCTTTGCCTTCTTTGGATGGCAATTATGCTGTTTTTGGCTACGTTACTCAAGGTTTTGATACGGTGAATGCGGTGCAGCAGGGCGCTCGCATTTCGAGTGCAAAAGTCGTTCAAGGAATTGTTCCCAGTCGGGTTTCTAGCATCATTAGCGATGTTAATGTGCTCAACGATTTGATTAACAGTACCAATTTCGTAAATCTGCCTTTGCGATCGCTAAAATTAGCCAACACCCCCAACAACTATCAAGTCACCTCCCAAGACTCTCAGCAAAATCCCAGCGGTGTACTAGGAGGTAGTGGCAACGATCGCATAATTGGTTCACCCACTGATGATGCAATTAATGGCAGTCAAGGCAATGATACCATCAGTGGCGAAATTGGTGATGACTTTTTGCGAGGTGGCAAAGGTAACGACTTAATTGGCGGCGGTGTTGGCAACGATATTTTGACTGGAAATCTCGGTGACGATACTCTCAATGGCGATGCTGGTAACGACTTTTTGCGAGGCGGTAAAGGAAACGATGTTTTAATCGGTGGTGATGGCAATGATATTTTAGTTGGCGATATTGGCGGCGATACTCTCACTGGCGGTGCAGGTGCTGATAGTTTTGTTCTGATTGCCGGTCAAAATCTGGCTTTGGATACTCTAAGCGATATAATTCTTGATTTTAGACCTGGTGAGGGCGATCGCCTTGGGATTACCGGCACTTTATCAAGCGTCGCATTCACTGCATCTGGAAGCAACACTCTCATTCAATTGGGAGGAGCAACTTTGGCAACAGTTCAAAATGCCACCCCCGCAGCAGTTCAAAACGCCGCTTTTGCAATTAACTTTTCTACTGTTTCTCGTCCCAATGACTTGCCAGTCGGTGATGCCGCCTTGAGAATTGGCTAATTATTAAGTAGATTGGGTTGAGCGAAAATCAACCCAATTCCCAATGCTTTTCGGCCCGAATTTATCTAATAACATAACTGTTGAATTTTAAAATTCGCATCTTGATAGGAGTCAAATTTTACCCTGTTGTTTAAAAAGTTATGCCGCTTTTTGAAATTCCTCAACTCCTCCCTGAACTTCTATCAACTTATATTTACAGGACTTACGCAGAGACTGTATTTGTAGCTTTTGGTAGGGGCAATCCTTCGTGAATATCCCTATCCCTAGGGGTGTTGTATAACTTCTATAAGTAATAAGTTTCAGTAAAATTGCTGATGAAACTTGCAGATAGTTTGCTATAATGTAATTATACATCAAGAATCTATTGCACAAATTACAGTCCATGAAAATAGTTCTGAAGTTGAAAAAAATAGCGGCGACAGTATTGGCGATCGCCCTGTTCACTCTTTGTTTAACTCCTCCAGTTATGGCCGCCAATGCTAAGGATCTGAGTCAGCTATTAAAAGATAATTGGTGCGTCAGCTTTCTCTGGAAGCAGTGCGATTTGAGTGGGGTCGATTTGCGAGGAGCTAATCTCCAAGAAGCTAACCTCAGCGGGGCAAATTTAAGCGGGGCTAATTTGTCAGGTGCTAACTTGAAAAATGCAGACCTTTCTGACGCAGACCTCAGCGGTGCAAATTTAGCAGATTCTGATATTTTTGGAACAGACCTCAGCAAAGCTAATTTGACCGCAGCTAATTTAAATCGCACCAGATTGTGGGATGCTAATCTTACTTTGGCAAATCTTACTTTGGTTAATTTACAAGATGCTAACGTGTTATATTCTCGACTTTGGGGAAGCAATCTCACCAAAGCAAATTTAACTAATGCGACGATACACGGTGCTGATTTGCAATATGCCAATTTGGGGAACAGTAATTTGACAGGTGCGGACTTACAAAGCTTCTTCTCTAGAGGTTCCAAACAAGTCACAAACCTGAGCAATGCTAATTTAGAAGGTGCTGATTTAACGGGAGCAAATCTCAAAGGTGCGGTCCTGGCTGGGGCAGTTATGCCTGACGGATCTATCAATGAAGAAATGGCCAGTAATTTCAATTCAAGTTCCTTTGATTAATGTCAATGAAGGTATCAAATTTAATCGGGGTGTGGCCTACTTTTTTAATATTAGCTATTTGATCAATTTTAGATTGAAGAAAGCGACCTAACGGATAAATCCGTTAGCAGGTTTATAGGATACCACGTTTTTTATCGATCCGTCCTGAGTCTGCGAAGGAATGAGTCCAGGGGCTTGTACTCTAGATGCTTTCAGTCAATTTAACTAAAATTTCCAATTTTTAACCGACTCACCCCCTATCTGTTACAATTTTAAATAGAGTCAGAACAGCACCAAACACTCGCGATGGAAACCCTGCAAACCAAACTTTACGAACTAGCACAATTTGCTAATACTTTAGTCAACACTCAATTGACACAACTCAGTTTAGTTAGCGTCGGAGTTATATTTCTGGCTGGGTTGCTAACTAGCTTAACTCCCTGTATGCTTTCAATGTTGCCGATTACGATCGGCTATATCGGCGGATACGAAGCAAAAAGCCGCCTCCAAGCCGCCACCCAGTCGGCGTGGTTTTCCCTGGGATTGGCTACCACCCTTGCAGCTTTAGGCATTATAGCATCATTTGCTGGACAGGTTTATGGTAAAATTGGCATAGGTTTGCCGATAGTTGTCAGCACGATCGCTATTTTAATGGGGCTGAATTTACTCGAAGCTTTGCCTTTGCAAATGCCCTCTTTTGATGCTGTGGGATGGGTGCCAAAGAATTTGCCTGCTGGTGTGCGATCGTACTTATTGGGCTTAACTTTTGGTTTAGTAGCTTCTCCGTGCAGCACTCCTGTTTTAGCTACCCTATTAGCTTGGGTTTCCAAGACGGGAGATACAATTTTAGGTGGTGTATTCTTACTGTTTTATGCTGCTGGCTACGTGGCTCCGCTGATTATAGCAGGCACTTTTACTGCGAGTATTAAAAAGTTCTTAGAATTGCGCCGCTGGTCGAGTTGGATTACGCCTGTTAGCGGTATTTTATTAGTAGGATTTGGTGTTTTCTCGCTAATTTCGCGAATACTTCCCGCGTAAGGTTCGTAGTCATGACGACCGTCCTTGTTTAAAGATATAGCAATCACTACGGAATGGGTGAACTATTTTTTTTGACGAACCGCGAAGACGCGAAGAACACGAAGAAAGAAAGAAAGAAAGAAAGAAAGAAAGAAAGAAAGAAAGAAAGAAAAGAGAAAGAATTCAAGATTGATTGAAAATTGCTAGATAAAAATAATAATATTTTCTTCGTTTTTTGTTTTTCCCTCCTCTTTCTTCCTTCTTCCTTCTTCCTTCTGACTGACCTCCGTTACATCCGTTACATCCGTTACATCCGTTACATCCGTTACACAATCCGTTGCCGAACTTCCTTCATAATTACCAATGACATCAAAAGAAGTATTTCTATCTAAATTATCTGACTGGGCGACGGCCCCTCAAAAGTTTTTCAAGCGTGAAGTCTTACCCCTGTTAGCGGATTTGCGGCTGGCTATCATCTTGTTGCTGGCGATCGCATTTTTCAGCATTTCCGGTACTGTGATCGAACAAGGTCAATCCGTAGACTTTTACCAATCCAACTATCCCGAACATCCCGCCCTTTTCGGTTTCCTAACTTGGAAAGTTTTGCTAATTATAGGACTCGACCACGTATATCGCACTTGGTGGTTTTTGTCAATCCTAATTTTCTTCGGAAGCAGCTTGACAGCTTGCACTTTTACCAGACAATTTCCAGCCTTAAAAGCCGCCCGCCGCTGGAAATTTTATGAAGAACCGAAGCAGTTTGAAAAATTAGCTCTCAGTGCTGAATTAGAAACAGGTTCTTTAACTTCTTTAGAAGAACTTTTGCAGCAAAAAAGATATCTAATATTTCGAGAAGGCGACAAAGTTTACGCCCGGAAAGGCATAATTGGCAAAATCGGCCCGATTATTGTTCACGCCAGTATGCTAATTATTTTAGCTGGGGCGATGTGGGGCGCAATGACTGGTTTTCTCGGTCAAGAAATGGTTCCCAGTGGCGAAACATTTCAGGTGAAAAATATCACGGATGCGGGGCCTTGGGCGGCGCCACAAATCCCGAAGGATTGGTCGATGCGAGTCAATCGGTTCTGGATAGATTATACTCCCAGTGGTGCGATCGACCAATTTTATTCGGATTTGTCAGTTTTGGATAAAGCAGGCCAAGAAGTCGATCGCAAAACCATTCATGTCAACCTGCCACTAAAATACAGAGGAGTCACTTTTTATCAAGCAGATTGGGCCATAGCAGCCGTGCGAGTTCGCCTCAACAAAAGCCCCGTTTTTCAACTGGAAATGGCTCAGTTAGACACTCAAGGTAAAGGGCGGATTTGGGGTACTTGGATTCCGACTAAACCCGATTTGAGTGCGGGAGTTTCTCTGCTAGCAAAAGACTTGCAAGGAACGATGTTAGTTTACGGTATGGATGGCAAATTGTTAACGACAGTTCGCGCCGGTACAGCAGTTGAAGTTAATGGAGTGATGCTGACAGTAGACGAAGTTGTTGGTAGCACTGGCTTGCAAATTAAAGCCGATCCGGGAATCCCGATCGTCTATACTGGCTTTGGATTGCTGATGCTCAGCGTCCTGATGAGCTATCTGTCTCATTCGCAGATTTGGGCTTTGGAAAAAGACGGCAAACTTTATGTTGGTGGGCGTACTAATCGCGCTCAGGTAACTTTTGAAAGAGAAGTTGTGGAGATTTTGGACAAGTTAGCTGAATCGAAACAAGAGGAAGATAAAAGTGCGATTCCTGAAGCTTCTTTAGCCAATCAAAATTAATAGGTCGTCAGAGAAAACGAACCGCGAAGGCGCGAAGGCCGCGAAGGAAGAACCCCCCCTGCCCCCCCAAGGGGGGAAAGAAGAAGATGCCGTTCTTCCTTCGTGCTCTTCGGGTATTCGCGGTTCGTTTCCAGAGGCTCTGTCTGCTATTTCTCGTGTCGCACCTCAATCACGGTGTGCACGTTCCCTCGTGGCGAAAAATCGCCCTTAATCGTCGCTTCCAACGGCGAACAAGCCGCGACAAAATCATCTAAAATTTGATTGATCGATTCTTCGTGAGAAATGTAGCGATCGCGATAACTGTTAATATACAGTTTCAGCGCCTTCAATTCCACCACCCGCTCATCGGGCACGTAAGTAACGTGAATTGTCGCAAAATCGGGATAGCCCGAAAACGGACACTTGCAAGTAAACTCCGGTAAAGTAATGTTAATCGAGTAGCGCCGCCCGATTCGCGGATTCGGGAACGTAATTAACTCCCCGTCCAAAATCTCCCGTTCGCCGTATTTCATTTCCTC
>DPLL01000233.1:14244-14400 GCA_003542015.1 Microcoleaceae cyanobacterium UBA9251 | reverse complement strand
ATCGGGCATCGGGAATAGGGCATCGGGCATCGGGCATCGGGCATCAGGAATAGGGCATCGGGAATAGGGCATCGGGCATCGGGAATAGGGCATCGGGCATCGGGCATCGGGCATCAGGAATAGGGCATCGGTAGAATAACAAATAACAAATAACAA
>DPLL01000233.1:1112-14229 GCA_003542015.1 Microcoleaceae cyanobacterium UBA9251 | reverse complement strand
AAACACAGTCAAAGCCACAATCTCTCCTAGTCAGCGCCTACAAATAATAAATTACTGTACCGATGCCTAGCCGGTTAGACTGGTACAAAGTGGGTTGATAAAAGGAAAGGAACATGGAGATGTCTACACAACAGGCTTTCTATTGCTCGTTAGATAAAATTATCGAAAAATTTTCCCAAATTGCACTTCAAATCAACGATTTCACGAATTTGGAGAGAGTTTTGCAATTTGCGGTAGCCGAAACCAGGGTGCTGCTGCAAACAGATCGCGTGATTATTTATCGTGTCCTTCCCGACGGAGATGGCGTAGTATTTGCTGAATCTGTTGATGCCCAGTGGCGGCAAATCCAGGGACAAATGATCTATGACCCTTGTTTTGAAGCAACCTGGGTAGAGCGTTACACACAGGGACAAACCAGTGCTATTTCTGATATTTATGCTGGTCATGTTCCAGCTTGTTATGTGGAATTGCTCGATCGCCTCCAAGTTAAAGCCAATTTAGTTGTGCCAATTTTGCTCAGTAGTAAACAATCGGAATCCCCGAAGCTTTGGGGATTATTAATTGCTCATCAATGCCAAAGTCCGCGTCAGTGGGAATCCCTCGATGTTCAGATCCTGCAACAGGTTGCATTGCAGCTTGGGTTGAGGATAGGAAACCTGGAATCAGATTGTCAAGTGTTGCTGCAAAATCAAGCGCCGGAACTCCAAACATCACCTCCTGAAACAAGAAACAAGACAGAAAGCCCGATCGCAGTTAATCATCAAAATTGCCTGCAACCAGACTTTGCCTATTCCCCTAGCGGAGATATTTTCCACCTCAGTACCTTTGACTTATTGCAAAACCCGATCTGGGTATTTGATATTGAAAAGTTGCAAATGCGATGGGCCAACCAGACATCTTTACACCTTTGGAATGCTTCGACGCGGCAGCAGCTCATAAGTCGCAACTTTAGCGATATATCAGAGTCTACTCGGATTCGCTTGCAGAGCTATTTACACCAGTTTCAGCAAGGCAAAACCTTGTCGGAGCAATGGACATTTTACCCCGACGGTGAGCCTGTTTCCGTGTACTGTCGCTGCTCTGGTATCCGAATTGACAATGGGCGTTTGGCAATGCTGGTGGAGGGAATCGTTCAAACTAACGATCGGATTGAGCCGGAAACCCTGCGATCGATCGAGGCACTCCGACACACGACGCTGATGGTTTCGCTATATACCATCGAAGGTCTGCCATTGCTGCAAAACCCCGCAGCCCTAAGCTGTTATGGGGATATGCAGCACCCTGACTCTGGGATTGACAACGTTTTTTTGAGACATTTTGTGGACTCTGGGCTAGGAGAGCAAGCAATGGCAGTTGCGAAGTCCGGTGAGGTGTTTAGTATTGAGGCGCAAGTGATTACTCTGGCGGGAATTCGCTGGCACCGGATGGATGTGCGGTGTATCATTGACCCGGTAACAGGCAACCCGACGTTACTTGTGAACGAAAAGGACATTACCGATCGGGTGCAGGTAGAAACAGAACTCCGAGAAATGAGTATAGCCCTTGCCAATGCAGTTGAGGGCATCTCGCGACTGGACATTTTCGGACGGTACATCACCGTTAATCAAGCCTACGCCAACATAGCAGGTTATCAACCTGAAGAAATGGTTGGTATGGATTGGCAGAAAACTGTTCATCCAGAAGATCTGGACATGATGATGGCGGCTTATCAACAAATGCTAGCCAGGGGCCGAGTGGAGGTTGAAGCCCGTGGTATCAGGAAAGATGGTTCGATTTTTTACAAGCAATTGGTGATGTTGACAGCCTACGACTCGCAGGAGCGAGCGATCGGGCATCACTGCTTTATGAAGGATATCAGCGATCGCAAGCAAGCAGAAGCAGCATTACAGGAAAGTGAGGAACGGTATCGTTCTGTGATTGCGAGCATGACTGAAGGCGTCGTACTTCAGCTAGCAAACGGACAAATTACTGCCTGTAATGCTAGTGCCGAAAGGATTCTAGGGCTGACCCCCGCACAAATGATGGGGCGTACATCTGTAGATTTAGACTGGCGAACCGTTCAGGAAGATGGCTCCCCCTTCCCAGGCGAACAGCATCCGGCAATGATCACCCTAGGGACGGGAAAACCGCTCTCAAATGTGGTGATGGGCATTCACAAGGCCGATCGAACACTGACTTGGATTTCGATTAATTCGCAACCGCTGTTCCATCTCCATCAGTCTCAACCCTATGCAGTAGTCACGACTTTTACTGATATTACAGAACGCAAGCAGGTAGAGGAGATGCTGAGAAATCAGGCTCAGCGAGACAGATTAATCGCCCGGACAGATGGGCTAACAAAAGTAGCAAACCGTCGCTGTTTTGATGAGCGATTGCAGTCGGAATGGCCGACTTTGATAGAGGGACAAAAACTGCTGTCCCTGATCATGTTGGATGTAGATTATTTCAAGCGATTTAACGATTGCTACGGACATCAAGCTGGGGATACTTGTTTGGTAAAAGTGGCTTCATCGGCTGCACTTGCGGTTAAACGTTCATCGGATCTGTTGGCACGTTACGGGGGCGAAGAATTTGCCGTCATCCTGCCGCATACTGATGCTGCTGGGGCGATCGCGGTTGCTGAGTCGATCCAAAAGGCAATCCGAGATTTGGGAATTCCTCATCAGCAATCTGATGTGAGCGACATTGTTACCGTTAGCATGGGAATTGCGACTGTGATTCCCAGCTTGGGTTCATCACCGGATGAACTTGTTGCCCTCGCCGATCGAGCATTATATGATGCGAAACAACTGGGGCGCGATCGGATTAAGTGTGCGGTGAACCAGTTGAAATCACCAATTTCAAGCCAGTTGTAGAATAGACAAAAAATGTCGCTCGCGCGAAAAATCAAATAAAGTGCGATCGGACAACTCAACTCATGACAGCCACAGTGCATCTATACCTAATCCGTCACGGCATCGCAGCCGCACCCGAAGAGTACCCAACAGACGCAGAACGCCCGCTGACTAAAGAGGGCGCGAGCAAAACCCGGAAAGTCGCCCAGCGTCTGTATGAAATCGAAATTCAGTTTGACCTAATTCTCACCAGTCCCCTATTGCGCGCCTCGCAAACCGCCCAAATCCTGCAAACAGTAGGTCTGAGTTCCCAAATAGAAGAATCCCCAGCCCTAGCCCCATCAGGAGACATCCAGAACTGGCTAGAGTGGTACCAACAGTGGCGGGAGAGAGGAAGCCACAGCTTGGCTCTAGTGGGCCACCAACCAGACTTAGCCAACTGGGCCGAAACTTTGCTTTGGGGCAGAACCCAAGACGCCCTGATTCTCAAAAAAGCAGGTGCGATCGGCTTAATCCTCCCCGAAACAGGCTCTCCCGTCGGCCGCAGCCAAATGTTTTGTTTACTCTCGCCCAAGTTTTTGGTGGGGTAGAAAGCCAATAGTCACATTAATTGATTATTGTTTGTTAAGGCGGCGACACTATCAATGTTTCTGCTAATGTACTTTGAATGATTAGATTCCACTCACACAATACGGTATCGCAATGGTCGTCGGCGAATTCAAGCCAGGTTTAGAAGGTGTTCCCGCTACCTTATCCAGCATTAGCTTTGTAGATGGACAAAAAGGGGTACTAGAATATCGTGGTATTAGCATCGAGGAATTAGCACTCAAAAGTTCCTTTGTGGAAACTGCATATTTATTAATCTGGGGCGTACTTCCGACCAAGGAAGAACTAGAAGCCTTCGAGCATGAAATTCGGTATCATCGCCGGATCAAATATCGCATCCGGGACATGATGAAATGCTTTCCCGAAAGAGGACATCCAATGGACGCTCTGCAAGCTTCAGCAGCGGCCTTGGGTTTGTTCTACTCGCGCCGAGCTCTGGCCAACCCAGCATACATTCGAGAAGCTGTAGTGCGGCTGCTAGCCAAAATTCCGACAATGGTGGCGGCGTTCCAGCAAATGCGGCGAGGTAATGACCCCGTGCGGCCGAGGGATGACTTGAACTACTCGGCTAACTTTCTGTATATGCTCAACGAGCGAGAACCCGATCCGCTGTTGGCTAATATTTTTGATGCTTGTCTGACTCTCCACGCGGAACATACCATCAATGCTTCTACATTTTCGGCAATGGTNNCATGGGGGGGCGAATGAAGAAGTGATTGAGATGTTGGAGCAAATTGGTTCTGTAGAAAATGTGCGACCTTTTGTCGAGAAGTGCGTTGAAAACAAGGACAAAATCATGGGCTTCGGCCACCGGGTTTACAAGGTGAAAGATCCGAGAGCAACTATTCTCCAAGGGTTAGCAGAACAGTTGTTTGAGAACTTCGGTCACGATAGTTATTACGACATTGCTGTCAAGTTGGAAGAAGTCGTTGAGGAAAAAATGGCTCACAAAGGAATTTATGCCAATGTAGATTTCTATTCTGGTTTGGTTTATCGGAAAATGGGAATTCCTACAGACTTATTTACACCAGTTTTTGCGATCGCCCGCGTTGGCGGCTGGCTGGCTCACTGGAAGGAACAGCTAGAAGCAAACCGCATTTACCGCCCTACTCAAATATATACGGGTACTCATGGTGAACCCTATATTCCGATCGGGGAAAGATCCTAAAGTTTTGAATTAACAACTCAAAACTTAAAACTTAAAACTACCTTCTGTGTCTGCCAAAAACTCCCTTGCTGGGTTGCACCCCTCTTGTATGTTGTCCTGTTCGTTGGCCACAATGTTCTTAAGTGACGATTATCAGGAAATCCAGTCCTCAGACTTGCGAGTCTGAGGCTTTTTATTGCAATTTAATCTCTCAGATCAAATCCGCGCTTCATCGGAATTGCAAAATCGAGTCAACAGTCCTATCGTTTACGGTTGTTTCTGAATGATTTAACCGCAGAGGAAGCTCTTGACACCAATTTAATGGGTCGTTGCATATATCTCGATCCCCCTAAATCCCCCTTAATCAAGGGAGTAGGGGTTGACGAAAGAGCAGAATCTTGTTCCCCCCTGATTAAGGGGGGTTAGGGGGGATCAGATTCTATGCAGCCTCATAAAAAACTGGTATGACACAGAGTCATAGAACAGAGAGATGAATAATTCCGATGTCAACGGATTTGAGATCAATTCCAATTTTAACCACCAGGAAACTGGGCTAAATACTCATCGATCGCATCTTCTAATTCCTTCCTTGAATAATTGTATGTCAGGGACAGTAGCCCAGTGGCGATCGCCATAATTTGCTCTCTGTCCACTCTTTGATTGAGTTGAGCGCGGCTTAAATTTCCTTCCAACACTTCCCTGCTAGCCTCACGAATTGCGGCTTCTAGTTCATCTTCTAGAAAAGACTCCCACTCCGAGGCGTTGATGTAGTAGGATGTTTTATTATCTTTGAGATTGAGCTTTTTAATACCTCGGATTTAATTAGCAATAGCAGCATCCCAAGAATTAGTTAAACGCTGTTCTACTTGGTTTTTAATTAGGTGGATTAACAGCATCAGTAAAAACCAACTAATCTTCCGCAAATTAGCTTGTTTGCTCATGCCCTCTAATTCATCGACAATTGCTAGAGCATCTTCATTCCTGCCTGCCAAAATACAATTTTTAAGGTCTATTAATTCCTGTACCATTGCTTTTGCCCTCAAGATTTCTAGGGATTCCGTAAGGTGCGCAGTGCGCACCNNCCCCCCTTATTAAGGGGGGTTAGGGGGGATCTGGGGGTTTCAAAACACACCCTAGGCGCTAAATCTACACAGATTGAGCTACATGATGGCGGCTGGTCAATTTATCCAATTGATTCACCAACAAACTCAGGAACAATCCCACATCGGTAACAACACCAATAGATTCGATCGATCCTCGATCGCTCAATTTCGTTACCACCGCCGGATTAATGTCCACACAGACCATCTTCACACCCGCCGGTGTCATATTTCCCACACCAATTGAATGCAGCATAGACGACAGCATTAACACCATATCCGCACCGCGTAACAGCTCAGTATATTCTTCTTGAGCCTTAACCAAATCCATTTGCGTGTCAGGAAGTGGGCCGTCATCGCGAATCGAACCAGCCAGAGAAAATGGTATATTGTTCTTCACGCACTCGTACATCACACCATTAGTAACCAGCCCTGCTTCAACAGCTTTTGCAATACTGCCATAACGCCGCACAGTGTTGATTATTTTCAAGTGATGTCGGTGTCCACCGCGCACAGCAATACCGCGTTTCATGTCAACCCCTAAAGAGGTTCCCATGTTCGATTGTTCCATGTCGTGAACCGCGATCGCATTTCCGCCCAACAACGCTTGGACGTAACCTTCCCGAATCAAATGTGCTAAATGTTCGCCGCCGCCAGTATGGATTACAACTGGCCCTGCGGTAACTACAACTTTACCACCCCGATCGCGAATTTGGCGCAATTCCCACGCCACTTGTTCCACTACCAATTCAACCCGGCGCTCGCTAGAAACGCTCCCAGACATAAAGCTAAATTCCTGAGAATTGCGTTGTTCCCGCGATTCTGTTTTGCGAATGGTGCGGATGCCGACAACATCGACAACGACTTTTTCTCCTACTTTTAAATCCCGCAGTAATTTGCAGGTTGCGACTGGGCCTTCGGCAGTTTCTGTAATAGCTACTGCGCCGTCCATTCGCTGATTTTGCGCTTTCACCCACTGGTTATTTACCCGCACTTCCGTGGGATAAATCGTACTAACATAAAAGTCGTCCGGGCCAACGCCATCTTGCACTACAGGTTCTAAAATAGCGTCGCAAAGCTCTTGCGGTGGGGACACTGCACCGAGGTCAATCAGCAGTGCGATAATGTCTTCCATCACATCGTGGGAAGGAGCCGAAACTTTAACTTCGGCAGTGGAGGTGCTTTGCCGCTGCTCTCCTAAACTGAAATTGAGCACTTGGAAACTGCCGCCGTTTTCGACAATTAAGTCTAAAGCGCGACTAATTAAACCAGCATCCAGCAAGTGACCTTCCATGCGAATTGTGCGGCTTTCTACCATCACGTTTGCCGATCGATCTTCTTGCACTGGTTCTGTCACCCGCAGTGTCAAGCACTTAGCAGCGCCGCCTGCTTTGAGAAATTCACTCAAGGGCGTTTCAATGACTTTAAAACCAGCATTGGTGATGCGCGTTTTTAAGCTGTCGCTGACTTTATTCATTACCACAATTTTGTCAATATTGACGGCATTGCAGGCAAAGTTGGCGGCATCGGCTTCTTCAAGGGCAATGCGTTTTTCTGGTGGTACCCGCATTTCAATTAAGCGGTTTGAGTAGGAATCAAATGCGGCTGGGTAGTAAAGCAAATAGCCGCCTGTGAGTGGACAAAAACAGGTGTCTAGGTGATAGAAACGTTCGTCTACTAAACGCAGGGAAAGCACTTCGATATTCAGCCATTTTGCGAGCAATGGGTGAGAATCGAGTTCGGAACGGAAGCCGTATCCGGCCCACAACCAGCGTCCTTCGCGATCGAGCAAAGCATCGCCAGCACCTTCAAATGGCAAGTCTTTCGGTAGTTCGTGAACGGTGAAACCTTTGTCCTCAAACCATTCTTTGAAATAGGGTTCTTCGCCTTGGCGTTCTTTGTGATAGAAACGGCTGAGGACAAAGGTATTGCCTAAAAGTAAACCGGCGTTGGCGGTGAAAACCATATCAGGCCAGCCTTTTTGGGGCGGTACGAGGTCTACTATGGCGTTTTCTTTGAGGACGTGGTAGAGTTTTTCCCACTGTTGGACGGCGCGATCGCGCGATGATTTGTGGACATTTCCCTCCATCCACGGATTAATCACGTAGTCCACATCGTAGTGGTCGGGAGCGCACATCAGAAAGCGAATTGAGTCAGTCATAATTTAGTTAAAATGTGGTAGATGCTACAGACTTAAGTTGACAGAGTTTGCTTGAGAAAAACTGCAATGTTGGCTCGTCACAGAAAGAGTGCAACATCTGACAGCGAAAAAAGTAACTTTTAATTATATCACATAAAAACCTATTTGGAGTAAATATCCAGGGCGGGAGAAGTAATGAAACCTTGACAAAGCGATCGGCCGGGCACCTAAAACAATCGGGTAGATATGAGAACGTCCCCATACAAATTCCTTCTGACTTGTTCCTTCTGACAGACATCCGTTAAATCCGTGGAGCGAATCCGTTGTCGAACTTCCTTCTTTTAACTTTTAACTTTTAAAGTTTGCGAAATTGGTAAGGCGATCGCAAATTCTGCTCCCTGGCCAACTTCCGAATGACACATCAACTCACCACCGTGACTCTCCTTGACAATTTGGTAGCTAATCGACAATCCCAAACCTGTGCCACTTCCCACCGGTTTCGTAGTATAAAATGGGTCAAACATCTTGGATTGAACTTCCCTACTAATTCCGGGCCCGTTGTCAGCAATGCGGACAACAACTTGATTGTCCCTATTGATTTCAGTGCTAATCCGAATCTGAGGATTTTTATCAAACATTTGTCCAAAATCATTGGTAACTGTTGGAATGTTGTTTACTAATGACGAATGACTGATGACTAATGACTCTTCACAAGCATCGATCGCATTCGACAGTAAATTCATAAATACCTGGTTCAGTTGAGCCGGATAGCATTCAATTTTTGGCAGGTTCCCGTACTCCTTAATAACTTGAATCTCCCCAGCTTTTCGCAGGGCCTTCAATCGGTGCTGCAAAAACACTAAAGTGCTTTCTATCCCTTCATGAATGTCTACTAATTTGATATCTTTTTCATCGAGTCTCGAAAAGTTTCGCAAATCCAGCACGATCTGCTTAATTCGTCGAGCACCGGCTTGCATTGAATCTAGGATTTTGGGAAAATCTTCGGCGATAAAATCTATCTCTATTTTATCGATTTCTTCGGCCACTTCGGTCACAGGTGCGGGATAGTATTGCTGGTAGGTAGAGATCAAGTTTAGCAAGTCGTGAGCGTATCGTCTGGCGGGAGTAATATTGCTGTAAATAAAGCTGACGGGGTTATTAATTTCGTGGGCAACTCCCGCTACCATTTGCCCGATTGTTGACATTTTTTCCGATTGAATAAGTTGCGATTGGGCGCTTTTCAATTGTGACAGAGTTTTTTTGAGCTGTTGGGATTTTTCTCGCGATCGCTGTTCGCTAAGAAGTAAAGTGGCTAAGGCTTGTTTGCGATCGCTAATATCGATATGCGTGCCCGTCATCCGCAGGGGTTTTCCAGAAACATCGCGTTCCATCACCTTACCTTGAGCCAAAATCCACTTCCACTCACCCGATTTGGTTAACATCCGAAATTCCACTTCGTAGACCGGACTTTGCCCTTCAAAGTGAGCGTTGAGCGCTGATTTAGCCCGCTGCAAATCCTCTGGATCTAACAGTTTCTCCCAGGATGCAAAACTATTTTCTATTTCCTCTACTTCATAGCCTAACATCGTCTTCCACCGCGCATTGAAATAGACTTCTCCCTTGTTCACATTCCAATCCCACAATCCCATCGCACTTCCTTCAAATGCCAGATAAAAACGTTCTTCGCTAATTTTCAAAGCTGCTTCTACTTGTTTGCGTTCAGTAATATCCATGACTGTTCCCAAGAGTTGAATAACTTCCCCGGTTTCATTAAAAAAAGCTTCTCCCCTGACCTCTATGTATCGGATTTTACCCCCAGGATGCAAAATCCGCAACTCCTCTTTGTAGGGTTTCCCTTCTGAGATAGCAAGGTTTACAATTTGGTTAAAAAACTCTCTGTCGTCGGGATGATACATCTCGTTGAGTTCGGCATATGTCGGTTCAAGTTGGGCGGGATCGAGACCAAAAATGCGGAATACTTCTTCTGACCAAGTAATTTTCTGGCCTAGTAAATCAAATTTCCAACTGCCAAGTCGGGCAAGTTTTTGGGCTGCTGCTAGACTCGCTTCGCTCTTTTGGAGTTGAATTCGCTGCTGTTTTTCTTGTTCGAGAAGATTGGCTTGAGCGATCGCGATTCCCAGTTGTGCCGCCGCTGCTTCAAATAATCTAATCTCATCTTCTGTCCAGTGGCGAGGGCGATCGTACTGATGCAAGGCGATCGCTCCGTTCGCTTTTCCCTGGTAGGAAGTGCGAATTGCTATCATCGACTTTAAACCTATTTGAGCGACCAAATCTCTAGCATTTGCTAGCAGCGGTTCGGTCAAAACATCGTCAGAAACCACAGCTTTTTCTTGTGATAATACCAACTCAGCATGAGGATTGCCAGGGACTGGGATTTCTAAATTTAGAAGCGATTCTGATTCTGCCGATCTTTTGTATTGGGCAACACAACGAATGCGGGGTATTGGGTGTTCTGTATAAGTGTGAATCAAGCAGCAATCGGCATTAAAAACTAAACCTATTTGGGTAGCAGCTCTCTGAAAGACTTGTTCCTGGTTTAAGTTATAGCGAATTTCCAGAGTAATTTTTTCGAGCAGAAATCTTTGCTTTACTTGCCGTTCTAAAACAACTAAAGCTCTCTTAAGTTCGAGTTCTGCGTGTTTGCGATCGCTAATTTCAGTAGCAGTTCCCAGAATTTTCCAAGGTTGGCCCTCCGCTGTTCTGGCAAACATGGTCTCCCGGCTAAAAAACCACCGATATGTACCATTTTTGTGCTGTATCCGGTATTCAAAATCAAATATTTCGCCATCTTTTGCTGTCTCAAGTTTTTGCCTCTGTGCTGAGAATGCAGGCAAATCTTCAGGGTGTATTAACTTAGGAATAAATGCGACTGCCATCTGCTGTATTTCTTCAAATGTGTAACCAACATCGCTATAAAATTCGCGGTTGAGATAGAGACTTCGCTCTTCTATCAAATCATAAACGTACAAAATATTAGGATTTGCTGTAATTACTGCCGACAGCCATTGCTGGCTTTCTCGCAGTTGTAATTCTATCTGCTTGCGTTCTGCGATTTCTGCTTCTAGCAGCGCATTTTGTACTAAAAGTTGCTGAGAAAGCCGACGAGTCAGCAGTTGATTTTCAACGCGAGCCAAAAGTTCTTCTGCTTGAAACGGTTTCGTAATATAGTCTACCCCGCCCACCCCAAAAGCTTTCACTTTATCGAACACTTCATCTAAAGCACTGAGAAAAATCACTGGAATATTTTTCGTTTGAGAACAAGCCTTTAGCTGTTCGCAGACTTGATAACCATTCATGTGAGGCATCATGATGTCCAGCAAAATCAAATCCGGCGGATTTAAACGGGCAGACTGGAGAGCGAGTTCCCCCTCCAATGTCGGCCACACTTTATATCCCCGCATCGACAAAATTATGGATAAAAGGCGCAAGCTATCCGGGTGATCGTCAACTATTAAAATCTTGGGCTTTTCCGCAGAATTTTGTTCTGCACTTGGTGCTAAGTTGCCGCTTTCAATGTTGTTAAATTTATTCACTTTTTACTCCCAAAAGCTAGTTTTTGTGCGTTTTTTTCAGGACTAAGGTTTTGATGTGGGTTGAGATGCTTCAGCAGGTGAGTAAGGTGGGCAGTGCGAACCATAAAATATTAAGTTGATGGTATCATTTCTGTGATTGTGAAATTCATTTTATTTTTCCTAAATTGCGCTCTTCTCTTGGCGGCTGCTACCTTCAGATACCTCAAAGCCCAGAGAATAGTTAGCTTAACTAACAATCAGCGATCGTTTTGGCGGGCCCAAAACCGCAATATGGTTTAAACCCACATCTTATACTATTCTCAATCACAAGCAAGAGGCCTGTTCCACAATATTTAATTTATGAGTCCGCTGCTTACGGTTTATTGTTGGTGCTTATTTGTCTGGCTGAGCTTTCAACTCATCGTAAGCCGCATACACCGCTTTCACATTATACCAATTCAGAAAAATCCGAGCAATTTCTAAAGCTAGCTGCGGCTGACCTCGATCGATCAACCACTGTAAAAAAGGTGTCATTGTCCGCTCATTCAGCATTCCGCCAAAAGATAAAACTCCCCAAAGTATCTGGTGCAACCAAGTCATTTGAATCATCAGCCGCACTTCCCAACTAGGATGTTTTTGATAAAACAAAACCCCCATTCTGCCGCGCTGAATTTCTCGATCGATCATGGCTGGAATTTGCTTTAAATTAAAAGGTGGATGCCAGTGATAGCCAACAGCAGCCGGACATTTAATTAGTGTTAAACCTAATTTTTTTAATCTAACTCCCAACTCTAAATCTTCCCATCCATAAAGTTGAAAGCGAGTGTCGAATAATCCAGCTTCAATCAACCAGTGACGGGCGATCGCCACATTTCCCGTAGCAAAATAAGCCGCCGAAAAATCCGTTATTTTGTAAGGTTCCGAGGTAGGATTGTCAAAATTGCAAGTATTAATAACGCTGCCGTAAGTGAAAACACGGTCATTCTCCTTGTGTTTTTGTAACAAAGCATCTGCGTGTGCTTGCAAAAAATGCTCCGTAACAACTAAATCGCTGTCAATAAAAATAATCGTATCGCCCTTGGCCTGTTCGACACCCAGATTCCGGGCCGCGGCGGGGCCTTGGTGAGATTGACAGATCGATCGCACATGAGGAAGCTCAACCGCATTTGCAGCCAACCACTCCAGCGTGCCATCTGTGGAGCCGTCGTCTACTACAATGACCTCATACTCTCTGACAATGTTACCAAACTGCTGGTTTTCCAGAGCCAGTAGACATTTTGCTAAAATCGGTTTACGATTGTACGTCGGAATCACAACACTAAAAAACACGGCTTTTCCCCATCGCCACAGCTACCGTATCCCACGGTAGCAGATTTTTTGCATCAATTATACTTAAAAATAGCAAAGTTTAGCAAAAAAAGAATATCTAAATCTGTACCATTCCTGACAAGAATCGAGCTCAATTAGGTGCATAATAAAAAGTTGGTTAAATTCAGGATGTAAATACCCATGAGTCGCGCTAAAAAAGTTGTGTTAGCATATTCCGGCGGAGTCGATACCTCCGTCTGCATTCCTTACCTCAAAAACGAGTGGGGTGTTGAAGAAGTAATTACTCTGGCCGCGGATTTGGGACAGGGAGACGAATTAGAACCGATCCGCAAAAAAGCTTTAGCATCCGGTGCCTCGGAATCTTTGGTGATTGATGCTACCGAGGAATTTGTCAAAGATTATGCGTTTCCGGCAATTCAAGCTAACGC
>DPLL01000233.1:0-1083 GCA_003542015.1 Microcoleaceae cyanobacterium UBA9251 | reverse complement strand
ATGCGGCATTCCGTCGCCCGTGAAAAAATCTTCCCCTTACAGTATCGATCGCAATTTGTTGGGAATGGCGATCGAAGCCGGAATCCTCGAAGATCCTTGGGCTGAACCGCCGGAGGAGGTTTATTTGATGACAAAGGCGATCGAACAAACTCCCAACACACCCGAATACCTAGAAATCGGTTTTGATTGCGGAAATCCTGTCAGTTTGAACGGCAAAGATTTATCACCAGTCGCCTTAATTTCCCAACTCAACGAAATAGTTGGAAANNACGCGATACAAGCGCGGCATCGAAGAAACCTACAGCCAAATGATTTACAACGGTCTTTGGTACAATCCTTTAAAAACAGCTTTAGACGCATTCATTCAGGACACGCAAAAGCGAGTCACTGGAACTGTGCGGCTCAAACTGTTCAAAGGAAATGCGACAATTGTCGGCCGCAAATCCGAAAATTCCCTGTACAGTTTCGACTTAGCAACCTATGGCGCAGAGGATGAATTCGACCACAAGGCTGCCGAAGGATTTGTCTATGTTTGGGGACTGCCAACTCGCATTTGGTCGGAGAAGAATCGGGGTTAGAATGTGTTAACAGTCATGGACGCAAAGAAACCGGGTTTCTCTCAAAAATCTTGGCTTTCTCAACCAAAGATAGGAAGAAACCCGGTTTCTGACCTCGACTTGCATCTAGGAATGTGAGACTAAGAGTAAGGTGGGCAATGCCCACCTTATTTGTTAAAGTAGGGATAAAACAGTTAAAAATCCTAGAAATTGCCATGAAAGCCTCAATTGCGACAGTTATCCAAACGAATATTACAGCAACTTCATCTCAATGGACAACCGCGACTTGGGAAGACTACCTGGCTGTTCGCGAAGATCGCAAAAATGATAATATCGGATTGTTCTTTAATGGCGATCGGCTTTTAATCATTGATATGGGAAAAGAAGGAATCAATCACGNNCCAGATTTAATGATTTACGTCGGAAGCAATTACCCAACTTGGCAAACAGGAGAACGGCGTTATATTAATTTAGAACAGTGGCGAGTCCCTAATTTAGTTGGCGAAATTGCTGACACAACTTTAAC
>DPLL01000547.1 GCA_003542015.1 Microcoleaceae cyanobacterium UBA9251 | reverse complement strand
GCGTTGAGTGCTACCTGTCCTAGACATGACCCCGTATCTTGATAAACCTGAATGGATTTATTTAAAGCATAATTCCACCACCAGCGCGAACATCCAAATGTTTGGGCTAGTAGTGCTTTTTGCAATGCAGTTGGATACAGACGGACTTGTACAGCTTGATGTAGCACTCGATTTGCACCTCCTAGTCTGAATATATTACTACATAATACTGAAAAAAGATTTGGTCAACTCCGTACCTACGTTGACCGGCCTTTCATCCCACCGATCACCTGGGTACAGGTAGAGCGGGGGACTTCCCGGCGGTGTAAGTTAAATTATTATTATAATCATTTGCAATTAGTCTCTCTCTCTCTCTTAGGCGATAGTTCAGCAATTAACAATTTCAACTTTTATGAACATCGGTCACAAAATTGCCGACTGGCTCGAAACTCGCGCTGTAACTCCTGCTTATGCGGGCGGGCTGTTGGTCGGGCTGACTGTTTTCTTTTTTGGCTCTGCGGCTAATACAATGGCTGGGTGGCTGTACGTTCTCAGCGGTGTGAGTTTGGCGCTGTTGGGAATAGCGGCGTTTTTATCGACTCGATCGATCCAATCCTTAGAAGTTCGTCGTCGTGCGATCGAACCGGTGAGTGCCGGCGACCAAATTACGATCGAACTAGAAATCGAAAATCGCTCCCACGAACCTAAAACCCTGTTGCAAATCAGAGACATTCTGCCATTTGTACTAGGAGAGCAGGTTTTCCGCCCGATCGAGGTCATCGCGCCTGCCAGTATTTACAGGGATATATACTACCTGGAAGTCAAGCAGCGGGGCATCTATCGCTGGCAAGAGGTGCACTTGAGGACCGCAGCACCTTTGGGGTTGTTTTGGTGCCGGCGCAGCCAGCCGGCGAAAGCGGTGGCGGTAGTTTACCCGCAGGTTTTGCCGTTGAGCACTTGTCCTTTGATCGATCGCATCGGTCAAGAAGACAGTCCGCAATTGTACGATCGCAGGAGATCGCAAAATGCGACAGAAGGACTCACCCGTAACCTGAGACCCTACCGACACGGAGACCCCACCCGTTTGATTCACTGGCGCACCAGCGCCCGCCACGGGGAACTGCGGGTGCGGGAGTTAGAAGTTGCAGCCGGCGGTCAAGAAATTATTATTGCTCTCGACAGCGGTGCTCTATGGCAGCCAGAAGAATTTGAACGAGCGGTGACAGTAGCTGCGTCCCTATACTTCTATGCTAGCAAGCGCCTGTTAAACGTCAAACTTTGGACTGCTGGAAGTGGACTCGTATCCGGGAACCGGGTAGTTTTGGAAACTTTAGCAGCAGTTAATGCAGGGGAAGATAGTATTTTGTCGAAGAGTGAGAAACCGCCCAAACTGCCGATTATTTGGCTGACTCAATATGATCTCAAAGAGTCTGCAAGTTTAAGCACTCTTCCCCAAGGCAGTCGTTGGGTACTTTGGCCGAGCGCCACTGATAAAATAGGCGAAAAAATATTAGTAAAAAATGATTTACCGGGTATGCTAATTCGCCCCGATCGACCTTTAGACCTTCAGTTACAATCACCTCTTGAAAGAGCGATGAATTATTAGTCCTGATCCGCTAGACTTTCGACTACATACTCCGGTACATACTCCGGTACTGTATCGAGCCTAACTCGCCGGATGGGGAGATTTGCAATCAATGCTGTGGCCCGCTGGTCGCTGAAGAGCGAAAACTCTGACCCGATGGTATCGATTTCCACATAGCGAGACACCACCTCCAGAATTTCTCGGCGCATCGCCTCAACCATTTCTGGGCTGAGCTCTGACCGATCGTGGGCGAGAACCAGTTTGAGGCGGCGTTTGACCTCATCGCGACTGTTGTCAGACGTGCGCGGGAAAAGTCGATCGAGAAGTGTATATAGCATGGGTTGTACTCAGTTGTCAAGGGTTAGGCATAGAAAAAGTTAACTTTGGGAAAATCTAGGCTATTGTGTTGGATGGAGTCGCTGCTGGTTAAAGCCGATCGCCAATATTGGCGACAAATCAGATAATTTTAGTGTTGAGAAACTTGAGGAGGCGACTAAAAAAGGTTTCGCGAGGGGGATTTAGATCGAGAAAATCGACTTTTTCCCCTTCCAATCGGCGAGCAATATTGTCGAACGCTGTTCCAGCCAAAGAAGGTGTTTCTGATAATACCAATGGTTCCCCTCGGTTGGTGGAAACAATGACGCGCTCGTCGTCAGGAACTACGCCCAGCAGCGGTATGGCGAGAATTTCCCGCACGTCTTGCACCGACATCATATCATTGGCGAGTACCATTGCGGGTCTGATCCGGTTGACGATTAGGTTAATTTTCTTGACGTTATTAGCTTCCAGCAAGCCGATGACTCGATCGGCATCTCTGACAGCAGCGATTTCAGGAGTAGTGACAATGATACCTTCTTGAGCCGGGGCGATCGCATTTTGAAAACCTTGTTCAATTCCCGCCGGAGAGTCGATCAAAATATAGTCGTACTTACCGCTCAACATCTCAACAAGTTGCTTCATTTGCGAAGCGCTAATGGCATCTTTCATCCGAGTTTGGGCGGCCGGCAACAGTACCAAGCGCGGCTGACGCTTATCTTTCACCAAAGCTTGCTCTAAGCGACACTCTCCTGCGAGCACTTCGAGTGCAGTGTAAACAATGCGATTTTCTAAGCCCAGCAGCAAGTCTAAGTTTCTGAGGCCGAAATCGGCATCAATCACGGCAACGTTGCGCCCCCGCTTGGCTAAAGCCATGCCGAGATTAGCTGTCGAGGTGGTTTTGCCAACTCCGCCTTTCCCTGATGTAACAACAATAATGCGAGCCATAAGCGATTTTAGATTTAGATTTTAGATTTTAGATTTAGTGATTGGGCATTGGGAATTGGGAATTGGGCACCTGTGCTGCCCTTCGACGGAGTTTACCCTGAGC
>DPLL01000376.1 GCA_003542015.1 Microcoleaceae cyanobacterium UBA9251 | reverse complement strand
GAAGTGACGATCGCAGAATACCAGCTAACCGCCGAGTCTTTCCGAGCAGGAACATGGCATCACGACGTCTCCCAAAATCGGGACGCACTGACGGCTGCCATGCCCCGCAACCCCGGTAAAATCCTAGATATAGGGTGCGGGCCGGGACGAGACTTAGTGGCCTTTAAGAGCCAAGGACACACAGTTGTGGGCTTAGATGCAACTCCAGCATTTGTAGAAATAGCAAAAGAGTTGTCAGAGTGCGAAGTTTTACACCAATCTTTTCTGAATCTAGACTTACCAAAAGCAGAGTTTGACGGGATTTTTGCCAACGCTTCCCTGATTCATGTTCCCAGAGATGAGATGATAAAAGTGCTAAAAGATTTGCACAAAGCCCTAGTTATTAACGGCGCAATTGTGATGTCAATGTGCCGAGGAAATTGGGAAGGCTACGACGAACGCCCGACAGGAAAACGCTACACTGCAGGATGGGAATATCACACTTTAGGGCCTTGCTTAGAACAAGCAGGATTTGCAATTATCAATCACTACTATCGCCCACCCAGTTTACCACGCGAAGCTCAATCTTGGGTAGTAATGGTAGGGAAAAAAATCTCATAGGAATTGTGAATCACTCCCCACTCTTCCTCTGTGCTCTCTGCGCCCTCTGCGGTAAAAGAAAAAAAACTAATTCACAAATTGACAGAAGATTATTATATAATGATCCCTAGTCAAAAAAACCAAATTCTGCACAAACTACAACAAAATTAATATGACAGAGAGAACCCACATTTTTCTAGCCGGTGCTAGCCGAGGCGTTGGTTTAGAAATCGGGAAATGTTTGACAGAACAAAAGATGCAAGTAACAGCACTTTTGCGATCGCCCGAAACCAGCCCAGAATTAGCAGCAATGGGCATCAAAGTCGCTGTGGGCGATGCTTTGGACACGGATGCCGTGCTCGCAGCGATGACAGGTGGCGAACCGATTTATGCCGTAATCAGCACAATTGGCGGCTTACCAAAAGATGGAGAAAGAGCCGATTATTTAGGCAACAAAAACTTGATTGACGCGGCTGTCAAAGCAGGAGTGCAGAAGTTTATTTTAGTGTCATCCATCGGTAGCGGTAACAGTGCCGCTGCTTTGCAACCGCAAGTTTTGGAAACTTTGGGCCCAGTTTTAATCGAGAAGGAAAAAGCCGAAAATCACTTGATAGCAAGCGGGATGATTTATACTGTAATTCGTCCGGGCGGACTGAAATCGGAACCAGCAACGAGCAACGGTGTTTTAACAGAAGATTGTCGAGTTGCTGGAACAATTCATCGGGCCGATGTAGCGCAGTTAGTTTGTCGGTGTTTAGTTTCTGATGTCGCGAACAATAAGGTTTTGTCGGCGGTAGATAAACAAATGGTTTATGGTAGTCCAGAATTTGAAGTGTTCAACTTTTAAGGGCGGATTTAAGGTGCATTGACACTCCCCGGTCTAAAGACACGGGGATTCTTAAGGACAAACTTTGGGGGATGAATCCGCCCAAAGTTTAATTCTCAAAGGATTAGTCAGCAACCCCCTACCCACTCGCTCAATAATTGAAATTGAGTCTATGGCTACTTTTGATTTTCGGATGATGTTTGCGGCACCATTAACATCAGCATTCAGAGTTAATCCCTGAGCCGAACGGTACAAACCTCGTTTAATTCTTTGACCTGATGGTTGCCAATTGTCGGGTTTTTCACCAACTTTCACTGGCAGTAAATCTCGGTCTAAGAAACTGGCTTTTGATGTGTAAGATTCGTCTTGTTCTACAAATCGCCAACCCCTTAAGTCACACTCTTGCATGAGCCTATCTTTGACTTTAGCTGTGGGTATTTGGACAAAGCTTTGGTTAGTCTTACCTCCCATATTGACTTCTTGTTTCTGTGGTTGGTGAGCGTAGTCGAACCATCCTTTATTCCAACCAAAGACTAGGACGTTAATTTGGCGATCTTCACAATAATCTATGATGGTTCTAACTGCTTTATTAACAGCATCTCTCATTCTTCTGGTGCGAGTTTCTGACAACTGTTGCAGTCTATGAGACGAAAAACCTTTAGGCAACTTACATTGATCATGTACTGATTGCACCCGCGCCTTTTCCTTATTAAACCATTGGTTCCAAGACTTTAATTTGTGACCATCAATAATAAATGGTTTGCCCTTACTAGAAACACAAGTTAGCCAGTTATTGATGCCGTGATCAATACCTAAAATTCCCGTTACTTCCCAGCTACAGCTAGGGGCTTGTTTGGTTAGACTTTCGTGGACAAATTCAACCCAAACCTTGCCATTTCTAGGGATTAGTCGAAGTTCTTTAATCTGGCAATTCTTCAGTCTTTCCGGTAAAGTCACCCAGAGAGCATCTGTCCCAAAGTGTTCTTTCCCTTTAGTTCCCAGAGGTAATCTCACCCGATTACCGACTATTTTCAAGGCTTGCCCAGGGTAGGTCACCTGGTACATTGCTCCCTTGGTTCTGTACTTGGGCAATCTCGGTTTTTGATTAAGTTCTCCTTTCTTGGCTAACCTTTCTAAGGCTCGGAAAGAGCTAAAGGATTCAGCAACAGACTTCAGAGATTGTTGACCGACTTGAGAGTAGAGTAACCCGTAATTCTCGTTGGGTTTGGCAATCTTGTACAAGTCTTGGTATTTAACCGCGCTTCGATCTTTAAAGTATCGTTGCCGACTCTCGTAAGTTCCCACATTGAATAGATTGTTTGACCATCTCAACAGTTGCTCAACAATGGTTTTGTCGAGTCCCGTTAAATGCCAAACATCTTTTTGCACTGCGTACATTTAATTTAGTGTCTGTCGTTGTACTATGTTTACTATACAGCACAAATAGAGTAGAGCATCCCATCATTTGAGAAAGGAATTTCCTGAATTACTCAAATTGCCTACCCTGTGGACACCTAGCTATTTTGTCTCTACTGCGGGGAGTATTTGTACAGAAACAGTTAAGCGTTATATTGAAGCTCAAAGAGAGTAGGCAGGAT
>DPLL01000377.1 GCA_003542015.1 Microcoleaceae cyanobacterium UBA9251 | reverse complement strand
GGGGGGATCTAGATTTAATAGTCAAACAGCCATCTCTGACTGGGCTTGAGCTTAAGTTGACACCTATGGACACTGCCGTGTCCCTACAATTCACAAACCTGGAATACGCTGTATTTCAGCTTACACGGCTCCTCCTCTTCTTATCCCGAACTCAGGTTAATTAAGATTCAGCCATTTTTGAGCATTAAGCCGCTGGACGACGCCAAACACCATTAAATCTAGGGTAATTTTGCGCTCATCTATCAAAAAAGGCTCTAAAGTGCTAGTTTTGGTGTTATTTTCAGCGCAAGAAAAAGCTCTTTGACTTTGAATATTTTCTTGAGGAAAATACAAGTTAAATTGGCGCTGACCTGATTGAAATTTGCCCACTACTTGCCAACAATCGCCGGCGGAACTCATGCCCGCAACGGGGATTTTTTGCTTAGCAAAACTGACATCTAAATCCTCAACGCCCTGCTTAGTTAAAGCAGTTTGTAAGGCCGGCAAATAATCTTGTTGAATAAATTCTGCAAACGGCTTGTCTTCAACAGCAGGAGCTTTTTCCTTTTTAGCTTTAGCTGGGGGCTTGTCACCGTCAGCCTTAGCGGCCGCTTTTTTTGCAGCCGGCTCAGGCTTGTCTGTGCTGGGAGTGTTTTCAGCAGAAAGACTAGGAATTTCGGCTTCGCCTGCTGCTGGATTTGTCGGTTCTTCTGCCATTGGTGCTTCCTGTAAAAAAGTGATGAGTAGAGGAGTCAGGAGTCAGTAGTTATTTGTTGGTTGTTATTTGTTGGTTGTTAGTTTTAGTTGTTGTTTCTAATAACCAATAACTAATAACCAATAACTAATGACCGATGACTACTGACTAATGACTGAGGACTATGATTATTCTAAATCTCAGCGACAGCTCGTTCAATCAAACGGCGGGCCAAAGTTTGAACACCGGTGTGTTCGTAGTAGTTGGTACTTACGTCGAGGAATGCTCCAACATAGTCCACCTTATCAGCAGAAACTTCGATAAAGTTTTGCAAGTTGCCCATCACGTTTTGGGGAGTCAAACCTCGATCGCTCACAAAAGAGCTCATCCAGCCAGAAACCGAGCTAAAGCTGTCGCCGATAAAGCCCAATTGGCCCGCAGGATTGCCGCCAGGAATCATGCTACCGATCGACTGAAACGACGGATTCTGTTGCAAATCGCTTGGGGAAAGCTTGTTTATCCAAGACTGAGTTGCCATGATAAAGTCTGGGCCCAGGGGAATCAAACCATCAAAGCAAACCAAAGCAGCCATCCGCATCAGGGATTCGCCGCCGTAGTCTGCCAATGCGCCAGCAAAATCGCCGATGCTGTCGCCCGGAATGCCGTTTATTTGGCAAAAAGCTAGTAACTCAACTACTAACTTCAAAGAAAGGTCGATCGTTTGAGCTTTTTCCGGCTTAGGGGTGAGATTGCCAAGGAAACCCAACAACGGCACTTTTTCCGAGACTTTGTTCGCCAGAGCAGCAGCACCTAGAGCCTTGTCGGTACTGTCGATGGTTTGATAGAGCCAGAGAGCGCGCTGGTAGCCTTGAGATTTATCGTTGTAGAGGTAGATCGCCCGATCGCCGATTTGCTGGATCAGTTCTTCATCTGTTTCGCCTGTTACCGTGCGAATTGTATTTTCAAACCCAACTAAATTGTCCCACTGACCGGGAACCACAAAGTCAAGAGCTCGTAGAGCTTTGACAGTGAGGTTGTCTGTAGGCAATTCATCGACTAATTGAAAGACAGTTTTGCTCACAAAAAACTCCTTATGGTTTAACAGGACTCAAAGGTATCACTTTTGGCAGATGGCAAAAGTCTCACAGTCTGGGTAAAGATTTTGTGCCAATAGAGTCAGACTGAAGTCGGGCGCGGACTATGACCAGAGGTATTGCTATTTGACGCCAGCAAGGCCGCTGAGGTTAAATTTTGTCAGCCAATCTTCGCGATCGCTAGCTGAAAAAGAAGCATCGCGGGATTGAACTTTCACCTGGTAGCGATTGGCCACGAGGACCGCAGTGATATTAGCACCTTGGGTAACAGCGGGATAGCCACCAATTTGCTTGGTACTTTGCTGAAATTTTGCCCCAGCCGATGGGTTGCCGGCGATGTCGTTGATGGACAGCATCGCGACATTTTTACCGCCTTTGTTCAACTTAGCTTCAGCAAAACCTGACTTTTCTTGAGCGAAGACGCGATCGAATCCGTCGTCTGACGACGGGAAGTATTTATTTAATTTGTCACCTGCGACGGCCTTCTTGGGCAGGTTTTGATTTTGAGCAGTGGATTGATCAGCCGTTGTCTGCTTTGCTGGAGATTTTTGGGTGCTTTCCTGCTGGGCTTTGTCCCAGCGAGATGGGGCCTGAGTTTGACCGCAAGCGGTGACGAGCAGCAGTACCGAGATCAGGAATGGAGCTAGGATTCTGCGCGCGAGGGGTAATTTCATCGCTGTCTCTGGATGAGGGGGTGGACGATCGTAATTATCGCTTAGGATTTGGCAATTTGTCCTCTCCGATGGGATGATTTGTCTCAATTGCAAAAAAACCTCTGCCTGCACGGCAGAGGTTTTTTGGCAAGGTCGAGTTGAGAAGGAAGAAGACGGAAGAATTAGTTCACCGATCAATTCTGGGAATTCGGGTCAAGAAATCAAGTTTTCTGGCTACCAGCAATCTCAAAACAATTTTCGCTGATTCTCGCTAGATTTATCTAGAGGCTTCAGACCAATTATTCGTCAACCATCCAACTTCTGTCTTCCTTGGTTGGTAAAGATTAGGCGTCGCTTTCAATATGGACAAACAACAAACCCATTACCACAACTGGCATTACCCAGGTAACTAGCGGAATCAAGATCCAAGGCAAAAAAGAAGCAGCGTATGAACCGGTCATATCAAATTCTCCCAGCTAAAGTTAGTGTGTTGCAACAGAGATATTTCGGAGTGCGGTCTAATTATTGACTAAGCCCCGGAAGATGGCATCGACGACATTAAAGTTTTCAAGTAAGAAATAGGCAGCAAAGACACCACCCATTCCACCAACGAAGAAACCAGCGGTGAGTTGGCTCCAGCCTTCACCGGTTTTCAGGGCTTCGGGAGTCATTGGATTGGCGCTGGCGTAGGTGCTGTTCTCTTGGAAAGATACCAGACCGTAAGCAGACATACCTAATGTGCCGATTAGAACTAAGGCGATGGCTGTAATTAGTCCACCAAGATTAGCAGCTTCTGGATAGTCCCGCAGTGGTCCGAGGATGATTTCTGGGCCGACAAGGAAATAACCGTGTGCCAAGCCGATTTCTAGGCCCCGAACTAGGGGGGAGAGTCCTTTACGGTAGGCTGGCAAGTTGCCAATGAATGCTTTGGTAAAATCAGAAGCACTAATGGGAGTTGCTAGATGACCCGTGAAGGGGTCGCCGTTAAAGGGTTGAATAAGTTCTGCATTTCTGGAGTCGGCCATATTTAGTTTCTCCTCGGTATCAAAGAAAGTTGAGGCGTTCAAGTCATATTTTACGCAGGGACGTGTAGCCTATTTACATAATTGACAGCCAGCTTCAGAAAAGTTTACTTTTCTTTAGTTTTTAGAAGAATTTTTCCTTTTTCCTCTATACCATTCCTCAAGGCGATCGGGCGATACTCCCAGAAAATAAGCAATAATTACTATTTGATTGATGACCGTGGTTTTCAGTACCCCAACCTGTTGCCAGCGGCGGGCTGATGTCAGCACTGCTGGGCGCAATATTTCGATGCGGCCTTGTTTTTTCAATCGGCGCACCAAATCAAAGTCTTCCATGACGGGCCAGTCGGGAAAGCCGCCAATGTGGTTAAAAGTAGCTGTTTTGAGGAAAATGGCTTGATCCCCGTAGGGCATTTGCAGAAAGTGCGATCGGCAGTTTACCCCTTTTTCAATCAGTCGCAGGATCAGTAAAGGGGCGTCAATCTTGAGTTCAAAAGCACCCGCTACTATGGACGGGTTCGCTAGTGCTTGACGGGCGCGAGTGTCATAGCCGTGGGGCAAATGAGTGTCTGCGTGGAGAAACAGCAGGATGTCTCCAGTTGATGCGGCAGCACCTGCGTTCATTTGGGTAGCCCGGCCTGGAGTGGTGGAGAAAACTCGATCGGCCTCATATTTTGCTATTTCAACAGTACCGTCACTGCTGCCGCCATCGGCGACAATGATTTCGACATTTTTGGCATTTCGGGCGGTGGAGATGACTTGGGCGATCGTAGGAGCTTCGTTTAATGCTGGAATGATAATGGAAATTTTGAGATTCGGAGCTTCTGGCATACAAAATCAAGAACACCGTTAGAGTCAGTTTTGTACAAAGCTTAAGCTGAAACCCTTGCCTGGAATTACCTCTTCCTTCTTCCTGACATCCATTAAATGCGTTACAAAATCCGTTGCCGAACTTCCTTCTGCTATACTTGCTTTTTCTCGCGCCTGAGAGAATTCTCTCAAGCGCTGTCTAACCACTACTGATAGTCAGCATTTGGTTAGACAAATACATTTACTATATTATGACCTTGCGGTTTTATAGTCAAGGGTTTTTTTTATAGAAATGATGATTATTTTTAATGTATTTTTAGATTTACATATACTTTTAATTATGGCAATATATTGATATCTAAACCGAGCAGATCCTCTGGTCGATCGATATCTGCAAGAGTGGGAAGATTGGCAAGATGTAGGCCTAGCTTTTGGGCGATCGCCAGCGTATCAGCAAATACTTCACTGGTTCCCCAGTTAATCCCGTCGAACAATTCCGGTATCATGCTACCCAGACCAATTAGATAATAACCTCCATCTTTGGCCGGGCCCAAAACTACATCTTTCTCACTGAGCTCGTCAAAAGCTTTGGCAATAATCTGTTCTTTCAAATTCGGGCAATCTGTGCCGATAATTGCTACTTTGTCAATACCCAAATTAAAAGATTTTTGAAAGGCTGCGAGCATTCTTGCGCCCAAATCTCCGTCTGACTGTTGATGATAAAGAAGATCGGTTCCCAACCAGTCTTGCATGAGTTGCTGGCTGCTGCCTGTGTAGTGAATTTCTACGGATAATTGGCGGGAGTTTTGGAGAGATAGGGCGCGGGCGATCGTCCGTTGAGTCATCAGGCGGTGAAGGTTGGCTGCTCCTTCTTTTCCGAGTACGGGAATTAGTCTAGTTTTGGCTTTTCCCGGTGCTGGATAGCGAGTGAAAATAATTAGTTTTTCTGAAATCATTGATCGTCCCTGATGTTTAAAGGAATGACTTAATTTAATCGCTGCGCCCAACCAACCCTAGCATGGATTGATTATTAAGTAGAAGAGAAATGGAAGTCGAGAAATGGAAGTCGGAAGAATGCTCATATAGCAAGCTTTTGAGCCATCTGTATCTGAGGTTTAATTAGGTGGATTTACTTGACGGTCAACAGTCAACAGTCAACCGTCAACCGTCAACCGTCAACAGTTAACTCATTTCTAACATTCGCTGGATTGGCTTTAAAGCTGCTATTTGCATATCTTGAGGCATGGTAATTTCTGGAGTCCGATTTTTCATCGCCAGATATAACTTTTCTAGAGTATTTAACCTCATGTGCGGGCATTCGTTGCAAGCACAATTATTATTAGTGGCCGGAGCGGGAATAAAACGTTTTTCAGGAGCTTGTTTTTGCATTTGGTGAATGATTCCCGGCTCAGTCGCTACAATAAAAACTTGGCTGGAACTAGCTTGAGAGTATTTCAGCAAAGCAGTGGTGGAGCCGATGTAATTGGCGTGGCGAAGTACGGGAGGTTCGCATTCTGGGTGGGCAATTATTTCGGCTTCTGGATTTTCTATTTTTAGCTGGACGATCTTTTTTTCTGAGAAGTTTTCGTGGACAATGCAAGCTCCTTGCCAAATTTCCATTTTTCTGCCGGTTTGTTCCATAACGTAGCGACCAAGATTGCGATCTGGCCCAAAAATTATCGGCTGATCTTCAGGAATTTGGCTGACTATTTTGGCGGCGTTGGAACTGGTGCAAATAATGTCGCTCATTGCTTTAATTGCGGCGGTACAATTAATGTAGGAAATTACTAAATGTCCTGGTCGCGAGGCTTTAAAAGCTGCAAAGGCTTCGGGAGGACAACTGTCGGCGAGGGAGCAACCTGCATTCAAGTCTGGTAACAATACTAATTTGTCGGGATTCAGGATTTTGGCTGTTTCCGCCATAAAATGAACTCCGGCAAAAACTATGACATCGGCGTCGGTGTTGGCGGCTTTGCGGGCCAGTTCGAGGGAATCACCAATGAAGTCGGCGATGTCTTGAATGTCGGAGTCTTGGTAATAGTGGGCGAGAATGACGGCGTTCAACTCTTGTTTGAGGGCGTTAATGGCTGCAAACAAGTCGTCGGGCAGTCTGGTTTGGGTCAGGTTTGGAGAAGGTGCGGTGATAAACACAGTTATAATATTCCGGGGAAGGTGGCGAAGAAAGCTAAAGTGTATTCTGAATTATAGTTGAATTCACCAAAAAAGACTGGCAGTTCCGTTGGGCAAATCTAAAATCTAAAATCTAAAATCTAAAATTGGCTGGGGGAGAGTGTAAAAATTGGTCGCTGTTTCCTATGCTGATACACAGGGGCTTAGGGATCGATCGCACATGGCAAAGCAATTCAACAACCCCGCCCTTTGTCGAGACGGGGATACTCCCTTACCAATTCGGGCAACGTAAGCGTTGAATACCGCATGGGACACAGCTTGGTACAAACCTCCGAATACTTCCCTAGTTCGGAATCTCTTGAAAAACCTGATTGGTTCATGTGTTGGGTAAAGCCAAGACATCTTAGCTGTGTTGTGGGAAGGGACTTAAACAAATATTGGGTTATACCAAGATGCGAATTCCAGTAGTAGACACAGACCATCACCCACTCATGCCCACAACACCTGCACGGGCGCGGAAATGGGTTGCATCTGGTAAAGCAGTTAAGCACTGGTCAGATTGCGGACACTTCTATGTCCAGTTGGTTGCAGAGCCGTCTGGACGAGCCACTCAGGATATTGCGATCGGGATTGATCCCGGCAAGAAATATTCAGGTATTGGCGTTGTGTCGGCAAAGTTTACCAAAAAAATGGGTTTAAAGCCCCGTCCTTCTAGGACGGCTTTTCTTTAATTTGCTAATTAATTCTCTCAGTAGATAATTTTAAGTACGTATTGTCTGGGTGCAATACTCCATGAGTATCTCGTACTCCTCATCTTAGGATATAATTGTTAATTTTTTCATGCCGTCATATCGCCGTTGATTTGTGATATAATACTAGCATGAAAACACTGAAGTTTAAGTTGTACGAACACAAGCGGAATAAACACCTCAAGCGGATGATTAACGCCGCAGCGGTGATTGATAACCATTGTATTGCTCTACATAAACGGTACAACCGAATGTGGGGCAAGCACTTGAGTTGTGCAAAAATTCAGTCTCATATTGCCAAGTTGAGAAAACGTAATCCATTTTGGCAATCGGTCGGTTCTCAGGCAGTACAGGACATCTGTCAACGCATTGAGAAAGCCTATAAACTGTTCTTTAAGCACCAGAATAAAAAAGTTAGACCGCCCAACTTTAAGAAAGTTAGACGATACAAATCGTTCACTTTAAAACAAGCTGGCTACAAATTATTAGGTGGCAACCGGATCGAGATTGGAAATCGTGTCTATCAGTATTGGAACTCTAGAGCCATTGAGGGAACGGTCAAGACCTTGACTATTAAGCGCACGACCTTAGGAGAGTTGTTTATGGTCATCGTTGTAGACAGCGTTAATGAACCTAAAACCAAATTCGAGACGAGTAGAATCGCTGGATTTGATTTTGGTTTAAAAACGTTTCTCACCTGTTCAGATGGTTCCAAGATTAAATCACCGCAATTTCTGAAACAATCGCTCAATGCCATCAAGAAGGCGAGTCGCAATCATTCCAAGAAACGGAAAGGTTCCTCCAATCGTGAACGAGCTAGAAAAAACTTAGTTCGTAAACATGAAGATATTTGTAACCGCAGACGTGATTGGTTCTGGAAATTAGCTCAACAATTGACAGACAAGTTTGATGTTTTATTTTTTGAAACCCTAAATCTTAAGGGAATGCAACGTCTTTGGGGTAGAAAAATATCAGACTTGGCTTTTGGTGAATTTCTGCAAATCCTTGAGTGGGTAGCAACGAAGAAAGGGAAGCAGGTTGTTTTCATCGACAGATGGTATCCATCCTCTAAGACTTGTTCGCACTGTGGGCAAGTCTTAAAAGAATTAGCGATAGATGTGCGTGAATGGCGTTGTCCGTCCTGTCAGTCAGTGAACGGCAGAGACGAAAACGCTGCTATAAATATTCAAATGGTTGGGGCATCAACCATTGGGTTAGGTGATGTTAGACGGGCTACGCCCGCAGTTACTGTTTGACCCCAGAATCCCCACTCTTCTAGGGCGGGGAGTATGTCAATTGCTAACTTTCAGTAAAGCCGTCCTCCGCTTCGCTAGAGGACGGGGTTTCAAACCCAAATTTCTGATGAATGAGACTAAGGCGATCAAAATTGCGGTGGTGGGGGATGTTCACGATCAGTGGGAAGCTGAAGACGGCGAGGCGCTGCTGCGTCTAGGCGTTGATTTGGTGCTGTTTGTGGGGGATTTTGGGAATGAGTCGGTGGAGGTGGTGCGGGCGATCGCCCAATTGGACATTCCGAAAGCAGCGGTATTTGGGAACCACGACGCTTGGTACACGGCGACGGATTGGGGCAGAAGTCAATGCCCCTACGATCGCACTCAAGAAAATCGAGTCAAACAGCAAATAGACTTAATGGGAGAAGCTCACGTCGGTTACGGGAAGCGGGATTTTCCCGAATTGGGCGTAACTGTGGTAGGAAGTCGCCCGTTTACTTGGGGGGGATCGGAGTGGAAGTACGCGGATTTTTACTCGGAGTGGTTTGGGGTGGAGAGTTTTGAGGAGTCGGCCAGACTCATTGCAGGGGCGGCTGCGGACGCGGACTGCGAAAATGTGATTTTTTTGGGTCACACAGGCCCGACGGGCTTAGGAGAGGCTCCTGAAGACCCCTGCGGGCGAGATTGGAAGCCACTGGGAGGGGATTGGGGCGACCCAGATTTTGCGGTGGCGATCGACAAAACTCGTAATTCTGGCAAGCAGGTACCTCTGGTAACTTTTGGTCATATGCACCACAAACTGCGGCACATAAAGAAAGAGTTGCGGAAGTCGCTAAGTGTGAGTGCGGAGGGTACGGTTTATTTGAATGCGGCCAGCGTACCGCGAATTGTAGACAGAGAGTTCTCGAAACTGCGAAATTTCTCGATCGTGCTGCTGGAAGCTGGAGTAGTGTCGGAAGTGTCTCTGGTTTGGGTTGGGGGGGATTTTGTTGTGGAAAGAGAACAAATTCTGTATCGGCGTGCTGAATCTGCAACTGCTTGTGGTTAGAGATAACTACTGGTATGATAGATTTCATGCACCGGGAGAGGTGGCAGAGTGGTCGAATGCGCCTGACTTGAAATCAGGTGTGGCAGTGATGTCACCGTGGGTTCAAATCCCACCCTCTCCGTTTTTGAGCAAATGACCGATTTTTGGGCGATCGCAACTTGGTTAGATACACCCGATTTCAATTGACAGCCGTAAAGGCCGAGAGTCGATCGCTCAAACTCCCCTCCACTCAAATAACTCCAATTGCTGGAACTATCTTAGGGTTCCCAGGCTCACCCACCAACGCGGATGATTTTCCCTGTCTTCCAACAGGCTCCTCGGGCGTAGTTTTATCCTGTTTCCGAGGGACTCTCGGTACAGCATCCAAATAGATTCCCAGTCGATTCAGGCCACGCTGCAAAATAACTTTTGCAGCATCCACATCGGCATCCTCATGATGGCCGCACTCTTCGCAGATAAATTTCTCTTGATCTCGATTTGTGGGACTGATATACCCGCACTCGCTGCATTCCTGAGAGCTAAAATGAGGCACCGCTTCATAAACCAGAACGCCCACCCTGTCGGACAAAATCTTGACTTTCTGTTTTAAGGAACCCCAAGCAGCATCAGTAATGGCTTTGTTCAGTCCAGATTTAGCAGACTGACCGTTAGGCAGATACTTTCCGTTTTCATCCTGCTTTGGTTTGCAGCGTGCCATCATGCCTTGAATATTCAGATTCTCGAACACAATCAGATCGAATTGCTGCACCAAGTTATTAGCTATCTTCCATTGGTAATCCTCTCGTCGATTAGCAACTTTTTGTTCCAGTCTTGCTAAGCGCTGACAGGCTTTTCTGCGACGGCGGGAACCTAAAACCTTGCGGCTGACAGCACGGTTTAGTTGCGATCGCTTCCGCTCCATCTGTTGATAAAATCTGGGATTGGCAATGGTTTGTCCCGTACTGAGAGACATTAGCTTCTTGATACCCAGATCTACTCCTACTGCTGTTTTAACTTGATTTGCTGCTGGAATATCTGGAACAGACTCATCTTGCAACAAAACAGAAATATAAAAGCCATCTGCTTTTTTCCGCACAGTGACGGAACGAATGCTGAAACCATTGGGAAACAGTCGGACTGAAAAAACGACATCCAGCCAATACCGGGAAGTCGAACTTTATTCCCTTTAAAGGTGACATCTCCAGACGGGTAGGTGAAAGAGCGAAATTTACCCTGCCGCTTTGTTTTGGGATATTTGCCCAATCCTCGGAAAAAGCGCCCAAAAGCAGCATCAACCTGTTTTAGCATTTGTTGCAAAACATGGTGATAGATTTCTTGATACCAAGGACGTTCCTGCTTGAGGTCAACTAGATTAGCATCTTGTTGAGCCAGCGGAGTCCTTTTTTTGCCTTTTGCTGTCCAGGGATTCCCGTACAAAGCACCTTTGCTTAACGAGCAAGCGAAAGGGCAACACTCGGCTTGAGTTTCGATCAAGCAGTAGTTCCCCATAACAGGAAATCTTGCTTGCTCGTAGGCTTCTGTCCGCTCTCTGACTCTGAAGTTGTATTGCAAGCGAAGCAAATGAATCCACCGCTCCATTGTTTGAGCTTGTTTGGGCGATGGATTCAGCTTGTAAACGTAAGCAAGCAGCATGACTCTCAATTGACTAGGCTACTGATTCAGCAGATTAGCAACTTGCTGCGCTGTGGAATGGGAGATGCTAGCGCATGATCTCACCCCATTAGGATTAAGCGTGTTGATCCGCTTGGCACTGAGAACTTTGGCAAAATCTGTAGCAGCCAGTTCTGTGGGTGTTGATGCCACTCGATCAGGAGCCACCAGCGCCAGCATACCCTCGTAATAAACAATACTTGCTTTTAGTTTTACAGCTTCCGCCTGTACTTCAGCAAGTTCCGACTTCTGCTGGGCAATTTGCTCTTTCAGCCACTTAACGTGCTGTTCCCGGCCAACATCCTGTGCCATAGCTCCTAAAATTTTCTGTGCTTCTCAGACGATCACACAAAAAAAAGAATTTAGGCAGAAAACAAGAAAAGAATATAAATATTTCTTTATCTGTAAATCACATAACATACTGCTGGTATTTCCCAACAAAAAAACACCCTCGCAGGGGTGCTGTTGCTTACCAGTTCTTTTGTCTAGCCAACTGACTTAACTAAACCCTTCCTCATCCGCTGGGTCGCCATAGGGGTCTTCGCTGGCAGGGCGNNGAACCTGCCTGGTCGGCTGGGTCGCCCAGGGGGTCTTCGCTGGCCGGGCGGACATTGCCGAACTGTCCAGCATCTGAGGGACGATCGTAGTTGTCTTCATCCTCAGAAGATCTTGGATTTTCGTTTTCCGGCCCGACGATCGCATCTTTCAATTTTCGCAAAAAACTGTCTACCATGATTAATTTCCTCTGGTTTATTAGCTAAAAAAACGACTGTTTTAGATTGGGAATGCCAGATTTAATAGAAAATCTTAAATCATCCATCTAAAAGCTGAAATGGTTTGGTTACAGTGCCGGAACAGGAGTTGTAGCTTCCGGCAAGCTAGTAAGGTCTTTACCTGTAGTTTGGTTGTTGTACCCCTGGAATTCGCGGTAACGCGATGCTTCCGACTCCGGCACTTTAATACCTTCTGGTGGCGGCGTTACCCAGTGAGCTCGTTTCTGGGCGTCGCGGTAGTAAACGCGGCCGTTTTTGGAAAGGTAATATTGCCCCTGCGGCCCCTGTTCTTGTTTATTTTTGTGCTGATTGTAGATGTAATAAAGGGCGGCTGCTCCTACTAAAGTAATCGCTACTTTTTGAGTATTGCTCAGTCCTTGTTGCGCTTGGGGCGAAGGACTGGAGGTACGATTTGCGGGCGCTCCAGCGCGAGTATCATCTACTGGGGGCGGGGGAGCAGAATTTTGCTGGCTGGAACCGCAAGCAGTGACAAAGGGAAATGTGAGCAGCGTTGTCAGCAGCAGTGCCATTAAGCGCGATCTTCTGGGTTCGGGGTAGACTTGATTCATTGCCGCTCCGAGTTCGTTGAGATTGCAGGTGTGGTGTGTTTTGGCAGGGTTGAGGAACCTGATCTGCTGCCAACAGTTGTGATAGTCAATTAATTTCTCAAACCAATTTTGACAACAAAAGTAGTTGCTGAGAACTACAACAGCGCAGGTACAATGGCGTTTCTATTTAATCATCGTCAAATTTTGTTCAGATTTCCTCCTTCTAGGGATATAAATAGAATTTTTTTAAAGTCAGCCCGCAGGTATATGTGCAAGCTGCACCGGGGCGGGTCAAAGTAAATTCCGCAATCTGGGCAAATTGTTGTGGAAATTCAGCAGAGAGCGATCGCCCTAATGTAGTAATACATTAACCGCAAAACAAAGCTACGAAAGCTTTCGCAAGTTATTATAAAATTTAAAAAATTACTTACTGCTGCTGCTGTGTCGATCGCAGTTATATATACTGCCGCCAAATATATACCAGCTTCTATTCAACAAAACCAAGTCAAGCAATTACTGTAAACCAAACAATGTCCCGAAGGCAATTTCAGCAATGCAAACCTAAAAAATGCCAACTTAAATAGAGGCAACCTAACCGGAGATGATTTGGGCAGTGCCGGCATAATTTTCAACCTTGATGCGAATAATCAAGGAGCAAATATGGATTTTAAGGTAAGTGCAGTTTCCGAAAATAATCACCCAGAAAATGCAGTAGTTGGTGTCAACATAAAAGCCACGTATCGACGAGCCAAAATGCGTTAAAACCAGCCGGGATGCGCCGAATTCGATCAGGCTAGATTGCAGGAAACTAAAATGCCCGATGGAAAAATCAACCCTTAATTCCAGCAAATATAGCAATCTCCTGTATCATCATTTGTCAACTTATTTTCATTCTTTCTGCTCTCTCTTTTCTCTTTCTCTGTGTCCTCTGTGGCCTCTGTGGTTCATAAAAAAAAACCGCCGTCCGAACAACAGACAGCGGTTTTTTCAAGCAACTAACAGCCGCCTAAAATTAGTGAGCAGAACCGTTACCGTGATACTTGTCGGTATCGTAGAATCCGTTTTTTGTACCGAAAAACAGACAGCACACAGTGAAAACTGCTGTCAAGACTGCTAAAACTAACTTAACATCCATAATTTACCTTCTCTGGTTCAGTGCGTGGAAATACTCAGATTGTAGAATCTTTTTGGCTAGCGAGGCCATCTACTAGGGTAGCGCCAGATTTGCTTGGCTGCTCGCTGGTGCGACAGTTTCCCGACGGGGAGACGATTCGGGCTACGATTGTGGAAACAGAAGCCTATGGCCCGGAAGATCCCGCTTGTCACGCAAAGGAACAGCGCACTCCTCGCTATGAGGCGATGTTCGGGCCTGGGGGTATGAGTTATGTTTACCTAATCTATGGAATGTACCACTGTTTTAATGTCGTGACGGATGCAGACGGAGTTGCTAGCGCTGTGTTAATCAGAGCCTTACAGCTAGATAGTATCCCGAAAGAGTTCTCGGATGTCCCCGAAAAGGTGCGATCGCGCCTCACCTCGCTCGCCTGGGAAACTGTGTAAAATACTTTAGATCGATCGCACTTTAAGCGCTTTACCTTTGGGTGTTGGGGAACCGCTCAGGTTGGAACACCGGAGTGCCCAATTTCAGAATGCGATCGAGTCAGGTGCCGTTAGTATTGTCCAAACTTCCCGCATCGGGATTTCTCAAGGAATTGATGTGCCTTGACGTTGGTATATTGGGAACTGTGCGGCCGTGTCTAAATTCTAGTAATCTCAAAGATGTCAGTGTAAATTTTGTCACTTATCTGAATCAAATTATGGCTTACTCTTCTGAAAATCCGATCATACAACTCAAGAAATGCCTAACGATGGCTCAGGATGTTGGGAGTCACGCCGAAGCGAACCGGGCCTTCGAGCAATTGTGTGGGATTCTAGATGCTGAAAATCCAATGGCGGCGCAACTTTTGGAGATGTTATGGCAAGAGGCAATCANNGATTGGGTAATGGGGAATGGGTAATTGCTAATTGGTAATTGGTAATTGCCCGGACTCCGATCGCCAACGATAAAAACGAGTAACATAAGCAGATTTAACTCCAGCGAAACTCATCGTCCACCAGGCAATATGTGCGTATTGAGCGCAGTCAAACCAAGTGAAAGTAAAAATCAAATAAGCAATAACAACTGCCTCAATGCCACCCAGAGAATAATTCAGCGCTAAACACACATAATATCCCCAAAGTGCCATAGCAGCAAGCAGCCCGAAAATGCCAACAGATAGGGTTGTATCCAGAATCCAATTGTGAGCTTTGTAAGTAGAAATTTCTCTAGTGCTGATTTCACCTTTTATGTTAATATAGTCGTAAGTAAACTCGTCTAAATTTACAACAATAGGAGTTACTTGAGGATTTCTGATGTAGGGATAGGCAATGCCAAAACCGTCAAATCCCCATCCAAATAGCGGGCGTTTTTTGATGCCACGGGCTGAGAGTGTCCACATTGGCGATCGGCTTGACATGATTTGTGCGATGGTCGGTTTGCTCCAATCTAACGGTCTGTTCACAGTCATGATACCAATAGCAATTACACCGATTGGAACAATTCCTACAAGGATTTTATAATATTTGCCTCTGAGCAAATAGGCACTAGCCACAATCAAAGCAAAAATTGCACTTCGGGTAGAAGTTAGCAGCAGTGCGGGAACAGTTAAAATTAAAGTAATTACAGTTAATTTAGTTGTGGTAAATCTCCCAAGCCAACCGACAATAGCAGTAATTGCTATTAATGCTAAAACTATGGCTGCATGGCCTCTGTGGGAGTACAATCCTATTGGTTGCTGTCCTTGAAAAATACTGCTGGCTAGGACATCAACTCCGATCATCTGCCCCATTGTCGCGGTATAGTCGATCCGCCAATCGATGATTTGGGGGAAGATACTAACAGAAAGGATCATGCCGCCAATTAGCAGTCCTTGGAATTGGGAATTAATCAGTTGCGGGTGTACGATTAGGAGTAAGCTATTGCTGAGGGTGAAGGCGGCAATTAACAGCCAGTAGAGCCAGCCGTCTCCCATTTGATCTTGACCGAAGAAAGAGGTTAAGGGAAAAGGACTTTGTAGAGTCGAGATAGCTCCGATTGATAGAAATATTGTCCAAAGTATTAGGGAGATTTTCCATTTTCGGGGAATGGTTAGGGCTTTTCTTTGTTCCCACAAGAGGGCGAGATTGACTCCTACTATTAGCCAAATAACGAACACTTTTGGGGAAGTCCAGATGAGGCCCCGGCTGCTTCCCCAGGGGTTAATGAGGATGATGCTGAGGGCAAACAGGATGGTGTAGAGGGTTTTCATTACTCTTTGTTTTTCCGGTTTTTGAGTCTTTTAATTACAGGCAATACAGCCAGGAAAAATAGCGTTCCTAATGCGGTGGTTGGTTCGGGAACGGCTTCTGCGGCGAGGGCATCCTCTTCGGCTTTTTCAGATGAGGCTTTTTCGTTTGGTGATTCGTTGCTGTAAAGGCTTGCTATGTCAGAAACGTTGATGGAGGAAAAAGACATTTCCTGGTTTATATTCCTAGCAGCCAAGGTTCTTGTATTCGTATAAACGTTACTCGCAGACGTAGAAACGCTACTGCGAGAAGGAAGATAATCTTGATTAATCTTGACAGCTAAGTCATATTTTCCAACTTGAGGATGTGGTGCATTGCGTACACATCCACCACCACCGCTACCGCCGCTACATGAGTCGCCACTAAAGTCATTACGCTCATCAAAGTTGAAGTCGTTGTAGCCACTCACCTTGAGTTTGAGAGAACCGTCATTGTTTACAGAACTTTTAATCCCTGAACCCCAATTGCTCCCAAACGGCCCACCGTCGTCATTCACCGCAATCAGATTTCCCGATTGGTTAAACGCTCCTAAAATTGTGTCTGGTTGTTTGGGTGGATTGATACCGGGAAAGTTATTAGTCCAGGCGACAAAAGGTGCTGATGCTTGAAGTCCAGATTCTGTAAAAGAATCCACCTTGCCAGGAGATAAGGCACTGGAAAATAAATAGGTGGGGAGTAGGTCAACCTTTTTGTACCCAAACTGTTCCTCAACTAGGTTGGCATACTGTTCGGTAAATGTTGCACCTTGTTTGATCTCTGTGATAGTTGAAGTGAGATTTGCATTGAGGGAAATCGACCATGAAAAACCTGTTAAAAAATCGTAGGTTTGGTTGCCGAAATCACCTACCAGAAATGTCTCAAACTTGACCTGATTGGCTTTATTATCAGTCGGTATGTCAGAAAAATTTAAAACCTGACCATTATTTTGAGTTTGTTGTGCTAACTGTCTAGCTGGCGTCCAGGGTATTGGAAATTCTTCTGGCAGTAGATTATACTTAGCCATAGGCGTGTATTCATCCCAGTACCAAGGTTCCTCGTCAGACCATCCACTTGCAAAATAGCCAAGTTTAGGGGCATCGATATAGGGTGGTTTCAGAGATCCTTGAGTGCTATCGAGAGGATTAGGGGGATTAAAATCCTGGGTTACTACCTGAAGCCAGTTCAGATGATCGACGCCGAGAAAATTTTTCCAGTCGTTTTTAGTAGCAACGAATTGACCAGTAATGAATTCTTTGGTTCCTGTTGGGATAGTCCGAGTTTCTGTCTCCAGGCTAATATTACCTAAAACTTCATTTTTGACGATTACATCAAAAGTCAGTTGTGCTGCACAAACTTCCCCGCTTGAAACGGTTGTAAAGAATGCAGCTATTCCGATCGCACAGATGTATGTTGTGCTAGCATTTCGCTGTGACATAGCATTGACTCCTAATTGTTTTAAAGTGTATTAAATCCTAATCAGCAAGTTTTTCAACTTTGTAAGTTTTGAGATTGAAACGCCACCAAGTCCGCAAAATGCGGCGACTACTAAGATCGGTGATAATATCTTGCGGCGTAGACAAAAAACTTGAATCTGCAGAAAACTTGCCTATACTTCCCAAACGAAGCTGAGAAAATTCTTTGATTTCCTGACAAGTTTGGATGTCAAAAAGTTTCGCGTAAATCAATGACGAGCGAGTCGGATTCCCCTGAGGATAATTTTCATCACTCCCGGGATATCCAGTAGCAAATTGGATGTTCAGAAAGCGATCGTTTGGCGAAAAGCGAAACTGCACAGGCCCAGCGCCTCCTTGCGGAATTTTGCAGACAAGTGTAAAGCTGGGATAGCTGTGCAGGAATATTATCCCTTGCGGAAGTTCGTAAGTAAAAAACTTGGTTTCATCGTGGGAAAAGCCATAAATCCTTTGAGGAAAACGGCGAACTTCTTTACCTGTTTCTAAATCCCAGAAAACAGCATGGTCTTTTTGCGAAGCAGCAACTGTCTTACCACCCTCCAAAAGAAAAGTCTCTCTGACAACCACTCCAGCATCCATTTGAAAGGTACGAATCACCTCTGAGGAAACAGCATCCTTGACAGTAACAATGCCATTGCGTGAGCCGCTGACAGAGTAGCGACTGTTTGATACTGTATTGCCTCGATTCAAGTCAGCTACCCTCTCTATTTTCCCCTCGTTATAGGCAGTAACTCCAGGTAAAACAGAGCCTAGTGCCATTGTCACAGAAAGGATTAAAGCCAACATAAACAGGAAAAAATGCTTCATAATCTGGGCTATTTTTTAGCCTGATGATTAGTTAAATAATCCCAACGCAATACGAAGCCAGCTACTAAAAGCAGCGCCAACCTCTTGCCTCAATCCTGATGTTCTGGATTGTCACGTTGAAAACAAGAAAAACTGTGGCAGTAGCACGCTGATTTAAAACAAGTTTGCTGAGATTATTTCCGAATTTTATCACGGCACAAATGCTGACCACAATCCGAAAATTTACTGAATTGAGTGACATCCAGAGAACGAAATCAAATTTTTCCTAGTAATATTAGTTATCCCTAAAGGAAGATTTCAGAGAAAATCTTGACTTCTGTAGCTAAAAAGTTTCAATGGATACTGTTTTTCGTGAGAAAGTTGATATCAAATCCGGGTGTACTGGAATTATTTATTTGTAAAATTTGGAAAAGTTCGCAGTTGCGTTTTTTCGCCACACCGCAACTGCGAACTTATCTTAGTTCATTAAAGCAGCACCACGGTTGTAAATTTCCCGCGCGTAATCAGTCCAAGTTCCCTGTCCCCAATAGCGGAAACAGCTTGTTTGCAACAACAAGTTGTAAAGCAAAGCTTGTTGGTATTCAAACTGCTTGGTAACGGTGGCATCTTGCTGCACCAGCGTGTCGTATTTTTTGTGAAATGCTGCGCTGAGTAAATTCATCGGTTCCAAGACATTTTCGTAGCCTTTCACCCAACTCAAATCGTTAGTCCAAGAAGCACCATCCATGTGAAAATTATGGTCGATTTGCTTGAGTTGGGCGATCGCACTTTCCACCTTTTCCGGTGTCGCACTATCAGCATCGACTAACTGCCAGATTTTGTGCTGGTTAACCCCTTGACAAATCGGATAATCATCAGGATTAACGCCCGCCGCCTCAATGATCTCCAAATATTCAGTACCGTTTAAACCGACAACACCGGATTTTCCGCCACCTTGAGAGCGGTTTTCGTGCCAAGCTTTGACAAAGGCGCTGGGGAATTCATTCATCATCACGCCGCCATTTTCGCCATCAGCAATCTGAGTGACTAAAGAAGGAATTGTGACCTTGCCAATTTGCTGTTTATTACGTCCTTTTGCTTCATAATATGGCTGCATTTGACCGACCAATTTTGTATCAGAACCTTGGGTTTTAATCAAAGCAGTAATACTGATGGTTTCGCCGCGAGAATTGCGGGCAAATAAACGGTTTGGAATATATTTTTGGTCTTGCGACAATCCCGAACCTTCGATATTTTCTACAGAATGTTCTTGCACCATCAGCCAGCGGTAGCCGCATTCTTTCAAAGCTTTGATGTATTCATAAAGCGTGTCAGGATGATTTGGAAAGTGCATTTCCGGGGGCGAAAAACCTTTGACGCGCTTGAGGGCATCCAAGCCAAAAATGGCTGCAAAATGATGTTGCCATGCTTGAATTTGGAGTTTGATGTCGGGAATTGGAGTTGAAGGAATGACGGCGTGACTCCACATTGTCCCCAGCCATTCTACGTGAGGTTGATATTGAGCTTCGCAGGTAATCCGCTTGAGATTGTTGAGGATATCCTCCCGTCCCATTTGGCGCAATCCCCACAACAAATTGCCGGAATAGTCGAGCATAATTCGCGGGTTGCAACCTTCAGCAATCAGTTGGGGGATAAATTCTCCCATGCGTGAGTAGCACGAAGCAAAGACTCCGGCGTTGTGATTGTCTCCTTGGTTGGGATGTTCAAACATATTCTGGAGATTGCTGATTAGTTCGCCGTTTGCACCGGCTGGAATTGTGGGTTGGTGCATATGGAGGGCGCAGGCAAATCCGGCTTGAATGTTTTCGAGGCGCAGATTTGTGGTAGGTAGAAAGACTGGTTCGTTGGTATTTACTGCGGCACTAATTTCTGCTTCGGAGCCGCAAATATTGGGTAATCCTGAGTTGATTTCGTTGAAAATGGGTAGGTTGGGAGATTGTGCGATCGCAGACATAGAATTTTTCTCAAGAATTGTGGAGTGGCACTGTTTACTATTGGTAAGATAGCTATATACTTTTAGACTAGCAGAAAATGTCTGCCAAAGATCAATTGATTAATTACCGATACGCACTCTCCGGTGCAAGAGCCAGAGAGAATTTTATACTTAGGAGTAATCAAAGGTAATGGATTTGACCAACTAATTTTATTTTGGTAAAATCTGGAAAAACAGGCGATCGATTACAGTTGGGCGGATCACCGCAACGAAGCTATGATATCAATTCCGGTAACACCGGAATGATTGTTGACTGTTGACTGTTGACAGTTGACAGTTGACAGTTGACAGTTGACAGTTGACAGTTGACTGTGAATCGAAAAACTGAAAATTGCGCTGATATATCGAAGATACATATCGAAGATACATATCGAAGATACATAGGGTGGCCACTGGTACGGGCAATTCATGAATTGCCCCTACTTGATCGTTCCGATGCTAGCGGATTTGATATTATTCGATCGAGCTTCGGAACTAGACGAGACAACTGGCGATTTGCTGCAAAAGATTGAGTTGACAAATGCGATAAAATGAGTTACAATTGGCGTAATTTGCGATCGATTTGCTGCAATTTCGACTTGCTCAACCGATGATTTCTCCTCTGCTAAAGAGCTTGCAGCCTCGCCTCGATGGTATCCTCCTCGTTAGGCTATTGCCAGCGATCGCCCGCAACCGCCCCAAATTCCCCTAGCTGCGGATATCGCCCCCTTATTCCCAAGGGCAGACTTGCTTGTTTGCTTAAAAATCATATAATTTGTGATGTTAAGAAAATATTTTTTTGATTCACCCAGGAGTAAGCCGGAAAAATGTACATCGTACAAATTGCCTCTGAATGCGCCCCTGTCATCAAAGCAGGAGGCTTGGGCGACGTAGTTTACGGTTTGAGTCGGGAGTTAGAAAAATCCGGCCATGCCGTCGAGATTATTCTACCCAAGTATGACTGCATGAGGTACGACCACATTTGGGGACTTCACGTTGCCTATGAGGATTTGTTTGTGCCCTGGTACGGCGGCGAAATTCGCTGTACTGTTTACTGCGGCTGGGTGCACGGGCAGTTGTGTTTCTTCATCGAGTCTCACTCTCAGGACAATTTCTTCAATCGTGGCTGTTATTACGGCTGCAATGACGACAATATGCGGTTTGCATTTTTCAGCAAAGCCGCTTTGGAATTTTTGCTCAGAAGTAACAAGCGCCCTGATGTGATTCACTGTCACGATTGGCAAACTGGTTTGGTGCCAGTCATGCTGTTTGAAATCTACAAATACAATTGGATGGAAAATCAGCGAGTCTGCTATACCATTCACAATTTCAAACATCAAGGTATGGGCGGCAGCGAAGTTCTGCAAGCAACGGGTTTGAATCGAGAGGATTATTATTTTGAGTACGATCGCCTCCGAGATAATTTTAACCCTTTTGCGATCAACTTTATGAAAGGTGGCATGGTTTACTCGAACTTTGTCACCACGGTTTCGCCACACCACGCTTGGGAAGCTCATGTGGGTCAGTTTGGCTATGGGTTGGGGCACACTTTGCATTTGTATCAAGATAAGTTTCGCGGGGTGCTCAACGGTATTGATTATGATGTGTGGAATCCAGAAAGCGATCGCTACATTCCCCACCACTACACTCAGGAAAATCTGGCAGGAAAAGCCAAAACTAAAAAAGCTTTGCGCGATCGACTTTTACTGCGGGATGTTGACAAGCCAATTGTGGCGTTTATCGGTCGTTTAGACGACCAAAAAGGTGTTCACCTCGTCCACCATGCAATTTATTATGCTCTGAGTAAAGGAGCGCAATTTGTGCTTTTGGGTTCGGCCACAGAAGCGGGAATTAATGCACATTTTCAGCATGAAAAACGGGTTTTAAATGACAATCACGACTGCCATTTGGAACTGGGTTTTAATGAGGAACTGTCGCACTTAATTTATGCTGGTTCAGATTTAATTGTGGTTCCGAGCAATTATGAGCCCTGCGGGCTGACTCAGATGATCGGGTTAAGGTATGGGACAGTGCCTGTGGTGCGGGGTGTTGGCGGTTTGGTGAATACTGTGTTCGATCGAGATTACGATACTCGCCACCCGCCAAAAGAACGCAACGGCTATGTGTTTTACCAGACAGATTACAGTGCTTTAGAATCGGCAATGGATCGGGCGATCGCATTGTGGTATGACTATCCTGATGAATTTGAACAACTCATGATTCAAGGCATGAATTGTGACAATTCGTGGAAATATCCAGCTAAAGATTATGTGGAAATTTACGAGCTAATTCGGCATAAGTAACTCAAGTTGCTGGTGATTGTTATTGGTTATTGGTTATTGGTTATTGGTTATTGCCAATTTTTAACCATTAACCGCTAACCATCAATTATAGTCCTGGACACAAGTCGAGGCCAGAAACCGGGTTTCTTCCTAGATATCTAGTTGAGAATCTTCGATTTTTCAGAGAAACCCGGTTGCTTTAGATATTGCCTATATCTTAAGGAATAGATAAACCCGGCTTTGTCTAACCAGATATATAGCGATCCTAAATCATTTTCATAATTCTTGTAGGCGCAATCCGACCCCTACTCCCCGTGGTTGCCNNATGATTTAGGATTGCTATAGATATGGTTTTGAGTTAAAATGCGGGTGGGGAAAGTACGAATGCAGATTGTAGGGTTTCCTTACCTGTCGTTCTTAGTTGCGATCGCACACAATAAAAGTATAGAAATTAAACGGCTGGTTTTCACCCGCCATTACAAAAAATGAACTCACAACTAGAAAAACAAGTAACTCTTCTACAAGACAAAACAGCAGCGGCCGGAAATGCAGCTAACTCATCAGTTGAAACTCCTTTATTCACATCAGAATTTTCAACAGAGGAAAAAGTCAGAGTAGAAGAGTTTAAGATTAGTGGCGACTCTTTAATTGCGAGATTCAAAGAATTAATTCAGCAAGGAAAACTCCGCCGCCTCGTCATCAAAAACTCCCAAGGGCGGCAATTGGCAGACATTCCGCTGATAGCGGGATTGGTAGGCGGTGTTGCAGGGGCGATCGTATTTCCAATTGCTGCTATACTTGCGACTGTTGGAGCAGTTGTGGCTCATTTGACTGTAGCTGTTGAGCGCAAAGAATAGTCATTCGTTATTTGTTAGCTGTTATTGGTTATTTGTTATTTGTTGGTTGTTCGCTCTAATAACCAATAACCAATAACCAATAACTCATAACCAATATCAACGCAAATTATCGGGTAGTTTCGCCGATGGCTGGTCTAAATAATTGTAAACAATCCGCGAAATTCGACGCACAAAATCTCTGACAATCGGGTCATTGTAAGGACGTTTGACAAAGATTGCTGCTAAATAACGCTTCCCATTCGGCATATCAATAATACCAGCATCGCCAACTACAAAGCCGATATCTCCGGTTTTGTCAGCAATAACTGCACCCGCCCCCAAACCAGAAGGAAGCAGCGTTCTAGTTGTTGTATGCCGCAATAATTCTAAAACTTGTTCCCGACTCGATTCAGAAACTAATTTATCGCGAGATAGCATCGCTAGCAGTTGTACCATATCCACAGAACTGGTTGTATTTGTTCCTTGAAAATCTCCCAACCAATTGCGAATTATTGTGTCAGTTAATCCCCAACTGCGAAAACGCTCGTTAAGTTTAGCAATTCCCCCCAAACGTTCAATAATCATGTTGGTGGCTGTATTGTCGCTGATGGTAATCATTTTATCTACGGTTTCTCTGATGCTGAACCGAGTTCCATCTGCTTCGTCTTGCATAGTTCCAGAGCCGCTGGCCACTAAGTCTGACTTCATAACTAATGTTTCATTCAAGCTAACTTTACCAGCGTCTACATCTTGATAAAAGGCAATCAGGATTGGTAATTTGATTGTACTTGCGGCTGGAAATACTCGATCGCCCTTAATATCTAAATAGTTTCCTGTATCTAAGTCCAGAAAAAACATTCCCGCACTCAGGGATTTATACTGTTCGATCGCCTGTTCAATTTGAGGCTTAATGGCTGTCATTTCCGAGCCTGTTCGCATCCCCAAATCACCGGAATATTTGCTCTGATTCGTGGCAGAAACATTGGGCGAAATTTGACGAGTTTTTTGTTCAATCCGGGTAATAGCTGCTGATTCAAAAGACTCATTACCTGCTAATTGCTCTGGCTTGGGTAACTGAAACGACCAGCGAGTTGAAGATTCTTTGATGACTCGCACTTGTTTTGGGTCTAACTTATAACCGGGAGTTAATTGGAGCACTAATCTTGTGGTTTCGGTGTCAAATTGCCCGATTCTGATTTCTTGAATAGCTGAGTTATAGTTGTGAGGAGTTTCGGGATATTCTAGGACAATTCCGGGTAAATCAATTACTAAACGGGTGGGATTAGCAATTAATTTAACTGACGGCTGAACGCTAGTATCTGTTGTTAAATTGAGTTTATTTTGACTAGCATCGAAGTGCCAAGATGTCAAGGTATCGGCTTTTGCAGGCAAGGCGATCGAGAAAGCACTAATTAAGGTAGCCAACAGCCATTGTAGTTTTAAAGTCATGTGTGAGGAGAAAGAGTGAATTTGCCTCAACTCGCAAGCGACTGGAACAGTGTTCTCAACCGCTGTCGCAGCGAGTCGTATGACATCATACAGTCAACTCTTGCCCTCTGCCGTATATTTTATTATTTTGTTCGATAATATTCAGTTTTCCGAACCGATCGCAAATCCCGTTCTATTACTTGCCCCCCGGATTCATCCGTGGGGTCAATTCTTCAATTCTTCAATTCTTCAATTCTAAAATCTAAAATCTAAAATNNCGATCGTGCCACAAAAACCAGCCCAGGTAAATTTCACCGCTATCAATATCATCGCACAAAGCCAGCCAGTCATCTCCCGTGAGAACATCGGCATCTAATGCTACCAATTCGATCCAGGCTAGTGCAGTGCAGGCATCGATCGGATCGGCATCAACTAAATCAGATTTTGTAGGGGTAGCTAGCTGCGGTAAGAGTGTAGATTTCATAATTTATCCTTAATCAAATGATGGCCATCTATTAACAAAATGAGATTCGTTCTGGGTGAACAATGAACTGGAAAATATCACTGTTTACCGAAGTTACTCGGTACTGCAACGGGAAAAACTCCGGTCTGATGAATTTCTGTTTCATCAAATTTGCCAGCGGCTGATGCTTCAGTTAAAGTATTAAGTGTATTAATTGTGAAAATTGCTGCGGTGCCTAAAGCAGCCATTAACAGCCTGTGTAAAATCTTGTTCATGTTCGTACACCTTTTTGTTTGATGTATCTACTGTAAAAAATCAAGCAGTGATGCGCGCGGGAGATTAGGGAGTTAAGAAAAGTTTTTTTGATCAAAATACCTTCAAATGTTGAAAGCCTTTACAGGAGGAGGTTTGAGGATGCGATCGACCATAAAAATTTTAGGAGTAAAATTCCTGAAATTGGGTCAGGCTGACTATCTTCCTTAAAATCGCTTAAAATAGGAAGTTAAGGCTTTAAACTTCCTAGATTCCTTTCCCTTTCACTGTAAACGAAGTGCTCAAGTCAAAACGCGATCGCGGTCGCATTCTCACTGTCTCTGGCTTAAAGAAGCTGAATGAGGCGATCGAAGAATGGTCTGACCGATATAACATTAGAGGTACTCTGACTGAAATCGAGGCTGAGTCTGGCGTCGGTTGCGATACAGTCAGCAAAATTCGGCAGGGTAGAGAAGGTGCGGATCTCAGCAAAATTCGGCAGTTATTCGCTGCTTTTGATTTAAGTTTAGCGAAGGGCGACCATCGATCGGCTAAACTAGACGATGCGGAAGATACGGATGAGTCGGACAATTTGCCACCTGCGGGGGAAAAAGTCGCGATCGCCAGCCGAAATGTTAAGATTTTTATCAGCTATCACAGCGCCGAACCCGATCGCGAGTTGGGCGTGCAGTTAGAAACGGCTTTAAGTGCGATCGGGCATACAGTCTTTACAACCGAAAAAAGCATTAAATTAGGAGATAATTGGTTTGATCGCATTAACTTCTTCCTCAAAGAATGCGATTATTTACTGCTGCTATTGCCGCCAACGGGAACCCAAAGCGAACTCCTAACGTATCAAGTTCAGCAAGCAAAAGAACTGCAAGATTCTCGCCCTGACAAAAAGCCAGTAATTCTGCCAATTCGCGTTGGTTTTCCCCTAAGTGCGCCTCTAAATCACGACTTGCGAGGCTATCTTTACCGCATTAAACAGAGGGAATGGCAAACTACCGCAGATACTCCAATTCTCATCGAAGAAATTCTGAGTTTGTTAGCAGAAACTCCCGCACCTGGCAAAAATGAAACAGAAGATTTAATGCCAAAACAAGTATTAGGAATTAGTGGCGATCATATTCCATTACCAGCCGCCGAACCGGAATTACCGGGAGGACAAGTCGATGTCGCTTCTCAATTTTATGTAGAACGTCCTCCCATCGAAGAACGCTGTTATCAAACTATTTTGCAGCCCAGCGCCTTAATTAGAATAAAAGCTCCCCGACAAATGGGAAAAACTTCTTTAATGGCCCAGATTTTGCACCACGCATCTTGTCGAGATTATCGCACAGTGCCGCTAACTTTTCAGTTAGTTGATAAAACTGTATTTGCCAATCTCGATAAATTTCTCAAGTGGTTTTGTGCCTATGTCGGGCGAGAGTTACACATACCAAATCAATTAGACGATTATTGGGATGAAATTTTTGGGAGCAAAGTCAATTGCAAAGATTACTTTGAGAAATATCTGTTGCCGCAAATAGACACTCCTTTAGTGTTAGGATTAGACGAGATCGATCGCGTTTTCCAATATCCCGACATTGCCGAAGACTTTTTAGGATTACTACGAGCTTGGCACGAAGAATCAAAGCGGCGCGATATCTGGAAAAAACTGCGATTAATTGTAGTTCACTCCACCGAAGTTTACATTCCAATGAATATCAATCAATCGCCTTTCAACGTCGGATTACCCGTAGATTTGCCGGAATTCAACGCTGAGCAAATTCAAGATTTAGCAGTGCGCCACAATTTGAATTGGTCCCAGGGAGAAGTTGAGAAATTGATGGCAATTGTGGGCGGTCATCCTTATCTAGTGCGAGTTGCATTATATCACATTTCGCGTTCGGATTTGACCATTGATGAATTCAAAGAAANNCTCCGGTGCAATTAAAGGCAATGCAGGCGTTTAAATTAGATAGTTTGGGGTTAGTGAAATTGCAGGGGAACGAGTGCGTACCGAGGTGCGAGTTGTATCGGCAATATTTTCGATCGCATTT
>DPLL01000371.1 GCA_003542015.1 Microcoleaceae cyanobacterium UBA9251 | reverse complement strand
CACTCTGCGAATGCCGCAGCAAATCTCGGTTTCCCAGCAGTTTTGGTATATCTCCGCAAAGGATGGAGTGCTTTTAATCCAGTTGATTTACTCCATCCTTTTCGACCGAGAAAACCGGATGAAAAACTTGCCAAAATATACAATATTCAAGATAAATTAAAAGTAGCAGATTTACCGATGCCGTGGCCGATCGATCTTTTGGACAGCAAGTGGACGAGTTCGAGTACAATAGTATCAAAATACTACTTACCGATTCACCTGCTTAAATCGACTCAAATTGTCCACAGCCGCGACTGGAACTTTATCAAAGCTGCGATTAAAAATGGAATTCCCGCTATCTACGAACAACACCATCACGAATCCAAGAAATTTGAGCCAGAAATTGTCCGCAATCCTCTGTTTCAAATTGCTGTAACTGTCGCCGATACAGTGCGAGAAAGCATGATTCAAAATGGAATGCCGCCGGAAAAAGTAATTATGCTGCACAACGGTTTCAATCAGTTGTTTCTCGCGAGACAAACGGAAGCTTCCCAGATATGGCGGCAACAATTATTAACAGATGGAAGACAGCATTTAGCAGTTTATGCGGGAGGACTCTACCCGTTTAAAGGTGTCGATATGTTAGTGGATGTGGCTCAGGAATTGCCCGGAGTTCAATTTGCGATCGCAGGTGGCAATTCATCCCAAGTAACAGCATACCAACAATTAGCCAAAAACCAGCAAGTTAACAACATAAAATTTCTCGGCTACCTCCCTCAAAATCAACTTGCTAGCTTACTACAAGCCGCCGACGTTTTGACTCACCCGCACTGTTTAACAGAAGCCGCGACGTTCACATCTCCTTTGAAGTTCTTCGATTATATGGCATCGGGAACTCCGATTGTGGCGACGGAAATTCCATCTTTGCTTGAATTTAAATCGGGGAATATCGCTGCGACTTGGTGCGAACCAGATAACCAGTATAAATTTGCACAAAGCATTCAATATAGTTTAACAAAATATCCCAGGAAGGTGGAAGGTTATGCAGAAACTATGGATTTTGTCAAGCAATTTTCCTGGGAAAATAGAATCGAGAGAATTTTGAGTTATGTGGAAGAGTCAGTGCGATCGCAAATTATTTAGTCATGGACGCAGAAACCGGTTTTTTTTACAGAAATACTGCATCAGAGCCTTTAAACTGGTGAAAAACCCGGTTTCTTTGCAGAAACCGGGTTTTTTTACAGAAATACTGCATCAGAGCCTTTAAACTGGTGAAAAACCCGGTTTCTTTGGTATTTACGATCAAACCATAATCGCCTCAAATAAACAATCTCATAAACCCGCCCCGCCCACACGCGAAAACCATATTTATTATTAAAAATGAACCCAAAAATCATCGGCACAATCACCACCTACCCAGCCATGAACCAAAGCGACTGGCTATGGCAACAAACCCCTCAAAACTTCGGCAAATGGGGCAACATTCAAATGTTAGCAAATCACCCAGAACCAGACTTTTTACTCATGTATCAATTCGACTTTCCCAAGCCGCCCAAAAAGCAATCCTGGCTAGACAAAATCCGCCACCAAAGCCCTCAAAATCCCGAAAATGACATTCGAGAAAAATTGCGTGGTGTCCCTCTAGAACGCATAATTTACCTAATCCGCGAGCCACCATTACCAGAAGTTATTGAAATTACCAAAGCCAACTACGAACAAGCAAAACTTTATTGCGGCTACATTTCCGGGCCCGACGACTTCGCACCCAACCCCAATTATATGCCCGCGATTTGGTATCACTCTAACTCATTTCGAGAACTCGATGAAATGCCGCCACCAGCTAAAACTAAACCCTGTTCTTGGATTACTTCAGGTGTTAGCCGCAGCGCCAATCACCGCCACCGATTAGACTTGATCAAATTGCTGCAACAACAAGAATTAAATTTTGATCTTTACGGGAGAAACTTGCCAATTTGGGCGCGCGGGAATGGCACTGTGAACAATAAATGGCACGCCGTCGCACCATATTATTACAACTTAGCTATTGAAAATTATGCCGAAAACGATTGGTATGTCAGCGAGAAGCTTTGGGATGCTTTATTAGCTTGGTGTTTGCCAATTTATTACGGCGGTTCGGCGGCGGATAAGTTGTTGCCGGCGGGGAGTTTTCTGCGGCTTCCCAGTCTGGATGAAAAAGGTGTAGAATTTATTAAAGAGGTGATTGCAACTGCGGATTATTGGCATGAAGCGAGGGAGAAAATTGCCGAAGCCAGACAAATTATTCTCCACGAATTGAACTTGCTCAATTGGCTGTCTAATTTTGTATATTAGGAAATAACATCATGTTAGATGATGCGGCGGTTGAAACCGCAACTACACAAACGAATTCCGCGCCACGCGAGACTAATATATATGAAGGGAATTTGCACGCTAGCCAACGATATAGTTTACGACCAACTGGTTGCCTTGCTCAACAGTATTGAAGTGATCTTAGGCTCAAATATTCCTGTCTGTATTTATCCTTTCGACGACCAAATACAGCAAATCAAAGCTGAAATTGTCAACCGTCCCAACGTCTTTATTTATGAAGATAGCGCCTCAATTCAGCGATGGGATAAATTCATGGAAGCAGCCGCACCAGAGCGTTTGAATCGCAAAAAATTTCGGCTTTACGGCGCGCACCGCCGCTTTTGCGCTTTCGATGGGCCTTTTGAAAAGTTTATCTATATGGACGCTGATACTTTGGTGATGAATTCCCTTGATGCGGTTTTTCAGAAGTTAGATAAATATGATTTTGTGGTTTATGATTTTCAATTTCGCGACCCAACTAAAGTATACAATATTTGCTCACCAAAACTGCTCAAAGTATTTGACCAAAATCGGATTGATTCAGAAATATTTTGTTCGGGATTTTATGGGAGCAAGCAAGGACTTTTTGACCAAAATACTAGAGAATTGCTGGTAGCTCAACTGCAATCTGGCGATGGGAAAATTCTCTATTCAGGTGCGGGAGAACAGCCTTTGCTCAATTATATGGTGATGAAAACTGGCCTGAATAGCTATAATTTTGCTTATAGTCTCCCGGATGGTGATAAAACTGGGTGCTGCGTCAGTTCTAAACATTTTGAAGAGCAAGATAGGATTTTGTATGACAAGGGAAACCGACTTACTTACATTCATTATATTGGTGTGCCGCCGGATTTGATTCGGAGAGTTTGTGCGGGGGAAAATATTGATTTTCCCTATCGGGATTTGTTTCTGCATTATCGCTATCTCCGGGAACCAGAAAAGCGGCCGATTTTTACTGAACCGCTAAAGTCTTATACTGAGGTTTCTACGCCTAATTTGTTAAAAAGGGTATGGAGAAGGTTGAGGATAAATGTATGATTTCGTTTGCGGTTGTTTTTGAATGATTAAACCGCAGAGTCCCCAGAGAACGCAGAGTTAGAGATGAGAGAGATGAATTATTCTGATGCTAATGGATTTGATCTGAATCGTGGTATTTATATTGTTGCTAATGATCAGGTGATGGAAAGTGCGATCGCCCTTTTAAACAGCATACGTTTGTACAATTGTCAAGTACCAATTTTTCTGATCCCCTTTGACGAGAATTATCAGCAAGTCGCCGCCGCCCTCAGCATTCTCCACGGGGTTCAACTTTTCCCAAATCTGGAGTTTGTCGAACAGTTTACCAGAGAAATTGGGCAAATATTCGATCGCAACTTTTTAGCCCTCCCCAACAAAATGCGAAAACTCGTCGCCTGGTTTGGCCCTCTCGACGAATTTCTGTACATCGATACAGATATCATCGTCTTTGAAGACATCGCAGCCAACCTCAACAAACTATCAGAAGTAGGCTTTTTTTGCTGCGATTATCATCACCTTAGCGAAAAACTGCGAAATGTATTTTCACAGGTTGTCAAAGAACAGCATATTTTCACAGATTCCGAACTTCAAGATGTCTTCAACAGCGGCTTTTTTGCTTCCCGGAAAGGAACTATTTCCGAGTCCCAAATGTACGAAATATTGCGCGAATGTTCCCAGCATCGAGAATATTTCGATTTTACTCAAAATGTCACTGACCAACCTATACTAAATTACCTGATTCTTAAACTGATTCCCAAACGCTGTAACCTTGTGAAAGCTTCGGAAACCGAGCCCGGAAGCTGGGCGGGTTCTAAGCATTTTCAAGAAATAGATTATGTTCTTTATGACAAAGGTAAAAGGTTAAAATATCTCCACTGGGCTGGAATACCAATTAAATCGGGTAGTCCCTATTGGAAACTGTGGAAACATTATCGTTATCTCAATGAGGAAAAACCAAATTTAGTTCAAAGAATATTTCGATATTTGCAGGGTGTGTTGAGCGGTGTTATAATATTCGATATTGTAGGGTGTGTTGGGCGCTGTTATAATATTTGATAAAGCCGAGAGATTTGCCAGCGCCCAACGCACCTTGCGCCATAATTTCGGTGCGTTTGGCGCTGTTTTGATATTCGATAAAGCCGAGATAATTCCCCAGCGCCCAACACACCCTACGGGAATATTTGCTAACTGATTTAATTTCTTTAAAACTTATGACCAATGGCATTTATATTCTAGCAAACGATGTTGTTTTCGACCACTTAGTCGCTTTGTTAAACAGTCTCGAAGTCAACGGGGCCAAAGATATTCCAGTTTGCATCATTCCCTATGATGATAGACTAGGAAAAGTGCGAGTAGAAATTGCAATTCGTCCTAATGTCACCCTCTTTGACAACACCGATTCAATTGATTTCTGGGAAGACTTTGCAATTCAAGTTTGGATATCTCATACCAAAGCTCAAAAAATTTGGCAAGCTAAAGGCTGGGAATCAGTACGCTGTTTGGGAATGCACCGGAAATTTTGTTGTTTTGACGGCCCTTTTGACAAATTTATCTATTTTGACGCGGACACTCTGTTAATGGGTTCTCTGGATTATATTTATCAAAAACTTGATGATTTTGATTTGGTAGCAAACGATTTTCAATACAAATCTGACCCTAATTATGTATTTGATTTATCATCCGATAAATTGCCACATATTTTCAATATTGACCAACTGCAATCTCGGATTTTCTGTGCAGGTTGGTTTGCTTCAAAACAAAGTATTTTAAATCGCAATAATTCAGCCAAACTCTCAGAAAAATTAACATCAGGAGAATCTGAAATTCTGTCTCTGCGGGGAACTGACCAACCTTTATTTAATTATTTAGTTGCTCGCAGCAATATCTCTTTTTACAACTTTGCATATGCTCAACCAGAACAGGTAACGGGTAATCATTGGTCTTCTCAATTTGATGTGATAGATTATGTTCTATACGATAAAGGACGGCGGCTTACTTATTTGCACTACATGAGCATTTCGTCTGTAAAGTTTACTCAATTGTGTGCTGGTGAAGATGTTGATGTTCCCTACCGAGATTTATTTCTGCACTACCGCTATTTGAAATCGCCTGAAATGCGGCCGAAACTTGTGATTCCAAATTTGCTGGTGCGAGTGGGGAGAAATTTGAATGTTTGGGTAATTCAAAAGGTTGATAATGTTAAATTTAAGTTGCGGAATTTGATAAATAGATAGCACCCAACTTTTTATTTAAAATCAGGTGTTGGGTTTCGCGAAGCGCTCAACCCAACCTACTTCTACTTCTTCATTTAAGAAGTTGGGGATTTATTCTTCAAAGGCATCCAAATCTAGGGCTTTGGAACCTCCCCGTTCTAACTCCAACAAAAGCTTACCTAGCTGTCTCCAAATTAGCCAGCCGGTGAGTATGGTTAGCGGCAAAGATAAAGCGTAAGAGAACAATTTTGGAAGTCCAAAAATCTCTACACCCGAAGCTAAAAATACGCAAATTCCTCCGGCCATTCCCAGGAAAGGTATGAATAATTGCAATCCTTGCAGGTTGGCTAAAGTACGAGTAGCACGATTTTTTGACCACAGCTTTACTGCTTCTTTGAGAGTTGCTTCAAAGGCTAAGCCAGAGGCCATTCCTGCTAGCAATCCAGCAGTCATAAAAAAATAGGGAGGTTCTGGAAAGTAATACACGAATAATTCCTTTGGGGTAATTGGGGGAAGTCATTAGTCAGCAGTCATTAGTTATTAGTCAGGAGTCATTAGTTATTAGTTCAGTCCTGGACGAATTGTCATGGTGTGGCAAAGATTTGAGATTCTTCGTTTCACTCAGAATGACATAATCATGTTATTAGTGTGTCCTGAACTAATGACCAATGACTAATGACTAATGACTAATCACCAATGACTAATGATTAAAATCGAGTTAGGGCGGCGGCTCCTTCTGTGGAAAATTCTGCTAATGCGCCTAGAGCAACGTTGAATAGGCGGCTTGGTTGCAGGTCTTCCTTAACTAGGTTCCACAGGCTGCCAACTTCTTCGGTGTGAATGCGATCGTCCTCAATCAAAGCTAACATTAGCTGGCGTCGCAAAAACGCTCCTTCTTCTGACAGCAAGAATTGCAGACCTAGTTGTGCAGTCGGGAGTAGGTCGAAACTCTGATCGGACCTAGCGATCGCGATCATCTCTTCTAACCTATTCCACTGGAATTTGCCATCTTTAAATAATACCTCAATCAAGCGCCGCCGCAGTGCCGGAGATTCCCCGTTCAACAAACGCCGCGCCACGTAAGGATAAGCCACCTCGACTATCTTGAAATCGGGATTCAGCGTCAGGGCTAAACCTTCTTCCGTTACCAGAGAGCGAATAATTAGGGCAAATTTCGCCGGCACTCGGAAAGGATAATCGTACATTAACTCCGAAAACTGGTCTGTAATCGTTTTGAAGTTAAAATCTCCTACTTTTTCGCCGATGATATCACCCAGTACAGATTCTAGGGCCGGGACGATCGGCATAATATCTGTATTTGGTGTCAAAAAGCCAAGTTTCACAAAATCCTTAGCTAACTCTAAATAATCTTTGTTGATTAAATGAACGACGGAATCAACCAAAGTTTCTTTAGTTGTTTCTTCCATCTGATCCATCATCCCAAAATCAATGTAAGCCATGCGGCCATCCGCTAAAGCAAACAGATTTCCAGGATGGGGGTCAGCGTGAAAAAATCCGTGTTCCAGCAACTGCCGCAAACCGCTACGGACTCCAACTTCAATTAAAGTATTGGTATCCAAACCTGCGGCTTTAACGCTTTCCATATCTGTCAGCTTGATGCCATCAATCCATTCGAGAGTGAGAACGCAGTTTGTAGTATAGCGCCAATAGATACTCGGAACTTTTACAGTGGGGTCGTCGGCAAAATTGGTCGCAAATTTTTCGGCGTTGCGGCCTTCGTTGATATAGTCGATTTCCTCAAACAATTTGATGCCGAATTCATCGACAATTAAACTCAGGTCGTGACCGAGATTCAGCGGTAGCAATGGGCCTAATAATCCCGCAGCCCACCGCATTAAGTAAAGGTCAAGGCTCAAGATTGGTAACAAATTCGGTCGCTGAACTTTGACTGCGACTGCTTCTCCGGTAATCAGGCGGGCTCGGTACACTTGGCCGAGACTGGCGGCTGCGACTGGGGCTGGAGAGATTTCGCTGTAAGTTTCGCTAATCTTGCGGCCTAGTTGGGCTTCCACAATCTCGAAAGCCCGCACGGAGTCAAAGGGCGGCAATTGATCCTGAAGTTTGATTAGTTCTTCGAGAAAGTCTTTGCGGATCAAGTCTGGTCTGGTTGAGAGGGCTTGACCAACTTTAATGAAAGTGGGGCCCAAGTGAGTGAGTATTTGTCGCAGGTGGGCCGCTCGTTCCGGCTGGTGTTTTTTGACTTCGTGCTGCCAACTGTCCCACAGCATCCCTAGCACGAAGCCTGCAAAAGACCAAATAACGGTAATTGCTCGCCAAATTGCTTTCCAAGGACGGTTGCGGTAATACTGAGCGATCGCTTTTGGATCGTAGCGTCTAGCTTGAGTAGATTGATACTGACGCACTCGTTTATTTTCCTCTTAGTTTATGAAATTTACAATTAATAGGGCATGGGAATGGGGCATGGGGTATTGGGAATCGGGAATGGGGCATGGGGCATTGGGAATCGGCCGAAAAGGATGGGAATGGGGCATGGGGCATTAATCTGCCTGCTGACTTCTTCCTTCTTCCTTCTTCCTTCTTCCTGACATCCGTTACCCAATCCGTTGCCGAACTTCCTTCCTTCTTCTATCCGTTACATCCGTTACAAAATCCGTTGCCGAACTTCCTTCTTGCTTCTAAATTTGTTTCTTTTCATTAAATATAGTACACAAAAGTACAAGTGCTCAGTGAAAAAACTTAACTAATTTCGCTGAGCCTGACATCGGAATTACACAACAACCCTGCGATCGCTCTCTCGTCATGGGTTTCCCTCGCTCCAGACACCACACCAAAGCTACTGGATTTGAGTTGATTGAGCCAAGCAGTCTTTCAGCCCATAAATCGCCCGCTCTTGTTGATCCCTCAAAATTTCTGGAAACATCGGCAAAGACAAGACTTCGCGACAAACTTGCTCAGATGCCGGCAACTGACCGGGCTGATAACCCAAAGATTTGTAAACAGGTTGCAGGTGCAAAGGTAACGGATAGTAAACCATCGAACCGATGCCGTTTTCCTGCAATTGAGCGCGCACTGAGTCTCGAAAATTGCCAGAGGCGAGATTTGGCCTATTTTCTTGACTTTTGAGTCGAATTGTGTATTGATTCCACACTCCTTTTGCTCCGGGCAATTCTCTGGGTACGGCAACTCCGGGCACATGACAGAGAAATTCGCTGTAGAGTTCGGCTTTCTCGCGCCGCTGGGCATTCCATGTGTCGAGATATCGCAATTTAATGCTGAGAATCACTGCTTGCAGGGCGTCTAAACGGCTGTTGTAGCCGATTTCTTCGTAGAAGTACCTAGCAGACTGGCCGTGTTCTTTGAGCATTCGCATGGAAGCTGCGATCGCGGGATCATTTGTCGTCACCGCCCCACCGTCGCCGCAAGCTCCTAAATTTTTGGTCGGATAAAAACTGAAGCAGCCGACATGGCCGATGCTACCGACTTTTTGTGACTGCCATTCAGCACCGACAGACTGGGCGCAATCTTCAATTACGGCTAAATTGTGGCGGTTGGCTATGTCCATTAACCGAGTCATGTCTACCGGTTGGCCGAAGATGTGCACGGGCATAATTGCCTTGGTTTTTTCGGTAATTGCAGCTTCGAGGCGATCGACATCCATGTTAAATGTCGCACCGTCAATATCGACAAACACCGGAGTTGCGCCTACTCCACTAATTACCTCAGCCGAAGCAAAAAAAGTAAAAGGAGTAGTAATCACTTCATCGCCAGGGCCAATTTTGAGCGCCCGCAAAGCCAAAACCAGCGCATCGGTGCCGGAGTTGCAGCCCACGCACTCAGAAACGCCGATGTAGTTGGCGAACTCTTGTTCAAAAGTTTTCACAGCCGGGCCGCCGATGTAGGCACCAGAGGCAAGCACTTTTTGCACCGCAGCAGCCATCTCGTCGCCAATCTGGGCGTATTGGCGGCTTAAGTCGAGGGGGGGGACATTATTCACTCTTGACACCAGAAATTTCAACCATTATAGAAGCAGATTCTTGCAGCAAAACTGTTTCTCAGAAACGTTTATTGCAATATCTTATAGTTGGACAGGCAAACAATCACTTGATCGAAAGGGAGCGCCTGTGTTAATTCTGCTAGATTTTACGGATTTGGGTTGGGCTTTGGGGATGGTGGCGATCGCGATCGGGCTTTCGGCTTGGCAGGGATTGGGATTGGAGGGGTCGATCGCGATCGCCGCGGGGCGCACCCTGATCCAATTAATCTTAGTCGGCTACGTGCTCGCAGTCATATTTGACCCCAATGCTAAAAATCCTTGGCTAGTCTTAGCAGTGTTAGCAGTAATGCTGACAACAGCTAGCGTGGTTAGCAGCAACAGAATTAGCAAAAAAATTAAAAATTTACTGCCCTTAGTTTGGGGTTCAATTTTTATAAGTACAGCCTTGACTTTGGCCTATACAAATTTGTTAATTTTGCAACCTCAGCCTTGGTACGAACCACAATACCTGATTCCTTTAGCGGGGATGATATTAGGAAATGCCATGAATTCCGGGGCGATCGCCGGCGAAAGACTCGTCAGCACAGTTAATAGCAGCCAGTTAGAAATAGAAACTCATTTGAGTTTAGGTTCAACCCCGCAGCAAGCAGTAAAGCAGTATCGCAAAGATGCAATTAAAGCTGGATTAATCCCCACTTTAAATACAATGACCGTCGTAGGAATCGTGACTTTGCCTGGTATGATGACAGGTCAAATGCTCAGCGGTGTCTCTCCTCTTGATGCAGCATCGTACCAGATTTTGATTATGTTTGTGTTAGCACTGGCAACTTTAATTTCAACTTTGTTGTTGACTGAGGGATTGTGTCGCAGGTTTTTTAATCAAGATGCACAATTGATTAAATGGTAATGGGGCATAGGGAATTGGGCATAGGGAATAGGGAATTGGGAATTGGGAATTGGGAATTGGGCATGGGGAATTGGGAATGAGGAGACGGCAGTGCCGTTTCCCTACTATGATTAATTGTAGGGACACGGCATTGCCGTCTCCTGGCTGTGAGTAATATCAATTCCGATGCTACCAGATTTGATATGAGTTTATCTTGCGGGGTGTGCTTCTAGCCCGCCCTAGTCATCACTAAGGAGAATAACCATGATTCAAACAGCAACTAAACCGCTAACTTTTGAAGATTTTGCGGAATGGAAACCAGAAAACGGACGTTATGAACTGCACAATGGAGAGATTGTTGAAATGTCACAGCCATTAGGAGACCATGAAGAAGTTATCGGTTTTTCAGCAAGAAAATTGACGGTGGAATTCGATCGGCTAAACCTTCCGTACTTCATCCCCGGAAAAGCATTAGTTAAGCCACCAGAAAACGAATCAGCTTATTCGCCGGATGTTCTGATCTTAAATCGCCCAAATTTAGCATCAGAAATTCTGTGGAAAAAGTTCTCAACTGTGACTCAAGGGGCATCAATTCCGCTGGTTATTGAAGTGGTTAGTACCAATTGGCAAGATGACTACATCAGAAAAGTAGGTGAATACGAATTAATCGGGATTCCTGAATACTGGATTGTGGATTATCTCGGTTTGGGCGGCCGCCGATTTATTGGTAATCCTAAGCAACCGACTATCTCGATTTATCGGTTGGTTGATGGTGAGTATGAAATTAGCCTATTTCGGGGAGACGATCGGATTGAGTCGCCAACTTTCCCAGAGTTGAACTTGACGGCTCAACAAATTTTTCAAGCTGGATTGATTGCGGAGTAATACTAAATCTTGGTTAAAAACCCTTGCTAAAACTCGGCGATTGCAATCGCTTCTACATAAACGAAGTCCACTCAAGCGCGGACTGATTTAATAACGATGTATTCGTTCCCAGGAGCTGCCTGGGAACCCGTTAATAACCAATCAATTCCCGGCTAATTTGGCGTTTTAGTGCCAATCCGCTTGCCTTCGCCATCGTATACTTGCATGGGAATATTGGCGTTATCGCCGATCGCCTCCAAGGCTTCTTGCAGAGTTTCAACGTGCTTTTCTATAGCTTGGCGAGTCTTGGTAGCATTGGTGTTTTCCGCTTGGATGAAAGTTTGTTGCAGTTTCTGCACATAATCTGGAGTCATCTGCACCGCAATCAAATCTTTGCTAACAGTATAGTCGCAAATCTTGGGGTTTCCCTTACAAGTTCTATCTAAATCGGTGCGGGCTTTTTGCAAGTTTCTGTCTTCCTCCAACTTAACTTCTGCTTGCTGCAATGAAGTTTTGTAGGCACTAATCAAGGGATTAGCTTTCTGGGAATAAGAAGTTGCCGCAGGTACTTGGGAGGCATAACTCAAAGCTCGACGCCAGTATTCTGATGCTTTGAACCAAGCGTTTCGCTCCTCGAAAATTTTCGCTTGAGCTGCTAAAGTAACTGCTTGAGTGTAGGCATCTTCGGCAATTCCTTCGACATTTTTTCGATCGCTGGCTTGTGAAAGTCTGGTTTCGTATTTAGAACTCAGCACTTTAGCTTGCTGGTAAGCTTTTGTATCTGTGGGAATTTCTGATAGCGTTTCGATGGATTTTTCCCAATTTGCTTGCACTTTTTCCCAACTGTCGGCTGACTTAGCTACTACTGCGAGAGCTTCTGCTATTTGGGCTGTATTTTTGGCAGCAACCAGTTGGTTTTCGGCTTTTTGCTCTGTGCTTAATTGCCGATTTGCACTTGCTAAATTTGTCCGGTATTCCTTTAACTTTCTCTTAGCAAATGGATAAGCTGGGCTGTCTTTGGGGATTTCTTCGAGTTGCCCGATCGCACTTTCCCATAATTTTTGCGCTGACTGCCAACTCTCGGCAGAATGAGGCGGCTTTTGAGTCTTTTGGGCGGCTTTTGCTGCCAGTTGCGCCGCATCCACTGCCGAGTTTAAATTCTGATTTTGCTCCTGATAAGTTTCGATGGCGTTTTGGGCTTCAGCGTAATGCTTCGACCAAGATGGGATAGGTTTTAAAAGTGCGATCGCCTGTTTTAATTGCTCTTGCGCTTCCTGGGGAGTATTGGAAACTTTTGAGGTTCTCAGAGTATTCGCCGAATTCTGACTTAACTGTTTCGCATTATCCAATGCAGTGCATTCTCCGATGACGCAAGGGCGGCTCAGCACANNGTCACCACTGGTTCCAAATCCAGCGGATCGAAGGGATTTTGAGCAATATCTGCCGACATTGCTGCTGCTTTAAATGCGATCGGCTCCGAATAGCTGGGACTTTCAGACAAATCGGGAAAATATTCTGGAACTCCCCCATCTCGATCGTCCTTTTCTAACGGCACCTCATCCGCCACATCCGCCACAGTTGCTGCTAACACAATATCCTCTGCTTTAGCCTCTGTCGCTGCCGGTATCTCAACAGGTTTTTTTCGCACTTCCACTGTTCTTGGTCTTGACAAAACAGGATTGTGCATGGTAAAGGAATGGAAAGCGTAAGGCTGTTTTTGCCCAGTTATTTTTAGGCAAAGTCCGATTTGTTGAATAGATTTCGGTTCGATTTCCAGAATAGCTGCTTCTAGGACAGCAAAAGTCGGTTTAGCTTTGAGAACTAAACTGCGTGGGTGTTCTCCCACAACCGTTAAAGATGATTCTCGAAAATCGCAACTTATATAAAGTGGCAAATCTTTAAATCCGGCCTCTTGTAAGTGCTTTTGCAACTTTAATTCGAGAATTTTGGCGTTGCTTTGTCGCGCTGCTACTGTCATAAATGATTGGTAATCGGTAATCGGGAATTGGTAATTGGGCATTGGGCATAGGGCATTGGGCATAGGGCATTGGGCATAGGGCATTGGGCATTATTTTTCTGACTTCTTCCCTCTTCCCTCTTCCTTCTTCCTTCTTCCTTCTTCCTTCGTTATCCCAATCCCAACTCACGCTTGAGCAAATTAATCGACTTAGAGCCGATATAATTTTCGGAGCATACCAGTTGCGGGGGACGAATAATATCCTCTCTGGCCGCATTGATGGCAGCTTTTACTGTAGCAAAACTCGGTTGGTCGCAAAAAATTGTTCTAGCCGATCGCACGATCGAGTTAATTTTGTAGTTGTCTGACATCAGCGCCGTCATCACCAGCAAATCCTCTCCCCGGAGACTGTGGATAATCACTTCAGTCGATCGCAGCATTCCAGGGCTCAGACTGACTAAACCCAAATAACTATCTTTCGGCAAATCCCCGACTAACTTGATCTCCTGAACATAATCATAGATGTCCACGGGAATAACTCGCACCGAACGAGATGCCGAAATCGCTTCAGCTTGTCCGATAAAATAGCGGCTCGTGATCACAGTTCCAGAAGAGATTTGATCGAGAAAAGTACCCAACTTTTCCATCGGTACTAACTGGATGGGGATACGCAGAGCTTGTTCGAGTTCTTTCGCCATCAACTCACCCACGCCGATGTCCTCAGTGGGGGCTGTGACGACGACTCGCGCGCTGCACCGGAGCCGCCAGTCAATTTCGGTCAAAAATAATTCCCTGGCTTGGTTGAGCGTACAGCCCTGTCCCAGCAGTTTGTCAAGGCTTTCTTGTACTATTTTGTTTGCCAGAGGATATTGTTCCAGGATGGGAGATTTGAGTTTACTGCCTCCTTCGTGGCCTTGGGCGCGGACGTAAATGCCCGATCCGGCTTGAGCTTCCACAAGTCCGGTATTTTCTAGCTGGCGGTATACTTTGCTGATGGTGTTGCGGTGCAAACCCGTCTGCATGGCTAGTTGTCTGGTGCTGGGTAAGCGGTGGCCAGGCGGAAACTGTCGCGAGGCGATCGCAAACCTGATTTGATTGAACAGTTGGGTAGATGCTGGGATATCGCTATCTGTTTGAATATGAAATTGAACCATTATCAAAGGCTCCGAGGATTTCAACTTAGTATTTATAAGAAATACCCTGAAAACCCTGTGACTTTAGTCCAGGGATGAAA
>DPLL01000372.1 GCA_003542015.1 Microcoleaceae cyanobacterium UBA9251 | reverse complement strand
TTTAGACCTGAGTTGCTGACCTGGTGTATTAAAAGTCTGACATACTCCGCCACTAAAGGGCGAAGCAATTAGCTGGGGATTGGCAACCTCAGTTGCAGTTGGTCTGTTCATCAGTCCAGAAGGCTCATTTAGAAGACACTGTTTCATCAGCAGTCACTCATATCAACCGAATTCCTTGTTTTTAACACTGACACACATAATATCAGTTGTCTTGTTCTAGATTGGCACTCAACCGTTTAATAGTCAACTCTCAAAGCGATTGCTTGCAGAACTGTCTGCCCATTTAGGGCTTAATTTTAATTTACCGTTCGAGGGTTAAAAATCAATCCTAGGGAGGATATTATCCAGAGGCTGTTGAATTCGTCGATCGGGCGCAGATGCGGACATGGGAGATTCCGCTGCTGCGCTGTCGCCGACAAGTAACGTAGAATAGCATCGATCCGATCGAGGGTGGCGATTCGATCGGGTCAAAATTAGTAAATTTGATTAAAATCGTGTAAAATTTGCTATCCTTTCAGTAAATTTGCGCGAGCCATAAATTTTTTTCATTCCCTCCCGATACGGGAGACGTTTGTATCCTTTATTTCCTAGTTAACAAAATAGAAAGCAGATCATTGCAAACTTACTGTATGAGCAAAGTTCTAGTTATATTAGGTGAATTGAGCGATCGCGACATAGATTGGATGCTCGCCAACGGTAAGCGCACCCAAGTCCAAGCCGGCACAATACTAATCACCGAAGGCCTGCCCTTAGACGCCCTGTACATTGTTCTGGATGGAACTTTAAGCGTTTCTGTATCATCTTTAGGCGACAAAGAAATTGGCAAAATTATTTGTGGGGAAGTGTTGGGGGAAATGTCTTTTGTAGACGGGAGGCTTCCTTCTGCTACCGTCACCGCCATAGAAGAGTGCCTGATCCTGTCAATTCCGAGGCGACTGCTAACAGAAAAACTGGAGCAAGACGTGCTTTTTTCCCTACGGTTTTATCGGGCGATTACAAAATTTCTGTCCTATAGATTGCGAGGTACTGTCAATCGCTTTGGCGAAAAGGGTGATTATTTAATATATGAAGACCCCGATGACGAGCGTCCCACCCAGCAAAATGTTGATGATCCAGACTTGGCTGAATCTAGATTTCAATCGCTATTGCAGCGTTTGAAGGGTTCTTGAAAGAAGAAAGAAGGAAGCAGGAAGAAGGAAGAAGGAAGCAGGAAGAATTAAAAATTACGAATTACGAATTATTCACTCGTAATTAGGAATTAGGAATTCGTAATTCCCTACTCGTAATTCGTAATTAGGAATTAGGAATTCGTAATTCCCTACTCGTAGCCCCATGCCCCATCCGCCATGCCCCATCCGCCATGCCCAATTCCCAATTCCCAATTCCCAATTAAAAAACATATTTTTCAGCGACGCGCCAGTAGCGAGAAAAACGCTTCAAATCGATGTAGCCATCATAGCGCACAAACGGTTCTAGGGGCAAAACTTCCACAGGGAGCGATCGCTTAATTTCCAGACAAATATCCTGAAATCTTGGACTAGGACTTTCTGCTGTCACCACTTTATTAGCACCGCATTCTTTAGCAAAAGCAAGAATTTCCGTAGCCACATCACCGCGCCGAATAACTACCGGCAACTCCAGCAAACATTCGTAAATAAACACCATGCGTTTGAGACTCAACTGCCATTCATCTATTAGCGCCTCGTCCCAAACCCAGATAGCCTGAGCTTCTGGGTGTGCTTGGAAAGCAGGGCCTTCAGGACTCAGACAGTCGCCATGTAGCCAAATAATTGGATTGTTCATAAATTGATAACAGGGAATAGGGCATCGGGAATAGGGCATCGGGAATAGGGCATTGGGCATTGGGCATTGGGCATTGGGCATTGGGCATTGGGCATTGGGAATAGGGCATTGGGAATAGGGCATTGGGAATAGGGCATTGGGAATAGGGAATAGGGCATTGGGCATTGGGCATTGGGAATAGGGCATCGGGAATAGGGAATAGGGCATTGATAGTAAATAACCAATAACCAATAACCAATTAGCGGCCTTTTTGAGGACGATCCCAACTCTTAGAACCGCCACTCCGATCGACCTTTTCTCCATTAGGAAACAACTGAGCCTCCAAGTATTCGTAACTACCCTCAAAATCGCATTGGCCATACAGAGGACAATCTCGACAATAAACCGCCTTGCTGTAACGCTCCAAATTCTCCCGATTAAAAAAATAAGCCTTGTGACTAAAAGTGCTAGCCACCCACTGCCAAGAAAGATTATTACTCGCCGGATCGCCGTCTAGCAAATGTTCCAAAAACCAGCGAGCCCCCGCTTGCCACTTCACCCTGCGCCAGTGTACAAGATAAGCGGCCATCCACATCCGCTGGTGATTGTGTAAATAACCAGTTTCCTGCAACTCGCGGCTGAAACTGTCGATACAAACCAAACCAGTTATACCCTTGATGATCTCCTCTGGCAGAGTTTCGCTGTAATCTTTAGCAGTGTAACCAGTTTTGTAGGGTTCCCGGTCTTGCCAAATCCCCTTTCCCAACTCGGCGTATAGCCGCTGCCAATAATCGCGCCACCCCAACTCATTGATCAGTTTCACAGCATCCTCTGGATGCCGTACCTTTAAGAGCAGGGCATCCCGCACCTCTGCAAGGCTCAAAACGCCGTAGCGCAAATATGGTGACAAGCGCGTTACTGCGCCGTTGAGGAAATTGCGGGTTGACGCATACTTGCCGGCCTCTACTTGTTGCAGTGCTTTGAGCGCAGCTTTGCGCCCGCCTAGGGTTGCGGTTACGTGACTTGCCCGGGCATCGGCTTGGGGGAAGTGTTCGCGCAGGTAGGCAATTAATGCTTCGCGGCTGGCAAACTCCCGCTTCATGTCTTGACTCATGGTTTTTAGGTGTTATTTTTTCAGTGCCTGCTATTTTTTTGAAGATTAAAAATATTTGCTTTGGGTGCGATCGAGCCTCGCGCACAAAATTCCTGTTTGATACTCGTACTGTACAATTTGTGGCCAGGAGCAATTTTTCGGTGGACTTGCAGGCAACATTAACATCAAACTTATACCATACACTCAGGATTAAATATCATAGCAAAATCTCATGGAAACTTTTCAGGCGGACAAAGAAGCGATCGTCACAGAAGCTAAGGAGCAACACCAAGACATCAAAAAACTCGAAAATAGCCAAATTCAAGAGTTCGATCGAGCAATGATGCGCCGCTGCATAGAATTAGCCCGTCGCGCCCTAGGCAAAACAGCTCCCAATCCCCTAGTAGGTTCCGTAGTCGTGCGAGATCGCAAAATTGTCGGCGAAGGGTTTCATCCCTGCGCCGGTCAACCTCACGCCGAAGTTTTTGCACTCCGAGAAGCGGGGGAACTCGCCGAGGGCGCAACTGTTTACGTGAGCTTAGAACCCTGCAACCACTACGGGCGGACTCCTGCCTGTACCGAAGCTTTAATCGCGGCCAAGGTGGCAAAAGTAGTGGCTGGGATGGTAGATCCGAATCCCTTGGTGGCTGGGAGCGGGCTGGCTCGATTGCGGGCAGCGGGAATTGAAGTTGTGGCGGGGGTGGAAGGAGAAGCTTGTCAAAAACTGAACGAGGCTTTTGTCCACCGGATTTTGTACCATCGGCCTTTAGGAATTTTGAAATATGCGATGACTTTAGACGGTAAAATTGCTACCAGTGCCGGTCATAGCACTTGGGTAACAGGCGAGGAAGCTCGGAGCGAAGTACACAAGGTGCGCGTCGGCTGCGATGCTGTGATTGTTGGCGGAAATACGGTGCGTCTGGATAATCCCCAACTGACGAGCCACCAGTCAGATAGGAATAATCCTCTGCGAGTGGTGATGAGCCGCACTCTGGATTTGCCGAAGTCGGCTTGGTTGTGGGAAACCTCTGTGGCGGGCACTTTGGTGCTGACTGAGCCGGGGGTTAATCCCGAATTTCAGGAATTTTTGATTGCAAAAGGGGTGGAAGTTGTCGAACTATCGCCGTTGACGCCGGCTAAGGTTATGGCTTATTTGTACGATCGATCTTTTATGTCAGTGCTCTGGGAGTGTGGCGGCACTTTGGCCGCAAAAGCAATTGCAGAAGGTGCTGTGCAAAAAATTATGGCTTTTATTGCTCCTAAAATTATCGGGGGTGCTGCGGCTCCAACTCCCGTCGGGGATTTGGGGTTTGCAGCAATGACTGAGGCTCTCACTTTAGAGCGAGTTTCTTGGCGCACGATTGGTGCAGATTGTTTGGTGGAAGGCTATTTGAAAATTAAAGATTGAGAGTTAAAAATTAACAGTCAATGTCTCTGTTTAGTTTTTAATTTTTAAGTTTTAATTCCTAGTATGGTAGAAATTCTGATTTGGAGTTTGATGGTTGGCAGTCTCGGTTTGGAGGCTGCGATCGCGGGTGTATTTGTGAGCCGCGAGGAATTGGTGACGGGGCAAAAATCCGAGGAGGAGGAGGAAGTTTTGACTAGGTATGAATCTCAAGAAGAAAATGTCTCTGCGCGAGATAAAGCGCCATTAAATGGGAATCCTAAACCTGATAGTAAGGATTCTAATTTGATGGTTTGGGAGTATAAGATTGTGCGGGCTAGTAGGGATTTATTTCGCAATCCTGCTATTTTTCATCGGCTGTGCCGAGAAGAGGCGGAAGTTGGCTGGATTTTGCTAGAAAAGCTGGATGACAGGCGGGTGCGCTTCCAGCGTGCGATCGCACTGCGGGAGACTCAGAGGTCTAATTTGCCAACCTTTGACCCTTATCGCACTCATTATGGCCCGATGTCGAATGCTATGACGTGGGCGGGGGCGATCGTGTTTCTGAGTGCGATCGTGCTTCCTGCTGTTTTAGGCTATGCTTTGGTGTCCACGACTCTAAT
>DPLL01000374.1 GCA_003542015.1 Microcoleaceae cyanobacterium UBA9251 | reverse complement strand
ACCCTACATAAGCTGGATCAATCTTTAACTTCCAATTTCTTAGGTCTCAATCTAAAATCTAAAATCTAAAATCTAAAATCATTATGTCTTGGGGTAAACTACTACAGCCTGACTTAGTTCTCGGTACTGCGATCGTGAATTTAACGGCTGATATTCTTGAGAAATATCAGATCAAAGGATTAGTGTTGGATGTGGATGAAACTCTCGTCCCCATCACAGCAGCAAATGCTTCTCCCGAACTCAGTTTGTGGGTGGCAGAGATTAAACCAGTGGTATCGGTATGGTTGGCAAGCAATAATTTAAGTCAGAATCGAATTGGTAGGATTGCTGATTCTTTGAATCTACCATACATCACGGGTGCTGCTAAACCGTCGCGCCGCAAGTTGCGAAGGGCTGTGACTGCGATGAATTTGCCGGTGGAGCAGGTGGCGATGGTGGGCGATCGACTTTTTACTGATGTTTTAGCCGGCAATCGTTTGGGTATGTTCACTATTTTAGTGGAACCAATGGTTGATGCTGGGGAAGCGGTGCGGAAATATCCGTTGCGCTCTTTTGAAGTTTGGGTATCTCAAGCTTTGGGAGCATCTCTGAAAATTAAAGATTAGCAAGAAGTCATTAGTCATTAGTCATTAGTCATTAGTCATTAGTCAGAAAGATTGTTGATGAATATGCCATCGCGACCTTGATTGCAATCAACTGGAAACGCTCTGGCCAATAACAAATAACCAATAACTAATAACCAATAACAAATAACCAATAACAAATAACAAATAACAAATAACAAATAACAAATGACTAAAACTATTGTTGTTAAAATTGGAACTTCGACACTAACTCGATCGACTACAGGAAACTTAGCCCTTTCAACCGTTGCTACATTAGTCGAGGTTTTGGCCGATTTGCGGCTGCAAGGTCATCAAGTAGTTTTGGTTTCTTCCGGTGCGGTTGGGGTGGGTTGTGCGCGCTTGGGTTTGACCGAACGCCCGCGAAATATCGCTCTGAAACAGGCTGTAGCGGCCGTAGGACAAGGGCGGCTGATGCGGGTGTACGATGACTTGTTTACCACTTTGCAACAGCCGATCGCACAAGTTTTGCTAACTCGCCGTGATTTAGTGCAGCGTAATAGTTATGTGAATGCTTGCAATACTTTTCAGCAACTGTTGCGATTAGGCGTGATTCCGATCGTCAATGAAAACGATACTGTAGCAGTAGACGAACTCAAATTTGGCGATAACGACACGCTTTCGGCGCTAGTAGCCAGCTTAGTCGAAGCTGATTGGTTATTCCTGCTCACAGATGTCGATCGACTGTATTCCGCCGATCCGCGCAGCAACCCCGACGCGCAACCAATTGCCTTAGTACAAAGTATGGCACAGCTAACAGAATTGCAAGTGCAAACAGGAGATTCCCGCAGCGGTTGGGGAACCGGTGGAATGGTGACAAAAATTGAAGCGGCGAGAATCGCAACAGCATCGGGAGTCCGCACAGTCATCACCGATGGCAGCTTTCCGGGTAATATTGAGAAAATCATCAACGGAGAGTCAATCGGCACTCAATTCGAGCCTCAACCGCGCCCTGTAAATGCTCGGAAACACTGGATAGCCAACGTGCTAATTCCGGCGGGAAAACTGTACTTAGATGCGGGTGCTGTCAAAGCAATTGCTCAAGGTGGAAAATCGCTTTTAGCCGCCGGAATTTCGCAAATAGAAGGAGATTTTCAGGTTGAAGATGCCGTGCGGTTGTGCGACGCTGAAGGCAAAGAAATTGCTAGAGGACTTGTGAATTATAACAGTTTAGAATTGAGACAAATTCAGGGGAGCCAGTCAGATAAGATCGCGGAAATTTTAGGTTATGCAGGTGTAGAAACCGTGGTGCACAGAGATAATTTAGTAATTGTTTAAATCACCAAAAATCGAGATAGTCGATCGCATTTTTTGAGTTTATTCACCCCAAAGCAGTCTCAAATCACCAGAACTCATGGATTAATTAAATCCCAGTTTCTCCAGGTATTCTAGAGCCGGCCGTAATCTAGCATAGATAACAGTGTTTGCGATCGTACATATTTGTATTTGACATCCTAGGAAATTGTGATTTGCATCATATTGTGCGGGGCCAATAAATCGGGGTTGAGAGCGAGGGTACTCTTAGCTAGACTTACTGATGTTGAAATATAGATGACAATTTCCCAGGATGAATTGCCTTTGGGTGCGTTCTGAGTTAATCTGTGCTTTGGATCAGTTAAGAAAAATCTAGGAGCTCAGCTTGGAACGCACTTTTTTAGCAATTAAGCCCGATGGTGTACAGCGCGGACTCGTCGGCGAAATTATCGGTCGTTTTGAAGCCAAAGGCTTTAAGCTAGTTGGCATGAAGCTGATGACGGCGAGTCGCGAACTAGCCGAACAGCATTATGATGTTCACAAAGAAAGACCATTTTTTCCTGGACTGGTAAACTTTATCACTTCAGGCCCGGTAGTGGCGATGGTGTGGGAAGGCGACGGCGTTGTGGCTTCGGCGAGAAAAATCATTGGTGCCACAAATCCTTTGAATGCAGAACCGGCGACAATTCGGGGCGATTTTGCTGTCAATGTCGGCCGCAATATTATTCATGGTTCTGATGCTATAGAGACGGCCCGTGCGGAAATTAGTCTCTGGTTTAAGGAAGAAGAATTGAGTGCTTGGACACCTTGTTTAACTCCTTGGATTGTGGAGTAGTTTTGATATTCTCCCGATGGATTAATCGGGAGATATTCTGAGTTTTAGCGCATAAATACCAAAGAAACCGGGTTTTTAGCAATAGCTTCGGCTGTAACGAAGGATTCTGGAAAAAACCCGGTTTCTGGCCACGCCTCAAAACCAAAGAAACCGGGTTTTTAGCAATAGCTTCGGCTGTCACAAAGAATTCTCGCAAAAACCCGGTTTCTCGCCACGCATCACAACCCAAGAAACCGGGTTTTTAGCCAAATCATCGACTGTAACGAAGGATTCTCGAAAAAACCCGGTTTCTGGCGACGCCTCAAAACCAAAGAAACCGGGTTTTTAGCAATAGCTTCGGCTGTAACAAAGAATTCTGGAAAAAACCCGGTTTCTGGCCACCGCGCGAGATTCTCGACAACCGGTTTCTCGCCACCCCGCGCATCCATGCGAAAAAAACTTGCCATCGCCCGCCACAAACAGATGAGTTTCACGGATAATAAATGAATAGAAAGAACTATCCCAAATCCCAAATCGCCATGAACTCAGAACGCCAACAAGCCTATCTCAACCTGATAAGTGAACTGCTAAATTGTCCCAGCGGCGATGAAGCCCAGATATTGAAAACTCACCCGGAATTGCTGGATGATGGCTTGGTGGCGGCAATGCTAGAAGAGGCGGATAATCTCAGAGAACAAGGTGAACTAAATAATGCTAATTGGTTGAAAAATTTTGCAGGGCGACTGGGTAAAGTGGCTGGCGACTTCCTAGCGAGAATTGAATTGAAAGCAGAAGCAGACAGACTGTTAAAACAAGGTAATCGGCAGGATGATATCAGTCAATTTCGAGAAGCTTTGCAGTCTTGCGAACAGGCATTAACTATCTATCGGGAAATCGAAAATCGCCTAGGAGAAGCTAATTCCCTCGGCAATTTGGGCAATAGCTACTATTACCTAGGGCAATACGAAAAGGCGATAGAATTTCGCGAACAGTCTTTAGAGATTGCACGAGAAATCGGAAATCGCCAATGGGAAGCTAATTGTCTCTGCAATTTGGGAATGGTTTTCATGAAAACCAACCAACTTGCTGAAGCAGAATCACAACTTCGTGCCTCAATCCAAATTCGGGAAACTATGCGTTCTGAGTTAGTCAATGATGACCATAAAGTATCATTTTTTGAAACCCAAATATCTGCCTACCACCTCCTACAACAAGTCCTAGTCGCCCGCAATTTAACGAAGCCCTAGAAATATCCGAAATGTCGCGTACCCGTGCCTTCGTCGAATTATTACAACAAACCTTATTAACAAATGATGTCCCAACCAATAACCAAACAAATAGATTATCAATTCCCAAAATCCAACAAATCGCCCGCGACAGAAACTCCACAATAGTTGAATATTCCATTGTCGAGCCAGAAATTTACATCTGGGTAATCCAACCAAACGGCAACATCACCTATCGCGCCGCCAACCTCGAACCCCTCAACCAACAAAACCAAACCCTCAAACAAATCATCCTCAAAACCCGCGTCTCCATCGGCAGCAAGGAAACCGACGACGAAGGCAACAAAATTAAACTAGAAAAAGAGTATAAACGAGACGAAACAAGCCGTTTTCCCCTGCAAATCCTCCATCAAATCCTGATCGAACCCATCATCGACTTACTCCCCACCGATGCCAATTCCCCCATCATCTTCATCCCCCACTACGACTTATTTTTAGTACCCTTCGCCGCCTTGCAAGATAGCCACAACCGCTACCTAATCGAACATCATACCATCCTCACCGCCCCTTCCATCCAAGTATTAGAAATCACCCGCGAACATCAAAACCGAGTGCGAGGATTGAGACAAGCCGCCCTAATTGTTGGCGATCCAACTATCGACCCAAAATTCAAAGAAAAGCCCTACGAACTCAACCAACTCTCCAGAGAAAAAGAAGCCGCCGAAGCCATCGCCGCAACTTTAGGAACCCAAGCAATTAGCGGAGACAATGCTACCAAAGTCGCCATTTTAGACAGGATGCTAAACACTCGCATCGTCCATTTATCCGCCCACGGACTCCTCGACGATTTCCAAGGTTTCGGCATTCCCGGCGCGATAATTTTAGCACCATCAGGAGACACCGACGACGGCTCACTTAACGCCGCAGAAATCCTGCGATTAAAACTCGATTCCGAACTCGTAGTTTTAAGCGCGTGTAGCACCGGGCGTGGTAGAATCACGGGAGATGGAGTCATCGGATTGTCGCGCTGTTTCATCCTCGCCGGAGTCCCCAGCATCATCGTTTCCCTGTGGAATATGGGCGCGATATCAGCTAAATTGCTAATGACTGAATTCTACCAAAATTTAGCACGGGGCGACAATCGAGCAGCGGCATTGCGGTGTGCTATGCTAACCACAAAAGCTCGATTTCCGAGTCCCATAGCTTGGGCTGCATTCACCTTAATTGGCGAAACAGAAACTTTACCGCTATCAACTGCAAAAATAGATTTAAGGAGATTAGTCATGTCACTTCCCGATGATGCGAAACCTGAAGAAAGGCGGCTTTTAATCAGTTATTGAAAATATCCGAGCCGCAATTTGTTGCAGAATTATCAGCGATTGATATTGGTGCGATGGATAATGTGAATGTTATAGCTAAAAAAATCAAGGATTGGTGCGAAAGTCGGCCTCAAATTGAAGAGAATTTAGAGAACGAAATCGATCAAATGGGTGCGGGTGGCACTGATAGCAATGCACCGGAGGAAATCGTGAGGGAGTTTTATGAGACGCTGAAGGAAAATAGGATTCGATTGGGTTTGTCTACGCCGCCTGTGGTGGTGGTTGAAACTGATGCTTCGGGCACAGAATCGACATAAAAAACTCTTGTCCCCCCCTTATTAAGGGGGGCTAGGGGGNNCCAGTCTCGATCCCCCTAAATCCCCCTTAATAAGGGGGACTTTGAAGCGATTGCAACTTAGTCTCGATCCCCCTAAATCCCCCTTATTAAGGGGGAGCTTGAACCGCCACGAAATCCCCTAAAATAATTAACAAACTTGATTATGAGCGAAGAATGGAAAATTAAAAATCCCAGCATTACTCTCTATCCTTTCCACCTGCGGGATGATGGCGATGAAGGCTACGGCGAAGTAGCCAAAAATGCCCAAAATTTGTGGGAAAATCTAGCAGATAATGTCGGCACAGAATTTAACAGCAACGAACTAAAATATCTCAGATAAAAGCTAATTTGTTACAAAGACAAACAGTATTATCCCAAGGGTGAACAGGAAAATCCCAATAATGGCAAATTGCTGATTCCCGATGGCACAACTCTGGATTTACAGCAAATTACTCAGCCAGATAAGCCGAAACTTTATGGTTCAATCTATCCTTTGCGAATTCACGATACTTACACCGCAGACTTGACATTTTACTATAAAAATGTCACAATGAAAGTAGCGGACTTAAATCAATTAAATCCCCAAGGTTGCTTGTTACCCAATGCAATTAAACCGTCTTTGGGACAAACATTATTGTTATACGCTACACCAGCAGTTTATGATACTTACCCCAAGTTAGCTGACGAATGCGTTACAGCTTTTGTCCACAATCAACAGCAAGCATCACCAGAGTTTCGCGCCGAGGGAAAGTTATTCGGGAGTCCGATTTTTGAGTATGACAGCCGAGAAGATGATGCGGCTAAACGGTGTCATATTCTAGTATGGTTACAAGACAATCCCCAAACTTTGCAATCCGCAACCCCGACGTTTAATTATCATTTGATGAATCTACTGTGCTCTCGTGCTAAAATTGTATTTGTCTATCGCGAAGCTCGGAAAAAGTATCGCAAAGCACAGCAAATTGTCGGCGAATTAGAAAAGAAGCTTCCCGAATTCGGTGAAGTAGAAAGAGAACAAAATCGAAAAGTTAAGTTGCAGAAGTTAAAGAAATTGCTGGCTGAAGTCCGAACCAAAATGTTTGCTTGTGCTCAGCAGGTGCGGTATTTGCAGGAAGATAGAAATACGATTGATATTAATGCTGAAAATTATGCTGAGACTTAGACAAGAATTAAAAGTTTGTCTATCGAAGGCGATAATTTGGATTTTTTGCAGAGGTTTCTAGATTTGGCTGAGGGTAAGTATCAGCGACAAATTGAAATAGATTTGAAGTATCTGATTGCTAGTCAAGATTTGTTCCAGCAGTCGATATCTACTGTGCGGGGAATGGTGGAAATCGAACAGGTGGAATTGGACAGGGAACAGGTGGAATTATACAAGCAAAAGGAAGAAGAGGAGAAAACACGCGATCGCGAACAGATAGAATTATACAAGCAAAACGAAGACAAAGAGAAAACGCGCGATCGCCAACTTGAGAATATCATCTTTTTTGTCGGAACTGCGATCGGCGGCGGACAAATCTTTTCCGCCGCCTATCCCCTCATCAAAGATACACCGATTAAATGGTGGCCCGATTTTTCTCTACCGCCACATCCCTTTGCTGCGACAATTTTCTGGAGTCTCCTGTTTGGTTTAGGATTTGGGTTGCTAACGCTGGGTGCGGCCATATTCATCAGGAAAATATTAGCCAAGCATTAATTACACATTGTATTCCTAGGGACACGGTAATGCCGTGTCCTTTACTCAATCCTCAATTATGCAACAGTTTCATGCCCATTTTTACCTTGTCAAAAATCGTCTTTTGCGACACACAAGTAATCAGACAAAGCTTGCCGCAATCCAAAGTATCGCGGCGAATTTTCTGAGCTTTTTCGCCGTACCAAATCTCGCGGGAGGTTTGCTCTTTAACATTCCCAATCACCGGATATTCATCGCACAATTTCACATCGCCACGGGTATCAATCCAGTAATTCCGAAGTCCTATCCGACAAGGCCTCACTGCATCGGGAGCCTTTTCGTCGCGGAAGTGAGGCACCATCAAACGCAATACTTCATCGCTGTTCATAATTGGCGCACCGTTTTTCTTCATTTCAATTAGGCGCTCAATTACCTGTGCAAATTCCTCTCTGTCTGCTTCTTCTACCCACAATTCCTCATAGGTTTCTGGTGTCCAGCGATTGACTGGTTGGAAACTCACCGTCGTCGCCCCAATTTCTTTGGCCCAGGTTACTATCTCCTCAAGGTGGCGGAAATTGAGTCGGTTGATAGTAGGTTTGACGTTGATGGGAAACAGAACTCCCTGTTTTTCCTGTTCCTCGCGCAGATATCTGATTCCTTTAGAAAGTCGGTCAAACAATCCGGGTTTGCCGCGCAAATAATCGTGCAGTTCTGCATTGTGCCCGTCAACGGACATATTCACATTAAAAGGACGAGCCGCAACAGTTTTGGCTGCGTTTTCCCTGGTCATGCAATAGCCGTTTGTGGTGACGCCGGCGTGAATACCATTCTTGTTGGCAAAAGTCAGCAAGTCTAGAAAACCTTTTTTAATATAAGGTTCGCCGCCGCTAAAGTTGATGGAAAATTCGCCCACAAATTCTTTGATGCTTAAGAGAGCATTTTGCCATTCTTCGATCGTCATTTCATCTTTATATTCTTTGAGCCGCCAATACTCGCACTGACGGCATTTAACGTTGCAGCGCTCGTTGATGATTCCATAAAAAGTTATTGGGCTGGTAATGTCGTATCCTGTATTGATCCGCAGCGATTCGGCTACTGCATTCTTAGTGTGTTTGACTCCTAGTCTGGATAATGTTAAAGCATCCATCTTTTTTTTCTCTTAGGTATTGTTGACTAAGTAAATTTATCTAACCCAATTGCGTATTGATTACGCATTGCTTGTAAGTAGGTATGCACCCATACTAAGCGTTACTTTTGGGCGTGGCTAGATGTTTTTCAAAGTTTTATAATGTTAAGTCTTGTAACATATTAGTATTACAAATACTTTAAATATATTTTTGGCTTAAAATGTGAAATTAGCTTAACAATTAATTCTATTCAGTATTATTAATTAATAACTTGTAATGTTAAGTGATATAATATTACAATACTTAATTGAGCGACTGAAGATAACTACTTAAGTAAACTTGCTCAATAAGTTAAAATTATAGTTAGAACGGAAGCCAATCAAGCAGTTAACTTCACACAAGCTTTACAATATGATGAAATCTAAGTATTTCAACGGTGAAAAATGGCTATAAACATGGGACGATATTTGCACGTACTAAAAATGTTCTGGGGTGCGGCGATTTCCGCAGAGATCGAATACCGAATCAACTTTCTCCTCGCAGCCCTCAGCAGCCTGGGAAACCTGACGGGAAGCTTGTTTGGACTGTTTCTGTTCTATCGCACCGGCTACACATTTTCTGGGTGGACATGGGAAGAAGCCTTAGTTGTACTGGGTATTTTCACGATTTTGCAGGGCTTTTCGTCAACGTTTCTAGCACCTAATCTCAGCCGTATTGTCGATCGCGTGCAACAAGGAACTCTCGATTTTGTCCTCCTAAAACCCATTAATTCTCAATTCTGGCTGTCTGCAAATACAATTTCTCCTTGGGGAATGCCAGATTTAATCTTCGGTATGGTATTGTTGCTGTATGCTGCTAACAAATTAGGAGCAGAAATCGGCAACTATTTCCTAACAGCAATACCGCTGTTATTTGGCATGGTCATTCTTTATATTATCTGGTTTATGTTAGGTGCAACCAGCATTTGGTTTGTCAAGATTTATAATGTGACTGAAGTTCTCAGAGG
>DPLL01000382.1 GCA_003542015.1 Microcoleaceae cyanobacterium UBA9251 | reverse complement strand
TTCAACAAATAACAATAACTATTCCGGTTCAATTCCCAAGGCCCGCAACTGGTCAGCTAATCGCTCTGCACGTTGTTGTGCTTGCAATGCCGCTTCTTCCGGTGTGGGAACTAACTGCCCATCCAGGGTAAAATAGCGCAATTTCCCCTCATAAATTCCCAGATATAATTCTAGTATATCACTCCACAATCTACCAGATTCATTGGCAACAATGGCTTGATACTCTTGACCGACTAAACGAAAACCAGCAAATTCCAAATCTTCAGGATTAAACCAAAAATATTCGGGAGTTCTAAACCGATTTTGATACAAGATTTTTTTCTCGTTTCGGTCAACTTTGGCGGTGGATTCAGAGAGTAATTCTATAATTATATCAGGGTACTTACCATCTTCTTGCCAAACCACCCAAGACCGACGCGGACGTTTTTGCGTATTCCTGATTAAGAAAAAATCCGGGCCGCGAAAATCCCGATTCCGCAATTGTTGCTCGCTGTAATAAACTGTGAGGTTAGCTCCAATAAAAAAGTCATTTTTATCGCGCCACAGCCATTCTAAACAAGCCACTAATAAAGATAATTGTACATAATGTAAAGAACTTTCCATTTCTGGTTCATCACTTTCAATTTTACTGGCATCTGGCATCAGTTTTGCCAGTTCTAGGGCTGTAAACACCATCGCTTAATCCTCCCAATCTGGTATATCTGCTAACGCAAACCTCCTCATCGCCTCCCCAATCAAATTATCTCGCACCATGCGACTTTTGAGGCGATTCACCATTTTTTCATAAAAATTCCGCACACTACGTCCATTCCCAAAATTCCGCCCTCTATTTTGGTACGCAGCCATCAAAACTGCTTGTAAGCGCGCCGAGACATCGGGAGGACAAATCCACCCATCCCCCTGACACATACTGAGGAAAATTTGGTGCAATTCTTCACCATTATAATCGGGAAACTCGATTTTGTACGCAATCCGCGAAGCCATCCCGGAATTTGCNNTAAGCTTCATCAATAAACAATACACCATCCAAAGCAGACTCGATCGCCTCAGCAGTCTTTTGTGCAGTTTCTCCCACAACACACCCTACCAAACTGCGTCTGTCTGCTTCCACAAATTGCCCTTTCCGCAACAAACCCAAAGCCTTAAAAATCCGCCCCACCAGTCGCGCGATCGTAGTTTTTCCAGTACCAGGATTCCCCGTAAACAGCATATGCCGCGTTTCGGTACTATTTTTAGTTAACATCCCAGCTTCCCGCAGCCGTTGATTAGCAATTTGGCTATTGACAATTTCTCCAATCGCTGCTTTCACAGAATGCAAACCAATTGTCCTGTCTAATTCCTGCAACAATTCCTGTAAAATCGCCTCATCTTTTCTCGATTCTTGTCGGTATTCAGCAGGTAAATCCGCAACTTGAAAAGGTTCCAAAAGCCGATCGCACTTTTGTTCAATCACCCGCTGACTACGCAACTCATCCATCAAATTAAACAAATTTTCCACCAAACCCGCATTCCCAAAAGTGCGATCGCGCCTTTGATACAATTCACCAAACAAATTCATCAAAGCCACCTCCAAATCCGGCGTAATCGAACACCGCACCCGCGCCACCCGCTGTTGAAAAATCGCCAACAACTCAGCCGGATTATAATCCTCAAACACAATTTCAGTCAAGCGGCGCTGCAAACCCGGATTTGCAGCCACAAATTCCGCCATTTCATCAGGATATCCCGCCACAATTACCGCCAGCCGATGCCTTTCATCCTCCATCCGTTTTAACAGCACATCCACTGCTTCTTTCCCAAACTGATCTCCCCCTTGAGTTAAGGTATAAGCTTCATCAATAAACAACACTCCATCCAGCGCTGCATCAATAGCTTCATTAGTCTTAATCGCAGTTTGTCCCACATATCCTGCCACTAAATCTTGCCTTCCTACCTCCTTCAAATGTCCCCGCTTCAACAATCCCAAATCGCGATAAATTTCCCCGATCAATCTAGCAACAGTAGTTTTCCCAGTACCAGGATTACCCTTAAAAATTACGTGCAGCCGAATCGGTTCAGTGCTAATTCCTTGTTGCAGCCTTTCTCGCTCAATTTCCAACACTTGCATCCGCCGCCGAATCGTATTTTTAACAGCAGCAAGCCCAGTCATTTCTGCCAATCTTTCTAAAGCAGGTTTAGTATTCATATCAGCAGATAACCATCCCAATCTTCGCGCTTCTGTCAAGGAAATTTGGCGCGCCACTTCAAAGCGATCGCACCAATGTTTCAGCGGCTTATTTTCCGCAGCTATCCAACTGCATAATTTATCCGCCCCATTCCAGTCTACCACCTTGCGGTGTTCCAGTCGAAAATAATCCCGCAAGGCTCTAATTTCTCCCGCATCAGGCGCACTCAAACGCACGAAATTAACCGTGCGACTGTGAGAATCATCGCCATTGTTTGCCAGATTTGCTAGAAATGTGAATCCAATGCGTTGACAAAAATCCTGTAAAGTAGTACGATTTTCATGGTGAAAAATGAAGATACAAAGATTGCGATTGTTGGGCGGGAAACGCGACCAATCTACAATCCGTCCAAACAATTCCCGGCGGTTATCAAAATTAGCCAAATCTTCAGCATTAGAAAAGACGATCGCCGATTGTTGCGAACTCTCCTGCATGACGGTTTCAACAATCGGCAAGATTGCAGTATCTTGGAGCCTGGGGCTTGAATTGGGTGCTGCGGGGGTAGGTGTAGCGGGGGTATTTGTCTGGGCTGATTGCTTCCCTAACAATCCGCGCTTGTTCCCTAAAGCACCTCCGAATCGCATCGGCTGTGAAGATGCGGAATTAGCGACAGATTTCGGTTGCAAACGCGATCGCGCGCGCGATTTTTCATCCAGAAAATACAGTTTTTTAGTACCAGAATAAAATAGAATTCGCTGATAGCCTTCGCAGCGCAAATATTCATGTAAAACCTGTTCAATATTTCGCAACAATAAATCCTGACTGCAAAACGTATCGCTCGTATTCGCCCCGTAGAGGACTAAAAAGCGATCGCCCGACTGCAAATTCAATCCCGATGTCACCCTTTCAACTGTCATCCGATTTTAGATTTTAGATTTGAAAGCCCGTCATTATTTTTTCTTTTTACATCTTACACCCATTCTCGCCTCTCGTGTAGACTCTAGAAACCGGGTTTTTTCCTGA
>DPLL01000373.1 GCA_003542015.1 Microcoleaceae cyanobacterium UBA9251 | reverse complement strand
AACTCTTTGAAATCTTCGACTCTATCGAGCAAGTGATCTCAACGGAAACTCCCGCCCTAGTTGCTTGATTAAAGTACCCGACTTTCAAATAGACTTCAAGCTAGCGATCGCTAATTTGCAGATCATAAATAGGCGCGCCTGTCAAGCAAAACCAATGACAGACAAATAAATCCGGCACTTGAACGCCCACAGAAGCGATCGCAGGTGCGGCCGGAAAAGGCCAAAGTCGATCGAAACAAATCCTTTCCCCTACGAACCCGAACTGGATCAAATAAGTCGCCGGCGGCGCATTTACCAGCTTCAGCAAACGGTAAGCCAAGTCATACAACTGTTGTCGCCAAACATCCGACAAATGCACCGGTTGAAAGTAGCTCAACTCGCCCGACTCTTGGTCAGCCTCCGCACCGATCGCCTCAGCATACAAAGGGCCCTTCGCCGTCCAAACCACAGGGAGCCAAAAATTGCCATCGCCAGTAGGCACCTGCAACTGCTCTTGCACCCGATCGCGCGCCGCCGAGACATGGCGGCAAAATCGAAACACATCTTCACCTGGAAAGACCAGATTGGACGGCACATCCAGCGTCAAAGGACAAACCATCGCCCCCGAAAGATCGATCGCCCCAGAATTCAGTTCCGAAACCAAACCGATACTTACTTCCGCGAAAGGATTGGATTGAGCGATCGCCGCCAACAGAGCCACCGCCGGGCCAATCTTGGCATCCGCCACAATCAAAACCCTAGACATTGCCAAAGCTCGGCATCTGAATACCCTGACTGTCATCAGGATCGACAGTAGGCAAATCCAAACCTTTAGACTTGCGGCTCCGCACGGCGAGACGGTAAGTTACGCTCTGCAACTCAGTGTGTAGTTGGCGGTTTTCCTTTTGCAGTTGATCCAACTTTTCCTTAATCGGCTCGATCCGCTCGGCAAACTTCTGGCGGTAAACCCCCGGCAATTCCTGAACTACCTGTTCCAGCATTCGAGAGCGATCGGTCAATTCTTGCACCGACTGCCGCAGTTGGTAAACCTCTGTATCCCGCTCAGCGATTTGTTCCTGATAAAAACCCACCTGTTCCTCAACAGCTTGGAGTTGTTCTCGCATCGCCTGCATTTGAGCTTGGTGGCGATCGGAAACTTCCGGTGCCGGCACAAAACTCGAATTTCCCTTCACCAGCCTGAAAAGCTCTTGAGACAACTGCTGCACCAATTGGTCGCGCATTTGCAGCTCTTCGTTCAGACGAGACACCTCAGATTGCAGTTCTTTTGTGCTTACAAGTTTACTCGGGTTCACAATCACCAATCCTTTTTCGCTAACATTTGCCAACAAATAAAATAGTTTACAAAATGATTAAACTCAGCGAGACTGGCAAGCCCGCTGATTTTCACAACCAGACCAAACCAGACTTGAGTTATTTTTAACAAATTACCTGATCTTATTCTACTGCTATCTAAAACCCGGACTTTTCCGGATATTAGTTGACACTTCCTCGGGGAGCGACGGCGCAATTAACCCTCTGTGTCCAGACTCGGTTTAGCCACCCGAGCATATTGTGCTAAATTCACAGCAGCATTGAAATCTCGATCGGCCACAAATCCACAAGCAGAACACTCATAAACCCTAGCATTCAGAGACATGGGCTGTTGTTGACCGCAGTTAGAACATAACTGAGTTGATGGATACCAGCGTGATACTAAAACTACGCAGGAACCATAGCGCTGTGCTTTGTACTCAATTTGTCGCCTAAATTCGGAAAAATTGGCATCAGCAACCGCACCCGCCAGTTTATGGTTAGCCATCATTCCTGATACATTTAAGTCCTCAATCGCTACAACAGCGTGGTTTTTGCATATATAAGTTGTAGCTTTATGAGTCGCATCAAGTCTGATGTTTTTCACTCGTTGATGAGCCGCTGCTAACCTCAACTTTTGTCGCTGATCTCGTTGGCTACCATGAAGTTTGCGCTGCAACTGGCGCTGCAAGCGTGCTAGTTTTTGGCGCGCTTTCCTCAAAGCTTGGGGATTGGCAATTACCAAGCCACTCGACAGGGTAGCCAACTGTTTAACTCCCAAATCCACACCTACAAAGTCAAGGGATTTAGGCGTAACTTTTGGCTCTATTTCATAGGTAAAGCTGATGTACCAGTTGCCAGCTTCTTGCGAAATGGTAAATTTTTTTGTGGTGACATGAGGCAAGCCTTCATAAGTGGATACCCAGCCAAGGGTGGGTAACTTCAATCGAGAGCCGCCCACAGGTATTGGTCTGCCACTAGCATCGATGGTAAAACTATCGTGCTGACCCTTTTTTTTGAACTTGGGATAACTTGTCCTTCCCGAAAAGAAGTTCCCAAATGCCCTACCCAGATGCTCGAAGGCATATTGAGTCACTTTCTGGCAAATGCCTGGTTCTTTCATCCAAGGATAGACAGGCTTCACGTGATTGTTAAAAAACTTCTTCAAGACCAAAGAATTAGGCTTCAATCCCTCACAATAAAGTGTTCGCCATGTCGCCAGTCCCCAATTAAAAGTAAACCGAGCAATACCCGCGTGTTTGGCCATTAACACGGCTTGGGTATCGGTGAGTTTTAACTTTGTCTTGAGGGCAGTGTACACGACGGTCGTGGGTAATTCAAGTGATGCCGATTATAACATATGTCGCTCGGATGTAATACTTATTCCGGGAATGTCCTTGTTGTTGTGCTTCTAGTAATTACTGCTATACAAAACTTGGCTAA
>DPLL01000088.1 GCA_003542015.1 Microcoleaceae cyanobacterium UBA9251 | reverse complement strand
GTCGGCAACACCTGTAATTCAAGGCGCAAATCCCGCGACTCTGAATGCAGCACCCGATCGAGCGATCGAGTCCATTGAACAGTCGCTGTTTACACCAGGTTTACCTTCTGCTGTGGTCGTCCCCCCCGCAGGTAGCGCGATCGCACCGACTGAGGTGTTGTACAGCGTGCGTCCGGGAGATACGCTAGATGTGATCGCCAAAGGTCACAACGTGTCGGCCAAAGACCTGAGCTCGCTCAACAAGCTGGGAAACCCCAACTTGCTGAATGTCAATCAACGGCTGAAAATTCCCCAAGTTGGATTAAATAATCCGACGGTGCAGTCTTCCGCCTCTATTTCTGCCTCCAACTCTACATCAGTCTTCTCGGCTGCTCGGGTTCCCGCATCTTTGAACCCCAGCTCCGAAACCCCTGAAATTAACGGTGCTGGCGTTGCCGCCATTACCCCAACAGTGCCTATAGTCTCTCCCCTTGGGAACTTGGAAGGTCTGAACATTTCAGAGCCGATGGTTCCCAAAATTAACAGCATTTCGCTAACTCAAGTTTCTCAAAGTATTAGCGACCCTGGGAAGCTGGAACTTCAAGGCGAACCAACATTTACAGGTGCTGTCGATACCAGTGCGCTGCCCAAAATCCCCAACTTGACCCCAATTTCTAGCACCGGGGGTTTAGGCGCTGAGACAACGAACGCTGTACCCGATGCGAATCTGGCGGTAGCTCCTGTAGCAGGAGAATGGCCAGGGGGCGATGCCAGGGTCGATCGGACAACCGGACAGGCTCTCGACCCTTATGCCGAACGCTTGAGGGCGGAAATTGTCAGGCTGCGATCGGAATATCGGGCCGAGCGCAATTCGATCGGGGCCTCCTCCCTCTCCCTGGCTCCCAATCAGGAGCCTCTGGCGCAAGTCGCCACGGAAGACCCATCTGAGAATAGCCAAAATCTGAATAATCCCTATCTCTACACCCCTGAGTACGATCGAGCGGTGCAGAATGAAATCAGCCGACCTCCGTCGAGAGCTTGGTCAGAGCAGGTTCAGAAGCAGCAGCAAGAGCGTTTTGACCCGGATCGCGCTGCTCAATTGCAACCGATTAACCTGATGCCGACCAGTGCTCTACAGCAGCCGGTGGTGGCAACTGCTCCTTTGGGTGCAGATGGTTACGACCCCCTGAGCAACCCGTCTTTGGGACAGATGGTTTCTCCAGAATTGCCCCCGCTTTCTAGCCCTGATACCTATCTCCCTAACGGCTCAAAACAACAGTCGGCTAATGGGTTTATTTGGCCGGCTAAGGGCGTTTTCACTTCTGGCTACGGCTGGCGCTGGGGACGGATGCACAAGGGTATTGACGTTGCAGGACCGATCGGCACACCAATTGTGGCCGCCTCTGACGGGGTAGTGACCTATGCACAGTGGAACGATGGCGGCTACGGCTATCTGGTAGAAATTACCCATCCTGACGGCACTGAGACTGTCTATGCCCACAACAGCCGGATTTTGGTGCAAAAGGGTCAGAAGGTCGCTCAAGGCGAACAGATTTCGGAAATGGGCAGCACTGGCTTCAGTACCGGCCCACACTTGCACTTTGAAATTCATCCCGCCGGACAGGGTGCTGTCAATCCGATGGCTTTTCTGCCAGACGATGCTGAGAGCGCTTCTCGCTAATGACTTGTCTGAAGTTATGAGTTTTGATATATTAGCAAAACTCATAACTTTTACTTCTATTCATTAGAAAATATGTAGTCAAGCAGGTATCCCTAAATCGCCATACCGTGCTAGGATAGTAAATCGTGAAGTCAGTTTGGCTCAGTGGCGCAGTTGGTTAGCGCAGGGGACTCATAAGCCCAAGGTCGCAGGTTCAAATCCCGCCTGAGCCATAATGTAATTACCATCAGCACGCTCTCAGTTTTGAGAGTGTGTTTTTTATAGCCGAAGGAAGAAGGAAGTTCGGCAACGGATTCTGTAACGGATTTAACGGATTTAACGGATTTAACGGATGTAACGCCGGGAAGGAAGAAGGAAGTTCGGCAACGGATTCTGTAACGGATTTAACGGATTTAACGGATTTAACGGATGTAACCCCGGGAAGGAAGAAGGAAGTTCGGCAACGGATTCTGTAACGGATTTAACGGATTTAACGGATTTAACGGATTTAACGCCGGGAAGGAAGAAGGCAGAAGGCAGAAGGCAGAAGTCGATGTGGAAACGCTATAAAATCAATGGCTTCAGCAATTAGAAACGTCCTAACTGCCGAGAAGGTTGCTATAAGTAAGCCCACCTGAAAAAACAGACTACCCAGAACCCGCAGCACTTTAAGTGCTGTGGGGTTCTAACACAACTCTTCAATCTCAAATCTCAAATCTCAAATCTCAAATCGGCTGAATTACTCATCTTTTGTAGGGTGAAAGCTTGAATAAAAATTACGAACCCGAGAACGGTTCTTTTTTTTTACCCCGCTCCAACTTGGCCTTGAGAGGTAGATTTCGAGCGGGCAAAAGTTGCCGAAGTCTTACCCTAGTGATATAGACAATTAACGGCAGAGAATGCAATATAAAAGGGGTAACAACAATAACTAAGTAAATCCACTTAATTAAACGTAAGATACAGGTGGCTAAAAAGCTTGCTGTATGAGCATTCTTCCTTCTTCCTTCTTCCTTCTTCCTTCTACTTAAGGCAAATCTCAAGCAGGACTTGTTGTCTGTCATCAGGGCTCAGGATTCGGGGGAGGGATCGGNNGATGTAACGCCGGGAAGGAAGAAGGAAGAAGGAAGAAGGAAGAAGGAAGAAGGAAGAAGGAAGAAGGAAGAAGGAAGAAGGAAGGCACTCTGAGAGTGATTTTGACACGGATACACGGATTAATTATCGAGCGTGAGGCATGAGTCAGATGTTGAAGCAAGAAGGAAGAAGTTATCTAGGAGAGAACGAAGAAGTCGAGGCGTTCAGGCAATTCCCCGCAATGGTTTCAGCAATTAATCACGTCCCGTGGAACCGATCAGGTTGCTATAAATTTTGAGTTCAGGTAGTTGTAGTCGTTATGAGTATGATATATTTGTAACAGTTCGTAAACAAGGAAACAAAATCTATGACGAGTGAATGCCTCCGCGTCGGTCAACCTGCACCCGACTTCGCAGCAACAGCCGTAGTCGATCAGGAATTTAAGACAGTTAAACTGTCTGACTATAAAGGCAAAAAGTATGTAGTCCTGTTCTTCTATCCCTTGGACTTCACCTTTGTCTGCCCGACTGAGATTACAGCATTTAGCGATCGCTTTGACGAATTCAAGAACCTCGAAACCGAAATCCTCGGCGTATCCGTTGACAGCGAATTCTCTCACCTAGCTTGGATACAATCAGACCGCAAATCCGGCGGCGTCGGCGACCTCAACTATCCTCTAGTTGCCGATATCAAAAAAACAATTAGTACCGACTACAACGTCCTCGACCCAGAAGCAGGTATTGCCCTCAGAGGTCTGTTTATCATCGATAAAGAAGGCATCATCCAACACTCTACTATCAATAACCTTGCCTTCGGTCGCAACGTGGACGAAACTCTCCGCACTCTGCAAGCTATTCAACACGTCCAGTCTCACCCCGATGAAGTTTGTCCCGCCGGCTGGCAGCCCGGTGACAAAACCATGACTCCCGATCCTGTTAAGTCTAAAGTCTTCTTTGCTGCTGTCTAACTTGATAGTTTTGAGTTGTAGGGGCGGCGCCTGTGAGTGCCCGCCCGCTTAAGAGCCATTCCCAATGCCCATTGCCCAATTCCCAATTACCCAATTAGGAAATATGCTGACTTCTACAGATTTTAGTGGCTTGTTAAATCAGCGGTTTTTTCAAAATTTATTGCCTGTTCCTGCTACTAATTCTCTGAATTTGGGACAGACGACGCCAGATTTTGAATTGCCGGATATTACTAATGGCAAATTGGTACGGCTGTCTAATTATCGAGGCGATAGGCCCGTGGTTCTGGCTTTCACTCGTATTTTTACTGAAAAGCAATATTGCCCTTTCTGTTTTCCTCATATTAAAGCTTTGAATGAAAACTGGGAAAAATTTGCCGATCGCAATATAGAATTATTGATGGTTACGAGTACCGACGATCGCCAAAGCCAGATTGTTGTTAGAGATTTAGGATTGAAAATGCCAATGTTGAGCGATCCTAGTTGTCATATTTTTCGCGCCTATCAAGTCGGTCAAGCTTTAGGAGCTCCTTTGCCTGCTCAGTTTGTTTTGGATGAAAACGGCAAACTCCTATTTAAACATTTGTTCTCCTTCATCGACCACAATGCTAGTGTGGAAACTTTGCTGAAATCTCTACCTCAGTAGGAATATGGCACTGCTGATGAGAAATCTCGTTTTTACCATAGTCTNNAGGGGGGCTAGGGGGGATCTAAGTTTAATAGTCAAAGAGTAGACTGAATTGTTAGCCTTTAGAACAGCCATATCTTATCGATTTGTCCGTTGGCTGCAAGATAATGGTGGCGTATTTGCCTTACACCTAGAAGGTTTGGGTTTTGTTTGGGCTTGAAATTTGTTTAATACCAATTTAATGGGTCGTTGCACATATTTCGAGCCCCCTAAATCCCCCTTATTAAGGGGGACTTTGAGAAGACTCTTGTCCCACACCCCCTACTCCCCTACTCCCCTTATTAAGGGGGGTTAGGGGGGATCAGATTCTATGCAGCCTCATAAAAAATTGGTTTAAGTCCCGTTAACAGTAAAATTTGGATGACTTAGCTAAGAGAACTATTGTACAGGAGTTCAGTGCTGACTAGAAAGTCATTCGTTAGGGCAACCCACAGTATCGGGAACTAATTTCGCCTCTTCCTTCTCAGATCCCCGACCAGATTTAGCTATATATATACCAAACAAAACTACCACAAAAGCCAATAAGTTAAAGAAACTTAAATGTTCGCCAAAAATCACCCAGGCAAGGGTTGTAGTAATAATCGGCTCCAACAGTAGAAACAGAGAAATAAACCCAGATGAGAATTGTTTTAGGCTATAACCGAGAATTGCCGAACCGATGACTTGACAGAAAAGAGCTAGGCAAAAAACTGGTATCCATCCCTCTAAAGAAGAGGGGAAAATTTGTTTTTCTGTAAAGAAAACGATTGGAAATGTCAAAAAAACTCTCAAAAAACACGACCAAAATAGTATGCTGGTTGCGGAAAATTTGTCTCTCAATTTTTCCATCACTAGAAAATTTGCTGCATAAAATACAGCAGAAAATAAAGCCAAACCATCACCGATAAGTTGCTCGTTAGCCACTTGAAAGTCTTGAATGCCAATGGCGATCGCTCCCCCTATAGTTAAAAACATACCGATGAGAAATCTTTTGTCAAAGTTATGACCCAACAGCAGCCATCCCCCGAAAGTAGCGAAAATAGGGGTCAAATTATGTAGTAAATTTGCGTTGGCAACGTTAGTTTGAGTCAGAGACCAAACCCAGCTAATATGGGAAATAGAAGTTACGGTTGCTGATAGTATTAGCAGTAATATATCGGAAAGTGTGTACGTGTTGTTTGGTGCGGGGGAATCTCTAGACAGTTGAGAAGCTATCGCTTTGCTGCCCCTCCACACTCCAAAGATGGCAGTCGCTATCCAAAAGCGATTGAAAACAGTGGCATTAGGGCCAATATACTGTTCGCTAAATCTGATCAGGATGGCTGCTATAGACAAGGTAAATACTCCTACGAGTAATAAGCAAAGCAGCATCAGATTTGATAGTGAGTTTGTTTGTTGCTGTGGTGATTCTAGTATGTTGGTCATAATCGTTGCGTTACAAAAGTTTTTTGACAATAACTGACGCTTGCTCTCCCCCTTGAGAACAGTGCCTACTTTCGTTTATCTGCTTACAAACTCACCATTTGACGAATAAGCTGCCTACTCGTACAGAACCAGGTGCTGTATTAGTATAAGGTATGCTGTACTCAGGTGGCAGAGGACGACTTTTCGGATGAGAAACCCAAACTCGCATTAAATGTCGTTTGGTTGCAACTCCATCTGTATAATCCTTTCGACCATGTACTACAAGCAAGTTATTCATCAGAAGCATATCTCCTGGTTTCAGTCTAAAGCTTAATTTGAATTGGGGGCTATTATAAATTTCATCTAGTTTATCAAGCGCCTGCCTCTGCTTCTCAGTCAAACGAGGAGCATTCGTGTAATTCTGAGCATCCTCAATCAAGTAACGTATATAAGTGCAAACGAAATAGCCCTGACAATTTGCGAATATCGGTAATGGATAATAATTTTCCGTGCCTTGATACCAGTTTGGTAGCTTATAATAAAACGGCTCATATAAAACTTCTAGCAAGTCAGGGTAATGCTTTAGCATTTCATTATGTACACCAACTGAGCTAGCTAGCTCTGATTCGCCCCCTGATTCTGCCTCGGCTATGGATAGCATCATAACCAGATCGCACCCATCGGTGTGAAGAGCGGCGGCTCCCCTACTATTGATATATCGTGACTTTGGGTCTCCTATCTTCAAGCCCATGTTCTTTATCTCATTAATCAATTCTCCTCCACTACTCTGTTCAACGGCCGTGCCCAAATGCAGACTGATACCCCAGAATAATTTCTTTAATTCCATAGGCTCATATTTCTCTACAGGCAATCCTCGTAGTATAACTGCCCCTATTCCATTTTCGATGACATCAAGAACATAAGACAGTTTTGTTGAAAAACAAGGTAGAGGAAATTTGCTCTTAGTTATGTCTTGATATTCGACATTTGAGCCTAAATGTTCTCGCAAGGCAATATCTATTTCAGCAATTTCCTCTGCTGTTAAATCTATTATCCAATCAGGATGGTTTAGAAGTTCATTAGCTGTAAATGCGGAGGGTATCTGAAACTCGACTAAACTTGACATTGCGTTTTCTCGTTATTTAATCTACGGGCATAATCTTACCATCTCCCGGACGTGTTACACAATAGATGGGAAGCACTAATTTACGGATAGATTTTCTGTAAAGACCAATGCCATTTGGCAAAATGTGCAGCTTGGCTCCGCAAATCGCTTTGCAATCATACAATGGCTCTTTCCATACTGTCAAGATACCAGTGTTAACGGCACTTAGGCAGTTTACGGCGACTAAAGGGGCTTAAAAGATATCTGGACAAGGGAAAACAAATCAATGGATTTGTGTGGGGGAAATAGGCTTTTAGTAATAAATACTTATTGTGCCAATTCCTGCGGCGGAATACTCGGATATTCGATCGACCGTAAGTTAGGCTATAACTCGAATGTAGCTAGTACCAGTTTAAGCCGATGTTGTCTCCCAAAGGTCGATCGAGCAAAATTGAATTGAGCGTCTTAGCATCCCATCCTGAGTTATTGACAGGTTTAGATGCGTGGCTGCGGCTGGGTTTACTCTCCCCCGCTGAGGTTGAGCAGTTGTGCCGCCAGTATCTAGTTTGCCCGCTAAAAGAGCCTGCTGTCGATCGCCCTGAAATTGCAAGTTCATCGATCCCTCAACTTCCAGCACAAAAAGTACCTGTCCTATCAACATCTAAATCATTACCTAACAGCCTAAAAAACGTTTCTACACCCACACAAACACCTCAAACTCCAAATTTAATCCCTGATGTTCTGCACTCGATCATGGCAGAAATTAGCGTGGTGTGGCTGCTATTCTTAGGAGTCTTCATGGTAGTTGTCTCCTCTGGAGTATTAGCAGCCAGTCAGTGGGAAAAATTTCCCGCGGCGGGACAATATGCAGTTTTACTAGCTTATACTTTAACTTTTTGGGCGATTAGCAGTTGGGCGAAAAAACAGCAAAATTTACACTTGACAGCTCAAACTTTGCAAATTGTGACGCTATTACTGGTGCCGATCAATTTTTGGGCGATGGATAGTTTTGGATTGTGGCGGTATCCTTGGGATTGGGGGGTAGCCATCGCAGCCGCAATTATTTTAACTTGGATGACTAGGGGGATTATTAAAGATCAGTATGAAAAAAATTCGGGAAAAAATGTCAGTCGATCGATCGCCCTAAATCATTTAGGATTGAGTTATTTGCACTGGGGCTGGGGATTTGCCGGCTTTTCACTGGCGGCGGTTTATTTGGGCACGGTGGGCACTGCTGCCGCTACAGTTTATCAAGTTCGACAACAACCGTTGCCATCTATAAAACGCGAGACAACCAGTGAAAATTTGACTGCTGCTTTCGGTTCAAAACAAGATTTTCTTACTTACAAAAAAGCGGCTTTAGTAGTTTATTCATTAAGTATTTTACTTAATCGGGCGATATTTGTCAAGGGTGTAGATATCGCTCAAATGGGTTTAGCTTTGGGGATTTGCGGTACTCTTTTGGCTTGGCTGGATTGGCAGCAATTGGGAGAATCTTCAGCTACTGCAAACAATATATCCACGCAGCATCATCCTAGCAACTTCTTTAATTGGCAATTAGCCGGAGGGAGTTTGTTGGGTTTGGGGTGGTTGGTTTCCGTGGCGGAAATGCCCACACAGGCGATCGCCGTTAGCGCCTTGGCTATTGGGTTTTTTTACAACCGTTTAGTCAGGTTTTGGCAAAAGTTTGATTTGCTGATGCTTTTCGGGGTGGGAATTCAGACTGTTTTGCTGTTTTGGCGGGTGATTCCTGTCGGAATTCAAACACAATTTGTCACATTTTTAACTCAAATTACCAATTCTCAGTCAACTCCTTGGGCGTTGTGGGGTGTTTTGCTCTTTCCTTATTTAATTTTAATGGTAAGTGCGACGCAATGGATCTACCGCCAGCAAAAGTTTCAACTTGCCAGTTTTGGCGAAAACCTTACTCTTGGTTTGGGGAGTGTTTTAACTGTTATTAGTTTAGTCAATCCCTATTTGCGATCGCTCAATTTAGTAGCTTCTACTTTAACTTTAGGTTGGATCACTTGGAAATATGCAGTTGCGAGTAATTCCCGTCAAATTTCCTCACCTATTGCCGATCTTCGCCAAAAGCAAGATCCAACAAGTTTAGTTTCCCTGACACACATTACTGGTTTATCCGCAATCTGTTCGGTAATTGACTTATTTCTCCGAAACCAGACTCCAGATATTTGGGCTGCTATTTTATTACTTTTGATGGTAGCTGAATGGGGCTTTTTTGTCAAGCTGAAAACAGCAAATTCTCAAGAAAATTCTCCGTCTTTGCGCTTTCATCCTTCATGCTTCCAAAGTGCGTGGTATTTGGGATTAGTATTAGCCGGATTGAGCTTTATTCTGTTGCAAAGTGCTCTTTCAGTTATTGCCACTTCCCCTCAGTGGAGTTTAATCTGGTTGGCCACACCTTTAGCTTTGACTGCTGTTGCCAAATATACGGAATTGCCTCACAGACAAGTTGCTAGTACCTTTAGTTCGATCTCTCTAATTTTAGCACAATTTCTGACTTTTGATTTTCCGGGATGTCGGTTAATTGGTTTGGGTTTAGCAACCGTATTGATGTTAGTCAATACCTACTTTTTAGTCGAGATGTCAGCGGCAGCAATTACCGTGGGATTTGGCTTGAGCTTCCTAGCGGCATCTATTTTACAATTAGGTTTTTTGTCTGGCTGGGATTGGGGAATTGCTGGGGCGATCACTCTTTTGTGTTTGTGGTTGCTTCGCGATATGATGATTCGCTATGCACAGCGCCTACCTTCCCCTTCTCCAATCGCCGAAATTTACGATCGAGCTTTAGATGGTTGGGCTATCTTACTCGCCAGCTTGCTGTTGACAATTATCACTGTTTATTCCTTTGGCTTATACACAGACACTAGCTTTGCTTTTCCGTCATCTGTTAAAGTATTTATTGCTACTTTGGGAACAATTACTGCTGTTGTTTACCGCAGTTATCGACAAATTTCTCCTTGGGCAATTTATGCCTTAGCTTGGAGTTTGGAGTTGCTGACTGCTGTTGGTTTGAGTTTTGTCGATCGCACTACAATTAATTTAGCAGTTGCTAATATTGCTCTCGGATTATCCACACAATTATTGGGTGATGTCTGGAGACACCGAAACCCCGTTAGCGTTAGCGAAGCGATCCGAAGGAAAGCCCTCGAAGAGGATCGCACAATTTTACCTAGTGTTCATGTTATACCTTTGGTTTACGGGCTGTTGGGTTTGATTTTGCGATCGCACACTTTTACCAATTGGACTGGTTTAACTGTTTTAGGTGCGTCTTTAATTGCGATCGGAGTTGGTAGGCGGCAGCAAGAATTTAAACCTCTGATTTATTTGGGATTAATTGGTATATCCATTTCTGCATACGAATCCCTACTATATCAACTTTTTCAAACACCAGGAGGAGATGAAGGCGATGGCTTAATCCTGCTCGCAACCCTCGGCACAACTTTAACATATATCTATCGCCTTTTATCTCCTTGGCTGAGCCAATATTTACGTTTAACTAATTCCGAAATCACAATATTCGCTCACCTGCACTGGGTTGTGAGCAGTTGGCTGCTGATTTCAGCTTCTACGAATGTCATCAAATCTGGTCTTAATTTAGGATTAGTCACGGGTGCTTTATTAGTTCAATACGCTTTCTTGCAAGGGCGAAATAATCCCGAACGCCAATGGGCAGAAATTTGGATTTACTTAGGTTGGCTAGAAGCCTTTGGTATCCGGCTTTATTGGATAAATACACCTTTAGTCAAGTATATTTCTGGGCCCTTGGGGCCGTGGAAAGTCGCCCTCGCCTCTCTATTTGCCTATTTCATTTACATTTTACCTTGGGAAAGTTGGGGTTGGTCGAAAAATCCCTGGAAAATCATCGCTTCCCTGATTCCAATGGTGGCTATTTTGGAAAGTCCCGTTAAGTTTTATCCGATTAGTTTGGTGATAGCTGCTGGATTCTATATTTTTCTCGCTTGGGAAAAGCAACAACTCCGTTTTACCTATGTGAGTGTGGCAATAATTGACTGGATATTGCTGCGCTGGTTTTGGCAAATGGGATTGACTCAGCCAGAGTTTTATGTTACTCCTTTCGGACTTTCTTTGCTTTACATTAGTCAGTTCGATCGCACTCTTAAATTACCCGAACAAAAACCACTGCGCCACAATCTGCGAATGCTAGGAACAGCGCTAATTTGCGGGATACCTTTGTTGACACAGCAGAACAATGGTTTGGTTCCAGGAGCTTTGAGTTTGGCCGCGATAGCAGCAGGTTTGTCACTGCGACTTCGGGCGTTTTTGTTTGTGGGAACAGGGATATTTTTAATCAATGTTTTCTATCAGTTGGTAGTTCTGATCTTTGATTACCCGCTGATTAAATGGGCGATTGGTTTGGCTTTTGGGATTGTGTTTATTTGGATTGCTGCTACTTTTGAAACTCGGCGCGATCGCATTACCGCTTTCGTGCAGCATTGGATTCTTCAATTACAATCCTGGGAGTAGATTTATGCAATTTTGGATTTTGGATTTCGGATTTCGGATTTAGGGACTTACGATCAAAATCAAAGAAACCGGGTTTTTTGCCATTTCTACGGCTATAACTCGTCTTTTCAGAAAAAACCCGGTTTCTGACCACCCGTCCATCCAGGAACATAATTTCAAATATACCCGATCGCATCAACCAGCCCAAAGCCCTCACCTGCTCCTCAGCATCTTGGCGATTGCAGAAACTAGCAACAGCCAAAAACAGCCGCCCCCGTCTCAAGCAAAGCAGCGACCGCAGTAAAGTTTATGCAAAATCGCCCGCAATACCCATTCTCTCTCTTTCTTCCTTTCTCTGCGCCCTCTGCGCCCTCTGCGGTTCCTTCCAGAAATTATATTTTTTTCAATAAAATATAAAAAAATCGCCCTTTTTTTTGAGTTGACATCCACCCCGACCTAAAGGTACGGGGATTCCATCTATTTAAGCAGATCAAAAATTGACAACTGCTTAAATTCTGGTTGGGTTGACGCTTCACGGGCTACTGCTACCTTGGCGGTAGTCTTACGTCTGCCTCCACGTCCGTTTAAAGTCTCCGAATGCCCTCCGGCGACCTTAATATTAATTGCCGCGTTAACATCTCTATCGTGAGAACTGCCACAATTAAGACAAATCCACTCTCTAACATTTAACTCTTTTTTGCCACCGCGAAAACCACAGCAAGAGCAGGTCCCAGAAGTGGGAGTCCATCTATCAATCATCCGAAAATCACGCCCATATTACCGACTTAGCATCCAACATAGTTCTAAAACTACGCCATCCTAAATCAGAAATAGCACGGGACAATTTGCGATTTTTCATCATACCTGAAACATTCAAATCTTCTAAGACTATTGTTTGGTTTTCACGAATAATCTTAGTTGATAACTTATGAAGAAAATCGGTTCTGGTATCTTTAACTTTGGCGTGAAGTTTAGCTAATCTTTTTCTAGCTACTTCCCTTCTTTTACTCCCTTTTTGTTTTCGAGAAAGATTACGCGATAATTTTCTTAATCCTTTCAATCTTTTCTTTAAAGGTTTAGGAGATTTGATCTTTTTACCATTACTTAAAGTAGCAAAGTCTGTTATTCCTAAATCTATTCCTACAGAATTATCATTCTTAGGTAATTGTTGAGGATTAAACTCAACTACAAAACTCACAAAATATCTGTCAGCGCTATCTTTAAGAATTGTTGCTGATGATGGTTTTGCTGGCTTGCCCTGAGCGTCGAAGGGTAATTCCCTGCTCCAAATTACTTCAATTTCACCTATTTTAGCTAAGTATATTTTTCGGTTTTCTCTTAGCTGAAATCCATTCTCAGTAAATCTTGCTGATTGCTTGGATCTACGTTTTTTAAATCTAGGCGACTTAACTTTTTTCCCCTTCCGTTTACCTTTACAAGAATTAAAGAAATTAGAATAAGCTTGATCTAAATGTTTTAAACTCTGTTGCAAAGGTACACTAGAAACCTCTCCTAACCATTCTTTTTCCTCAGTTTTCTTGGTTTGAGTAAGTATTCTACACAAATCACTATATGATGGTTTTTTCTCTCCTTTTATATACTGCTCTTGGCAAAAAGCTAGGGCATCGTTCCAAACTACACGACAACAACCAAACAATTTGGCTAATTGCCATTTTTGCTGGTTAGTTGGGTAGATTCGATAGCGATATCTTAANNATATACTCTAATTATAGAGTTAATCTTAGAATATGTCAAGAGAAAAAAAGATACAATTTAACGTGAACGAGATTGAATACCAAAGACTTAAAGAATACGCAGCAATTCTTAATGTTTCAATGGCTGAGGTCTTGAGAGACTATATCAAGTCTTTAAACACCAAAAAGCCGTCCTAAAAGGACGGG
>DPLL01000452.1 GCA_003542015.1 Microcoleaceae cyanobacterium UBA9251 | reverse complement strand
TAAAACAGAATTAAGACGATCGCTCCTTCAAACCCGCAAATCCCTATCACCAGAAGCATGGAGAGAAAAGAGCGATCGCATCTGCAACCACCTACAAAACTCGCCCCTATTCACCCAAGCAAAAACCATCCTCGCCTACTTCAGTTTTCGCCAAGAACCAGATTTAAGTCCATTATTTACCACCCCTCAAAAATGGGGATTTCCCCGCTGTGTCGGCAAAGACCTCTCCTGGCACATCTGGCAGCCCGGAGATGCTTTACACACCGGCATCTATGGCATTCTCGAACCACTGCCTGATGCTCCTAAAATAGACCAATCAGAAGTAGATTTAATACTGATACCAGCCCTAGGTTGCGATTTGCGCGGCTATCGTTTGGGTTACGGCGGTGGCTATTATGACAGAATGTTGAGTAAAGCCGAGTGGGAATCAAAAGTGGCGATCGGCATGATCTTTGAATTTGCCTTGATCGCCCAACTCCCTGTTGACTCCTGGGATCAACCGCTGCACGGCATTTGTACAGAAAGCGGTCATCTAAAATCTACAATCTAAAATCCAAAATACTATGGCCTCACGCTACGTTCGAGTTCAAACAGCACAAGGACAAATCCATTACGGTTTACTGCAACTGAGCCGCAGCGTTCAGGTACTTGATGCACCTCCCTGGTTGAAAGGACAACCCACTGACTTGGAAATCCCACCAGATACTTACCAACTTCTCGCCCCTTGCTCTCCCAGCAAAATTATAGCCGTCGGCAAAAATTACAGCGACCACGCCGCCGAAATGGGAACTCCTGTACCGGAAGAACCCCTACTTTTTTTCAAGCCTCCCACGGCTGTGATTCCCGCAGGTGGGGCGATTCGCTATCCACATCAGTCCGAGAGAGTAGACTACGAGGGAGAATTGGCCCTGGTAATTGGCGAATATTGTGCTCAGTGCACTCCACAACAAGCACAGGGCAAAATTTGGGGTTATACGATCGCCAATGACATCACAGCCAGAGATTTGCAAAAGCGGGACAACCAGTGGGTGCGGGCGAAAGGTTTCGATACATTTTGTCCCCTTGGGCCTTGGATTGTCCGCGAATTGAGTCCCGCTGCACAATTGCAGACTTTTATCAATGATAGCGATCGCCCGGTACAATCCGATCGCATCGATCGCATGGTATTTTCCCCAGATTTTCTCGTCTCTTACATCAGTCAAATCATGACCCTAATTCCCGGTGATGTGATCCTGACAGGAACGCCGCAAGGAGTAGGGCCGCTGCAAATAGGCGATCGAGTCCGCATTGAAATAGAAGGTATTGGCAGCCTTGAAAATACAGTTATTAGTCATTAGTCATTAGTCATTAGTCATTAGTCATTAGTCATTAGTCATTAGTCATTAGTCATTAGTCATTAGTTGTTAGTCATTAGTTGTTAGTTGTTAGTCAGCGTTCAATTATTGATTTGAATTATTAATCAGTCGTCAATTGTGAGTCATTAGTTATTGCCAACAATCTAACCAACCTACATTGGCTTCAAAGACAACTAACTAATGACTGCTGACTAATGACTAATGACTATCGTACCTGCATATAAACCGCATCCGAAATCGGCGGAATCTCTGCATAGCGTCCCAAGGCAGATTGAACGACCGCATAGAAAAATGCAGCCAAAACTCCCAAAAACACCATATTATACAGAGTTTCTGCAATAAATGTGATTTGAAAGCTCTTAGCTAAAATCGGCAAAACCAGGCCACACAACATCAAAACAATGTCTAAAAGAATCGCCTGCATCGCATTAAAGCGAATGAAGTGACTAATGTCTTCGTTTCTAACCACCCCTAAATACAGGGCAAAGAAAATAACCAAGCTAGCGAAGGGCAAACTATAAATTTGCCTCAAGGGATCTAGGGGTATCAACAACAGTTGGAGGACAGGAAATTGTTCAAACAGAAACTGGCCAAACGCCAGCCCGTCAATTAGTGGTAGCAAATAAGGCAAACAAGCAAAAATCCGGTCTGAAACAGTTGTAGAGCCGCGCCAAGTCATAATGAACTCTCCTGAGTCGATCGACTAACTATCAATTCCCATTAAATTCAGGATAACGCATTGACACTCCTGGGCCTGAAGGCGTGAGGATTCTTAGTTCTTAGACCGGACTTAAATCAAGAACATTGCTGCACCCGATCCAGAGATCCAATCTCCCTAAGCGTTTACGATCTTTCTTGGATCGAAGTTCCGACGTGCCCCGTCGTACCTATCCCGCGATTAAGGATATTAATTGCGGCATTATGATCTCTATCCATCTCGCACCCACACTGACAAGCATGGGTTCGAGTGGATAGAGATTTTTTAACGACTTCCCCGCAATTACTGCATTCTTGACTGGTGTATGTAGGATTTACCGCAATGGTAATCCGACCAAACACTTTCCCAAAGTATTCTAAGAACACTCTGAACTGATACCAAGAAGCATCGCTGATTGACTTGGCCAGACAATGATTTTTCACCAGGTTAGACACTCTCAAATCGACCTAAACTACTACGTCGTTTGACGTGATTACGCACCTTGCCAATTTGATAGCATGGTCTTTACGCTGTCTACTTATTTTGAGATGTCGCTTACCTAAAATCACTCTGGCTTTGCGGCGATTTGACCCACCCTTGACTTTCCGGCTTACAAGACGCCCGGCACGTTTTAACCGCGTTTCACCTCTACGCAGAAATCTAGGGTTAGGAGCCGTTTCGCCATTTGAATCAGTATAAAACTCTTTCAATCCCACATCTAATCCAATTGTTTTTCCTGTCATTGGAGCGGTTTCCAGTCTATCTACAGAGATGCAAAACTGGACGTAATATCCATCTGCTCGTTTAACCAACCGTACCCGCTTAATTTGGTCTGGTTGATAGAAATTTAAGTCGCGAGTACCTTTTAACTTCAGTCTACCAATTCCACACTTATCGGTAAAGGTGATTGATTTCCTATCTTCCGAGAGCTTCCAAGAATTAGTTTTGTACTCAACAGAACGACAGTCTTTCTGGAATTTAGGAAACCCAACTTTTTTACCTTTGATGCCTTTTTTAACATTATCGTAAAAGCGGGAAATACTAGCCCATGCTCTTTCTGCACTAGCCTGCCTGGCCATCGCACCTAACTTATTGGCAAAGTCAAATTCAGACGCCCAAATCGCACAATACTTAGAAAGATCGAGCCAAGATTTAGCGCCACCGTCCATCAGTCGTGCGAATCGATTTGTTGCGAATGAATTGACCAATTCTAATCGCTTCATTGACCGCCTGAAACTGACATGGTTTTGCGTAAGCCTTGAATTCGAGAACAAGCATCTTCTTTTCCTCCTGTTCCTATGATAACACATTTATCATAGGAATGCCTGACTTCCTCTAAAAATATGGAGAAAGTCCCCCTAGAAGGGAGAGGCTCTAACCCCAATTTTCTGGTAGCAGGGTTTGTGTTCCGACTCGCCCGGAATTTGCCCACACTCAGAGCGGAGTAGATTCAGGGATACTTATATCAAGTTGGGTTAAATAGTCACCATGCCCAATTCCCGATGCCCGATGCTTTTAGGCCCCATGCCCCATGCCCCATGCCCCATGCCCGATGATTATTTAATATTAGCGATCGTGAAGCCCATTTGACACTCGTACCGATCGGGCAAATTTTCCGTAGGTTTGCTAACCGGATGGCCACAGCGGAGCTCTCCACCACTCCAGCGCGGTTGGCCAGTGCGATCGGCCAGCAAACAACCTTGGCAAACACACTGAGGGGCAAGCATCTGATTTTCCATTAAAATGACTAACATTTGATACCTCCGGCAGGTTTCATACCAGTGATTACATTGTATGTCATGACTTTGGGCCAAAGGGCTTAACCTGAACACAATGTAATATTTATGTCAATGGGGCGAAATCAGTAGTATCTTAAAAGATCGCAAATTCCCAATCCCCAATTTCTGAAGAGGTTGATTATTGTGACCAAGAATTTCTTGGTGGTACAAGCCCCCGGATCGATCCGTGGAATCAATCCTTGCATCTAAAATCTCAAATTCTCAAGCCCCCGACTCGATCCGTGGGGTCAATCCAAAATCCAAAATCCAAAATCTAAAATCTAAAATCGAATGACGGACTCTAACTTAGACTTTCTTTCCAAAACCGATCCGCTAATTTCCGATTTAATCGGGCAAGAACTCCAGCGCCAGCGAGATCATCTAGAGCTCATAGCCAGCGAAAACTTTACCTCGGCGGCGGTAATGGCAGCTCAAGGCTCTGTGCTGACAAATAAGTACGCCGAAGGATTACCAGGGAAACGCTACTACGGCGGCTGCGAATTTATTGACGGCATCGAGCAAATCGCGATCGACCGCGCCAAACAGCTATTTGGAGCAGCCCACGCCAACGTCCAGCCCCACTCCGGCGCTCAAGCCAACTTTGCAGTGTTTTTGAGCTTGCTAGAGCCTGGGGACGGCATTATGGGCATGGATTTGTCCCACGGCGGACACTTAACCCACGGCTCACCGGTCAACGTATCCGGCAAATGGTTCAAAGCTTTTCACTACGGTGTCAGCAAAGAAACAGAACAGTTAGACTACGACGAAATTTTGGCACTGGCCAAAGAAAATCGACCCAAATTGCTAATTTGCGGCTACTCAGCTTATTCGCGAATTATCGACTTTGAGAAATTTAGAGCGATCGCCGACGAAATCGGAGCCTATCTGCTAGCCGACATCGCCCACATCGCCGGGTTAGTCGCCACAGGCCACCACCCGAACCCTCTGGCTCACTGTCATGCAGTCACCACTACCACTCACAAAACCCTGCGCGGGCCCAGAGGCGGCTTGATTTTGACAAATGACCCGGAACTAGGCAAAAAGTTCGATAAAGCGGTGTTTCCTGGTACTCAGGGCGGACCTTTGGAACACGTCATTGCGGGTAAAGCAGTAGCTTTCGGCGAAGCATTAAAGCCAGAATTTAAAACTTATTCTGGTCAAGTAATTGAAAATGCCCGCGCTTTAGCTGCACAGTTGCAACAGCGGGGTTTAAAACTGGTTTCTGGTGGCACGGACAATCATTTAATGCTAGTTGATTTGCGATCGGTCAACATGACAGGCAAGCGAGCCGACCAATTAGTCAGCGGTGTGAATATTACAGCTAATAAAAATACCGTGCCTTTCGATCCAGCATCGCCCTTTGTTACCAGCGGTTTGAGACTTGGTTCGGCAGCGATGACAACCAGGGGCATGGGAACTACAGAATTTACCGAGATTGGTAATATTATTGCCGATCGACTGTTAAATCCTGAAGATGAAAGCGTTGCAGCCGAGTGCCTGCGGCGGGTAGCAGCACTGTGCTCACGCTTCCCCTTATATCCGCACCTGTACTCGAAAGTGCCGGCCTTGGCCTAATTGTCCTGATCAGTGATGGGGAATTGGTAGTTGTGTGTAGACAGGTAAAGGGGTAAAACAGTAGGAGAATTTTGAGTGTTGCTTGCTGGCTTTTGGCTTCCGGTTTTTACTAAAGATCTTGGTCGGAGGGGCAGTTTTAATCAATAATATTTGTCGGGTGGGGCGAATTCGATCGCAGATATTTGTCGGTAGCGAAAGTTCTCGATCGACCAGCCCCTTTCGAGGGATTAAAAAAAATCCCCGCTCGATTAATAAATTAATCAGTCTCGATCGCCAGTTGTCAATAAACTGCTGTTAATTAGAGAGCGATCGGTAAAAAAAACATCACGAGCCGATCGCAACTAGCAACTCACAACTCTCCGGCGAACTTACCCCCAGTCGCTATTCAAAGATGTTTCCTTGTGACAAGCCATCTAAAATGTAGTAGACTCTGCCTGAAAGCCTAATTGCCCGACACTACTTTACTAATTTCAGATGCCTCACCATCTGTTGTACCACCTACTAGCCTTTATCGTTTCGGCGATCTTCGTCCTCTGGAGTACGCCAATAGTCAAAAAAATTGGTCTCAAGAGCGGGCGAGTCGATCGACCAGGCGATCGCAAAGTCCACAAGCGCCCGATGGTACGCTTGGGAGGAGTGTCCATCTTTCTCGGCACTATCATAGCCCTCCTAATTGTCTGGCTCTCAGGAGGCTTCATCGATGCTAGCGGACAAGTTCTCAATCCCAAAGACGAATACGAAATTTGGGGAGTCACCCTCGGCGGCATCGGATTCTTCCTCATCGGTTTAGCAGACGATTTATTTTCGCTCTCGGCATTAAAACGCTTGCTCATGCAAATTGGCGTATCCAGCATCGCTTGGTACGCGGGCGTACAAATTGAGTTTCTCACAGTTCCCTCCCTGGGGCTGACAGATCTGGGCTGGCTGAGTTTGCCAATTACCGTAATTTGGCTCGTCGGTATGGCCAACGCCATCAACTGGATAGATGGTTTGGACGGTTTAGCTGCTGGAGTTTCAGGGATTGCAGCAGTTGTGATGCTGATTGTCAGTCTGTCGATGAACCAACCAGCGGCGGCCCTAATTGCAGCAGCCTTAGCTGGCGGAACCTTGGGATTTCTGCGCTACAACTTCAATCCGGCTCAAATCTTTATGGGAGATGGAGGCGCTTATTTTATCGGCTTTACTCTCGCCGGAGTTGGAGTAATTGGGTTAGTTAAAACTACGGCTATAACTTCTGTATTGCTACCATATTTAATTTTAGCTGTACCGATTTTAGATATGTCCGCAGTAATTCTCGATCGACTCCGCAACGGCAAATCCCCGTTTATTGCTGACAAACGCCACCTCCACCACCGACTGCTAAATGCAGGATTATCCCATAGATTTGCGGTTTTGTTTATTTACGCCCTAACGCTGTGGGTAGGAAGTTTAGCCCTAGCTTTTTCGATTCCCAGCGGCATAATTTATGCAATGGGAGCGACAAGTTTGCTGGGATATGCTAGCTGGAAAGTTTGGAGGCACGCAAGATAGTCATTAGTCATTAGTCATTAGTCATTAGTTGTTAGTCATTAGTTGTTAGTCATTAGTTGTTAGTTGTTGGTTGTTAGTTGTTTGTTCTAATCACCAAGGCCCAATGCTTTTCGGCCCAATTGCCAATGCCCAATTCCCAATGCCCCATGCCCCATGCCCAATGCCCAATGCCCAATGCTTTTCGGCCCGATGCCCAATGCCCGATGCCCAATTGCCCAATCCAAAATCTAAAATCCAAAATCTAAAATCAAATTGAATGGTTGCTGAAATTATTTGTGTTGGCACTGAATTGCTGTTAGGCGATATTCTCAATAGCAATTCCCAGTTTTTAGCCAAGGAGTTAGCGAGTTTGGGAATTCCTCACTACTATCAAACAGTGGTGGGCGACAATCCCGATCGCATCAAACAGGTGTTAGAAATAGCTGTAGGGCGATCGCAACTACTGTTGTTTACAGGAGGCCTCGGCCCGACACCAGACGACCTCACCGTCGAAACTATCGCCGATTTTTTTGGCGTTCCCCTAATCGAAAGGCCGGAAATTATCGCCGACATCGAACAAAAATTTGCTCAGCGGGGGCGAACCATGAGCCCCAGCAACCGCAAACAAGCTTTAATTCCCGAAGGTGCGGATATTTTGCCCAACCGCAGCGGTTCTGCACCGGGGATTATTTGGCAACCGGTGCCCAACGTGACAGTGATGACATTTCCCGGCGTACCGGCGGAAATGCACTTGATGTGGCGAGAAACCGCCGTTTCTTACCTGAAAAATAAGGGATGGTGCAGGGGAACTATTTACAGCCGCACATTGAAATTTTGGGGCATTGCTGAGTCGGCCCTCGCCGAAAAAGTAGATGATTTTCTCAATTTAACTAATCCTACTGTTGCTCCCTACGCCAATCATGGCGAGGTGAAACTGCGAATTTCGGCTCGCGCTGAATCGGAAGCATCGGCGAAAAACTTGATTGAGCCGATCGAACAACAGTTGCGACAAATCGCCGGTTTAGATTGTTACGGTGCTGATACCGATACCCTCGCTTCTACTGTCGGCCAATTGTTACTCGATCGCGGGGAAACTCTCAGCGTAGCTGAATCCTGCACGGGAGGAGGATTGGGGGCGATGCTGACTGGTATTGCCGGCAGTTCGGGCTACTTTTTGGGCGGGGTGATTTCCTATGACGATCGGGTTAAGGAAAAATTATTAAATGTCAAGCCGGAAGATTTAACTGAATTTGGTGCTGTCAGCCACCAAGTTGCAAAACAAATGGCTGCGGGAGTGCGCGCTAGTCTTAATACCAGTTGGGGATTGAGCATTACAGGCATCGCCGGGCCAGGAGGTGGCACTGACGCTAAACCTGTCGGACTGGTTTATATCGGTTTAGCGGGGCCAAATGGCGATTCCCACAGTTTTGAATACCGCTTCGGCGATGCGCGAGGCCGCGATTGGATTAGAAATCTCAGTATTTGTACGGCTCTCGATCGACTCCGCCGGTATGTGATCGAAGAGTATTGTTGACCAAATGCTAGAAAGTATCCAGCGAATTGTCAATTGTCAATAGTTAAAAACGATCTTAAGATTTATTTAATGTTCTTCATGCCGAAAGAGTGCGGCAATTTTCGACTTTCCTCTTGATTATCTGTAAAGATTCGTTATGATAATAAGGTAAGACTGATTTGCAAATACACTGACTCTCTCCGTTGCTCAAAACAACATCCCGAGAGAAAGCAGGTTTGACTCTGGCTTTCAAAGTTGGGCTTGCTTATTTTCAGAGATTTCGCCGTCGGTTCAGAAATCAAGACCATAAAAAAAAAGGAGCTATCCGTTCAATGGAAGACATTGAAAAGGTGCTGGAACAAATTAAAGAATGGGTTCGCAAGCTGATAGAAGGACTGCTGAATCCAGAGGCTCAACCGGAACTGGAACCTATTCCGATTCCAGTCAACCAACCGAGATATCGCGGGTAGTCTGGACTGGATTTGAGGTTTGAGACTTGAGATTTGAAACTGGTTCTAAACCTAAAATCAAAACTCTCAAAATTTTTGTGGCGCTGGAATTTTGAAAATTGTTAAATATCCTGGTACTGCACGGCCCTAATCTCAATCTATTGGGTCAGCGAGAACCTGGAATGTATGGTTCTGCAACTTTAAATGAGATCAACAATTTGCTAGAGCAAGAAGCCCAATTGCTCCAGGTGAAAGTCTCAATCCAGCAGTCTAATCACGAAGGAGTCTTGGTGGATTCCATTCACTCGATGTTAGGGCACCATCAAGGTTTGTTGATTAATGCTGGAGCTTATACTCATACGAGTGTGGCAATTAGAGATGCGATCGCAGCGGTGAATCTCCCTGCGGTAGAAGTTCATCTGAGCAACATTTATCGGCGGGAAGCTTTTCGGCACCACTCGTTTATAGCAGCGGTGGCGATCGGGCAAATCAGCGGTTTTGGCTCAGATAGTTATCGCCTAGGGCTGCAAGCTCTAGTTAGTCACTTGAATAAAAATTAAAAATTTACCGATGATGGCGATCGTCGGATGAGGGTAGGTTTTTTGATGAAGAAGCCAGCCCTTATATGTTTGGGCTTAATTCAAAGTAAACAGATTTCAAAAATATAGCCGGCTCTGGAAGGAAAAAGGAAGAAGCAAGAAGCAAGAACAGGGATTTTGACACGGATACACGGATTAATTATCGAGCGTGAGTCAGAAGTCAGATGTTGAAGGAAGAAGGAAGAAGTCGATGCGATCGGGCAATTCCCCGCAAGGGTTTCAGGAATTAATAACGTCCGGTGGAACCTGGTTGCTATAACAAATAACCAACAACAAATAACCAACAACAAATAACCAACAACAAACAACAAACAACAAATAACAAATAACAAATAACAAATAACAAATAACAAATAACAAATAACAAATAACAAATAACAAATAACAAATATGCGCCATTCCCTGTTAAGCAAGTTTCAAGGAGTCTTACTGGGCTCGGCTTTAGGAGACTTGATCGGCGATCGATACCAAAGCCAACTCCTGGGTATTTCCCCCCAAACAGCAGAATTGTGGCAGATTGTCAAGCTGACTAAACACCAAAAGTTGCCGCTAAATGGGATGATGTCGGAATTGAAGTCTGTGAATGGCAAAGTCCAAATTGGCAAAAACTCATCCGAGTGCGGGAGGCTTGCTGTTGCTTGTGCTAAAAGTTTAATTCGGTGCAATGGTTTAGATTTAAAAGATTGGCGTGACACTTGGGAAGTATTTGCCTCCTCAGAACATTACCAGCAGCAGATTGCGGAATGTCAAAGCATACTGCACCCTGGTGAAGCTGCGGTGGCTGCGTTACCAGCAGCTATGTTTTTTCATGAAAATCAAGCCAAGTTGCGAGAAAAACTCATGCTAGCGACAGAGGTGTGGCAGAACCAAAACGCGCCAGAATGGGAAACAGGAGTTTTGGCAGTAGGCTACGCGATCGCCCGATCGCTCAAAGACAAACTTGACCCCGCCACAGCAATTGTGAACACAATTACTTACCTGGGAACCGATAATGCCTTAACAGAGCTGCTTTCCCAAGTACAAATGCTATTAGAACAGGAAGCCGATTTAGAAAGAGCCGTAAATCACCTCTGCAAGAGCGGAACAGCTTGGCAAACAAGGCAGAGTGAGGGTGAAAAAAAATCACAAACAAACTCAATTGTCAACCCTGCAAGTTTCATCCCGATCGCGATCGCTTTTTACTGCTTTCTGAGCACCCCAGAAGACTTGCGGTTGTCCGTTGTCCGGGCTGCGCGGTGTGGTGCTGGGCAATTAACCTGTGCTCTGACGGGAGCTTTGTCTGGAGCGTACAACGGTACTGTCGCGATTCCTGTAGAATGGCGACAGGCACCAAGAGCTGGGGTTGAATGGCTGGTGCCAGATGAGGGTAGAGAGTCCTCGGTCTGGGGAACCAGCAGTGATGCTTCAATTGTAGAGTTAGCAAATAACCTGTTTGCTGTTTGGGCTGGAGTTTACACTCCCGACGACGGCGTGCGATCGGCAGCCCGGTTTCGGGTGGTGACAGCACCTTATGTAATTAGACCGCATAAAATATAAATTTGTGAGATTTTAAGTAGGGATAAATCCAGATTCAAACTGGATTTGAATCAAAAATAGGTCGAAGTTTTATAGAGGTTGGCAAACCAGCAAATAACAATTAACCAGGGGAATGGGAGGGAGAGGGATAATTAAAAATAAAAAAATCCAAATTAAAGATTGGGATGGAAAGGAAACCAGAAGTAGAACCAAGAGAGGGCACGGCAATGCCGATGCCCCTAGGTCTGACAAAGCTGCTGATTGACATCCTCCCCGCCGTGAACGGTCGGGGATTCCCAAACCTCGTCCTGAACGAAGTGAAGGATCGGTTTCTGCGACCTAGCAAATGCCTCCACCCACAAGGAGTTTTATGGTCTTATGTTCGCGACCCAGACTATTCCCGCTAGCGAGCGCGGTTCTTATGTATCGAATAGCAAAAAGGAATTCTTACGGATTGTCTTGATTCAAGGGATGTTTACCATTGCCCCATCCTATGCCTCCCGGTCTACCGATTTTTCTGCCCCGTTGCGATTTTTCCCAAGCTTTGTGGTTAGGGTTGATGTCTCCATCGTCGCGGGTGGGTCATTGACCATGTATATTCTAGCACAAAACGTCAAGCCGTGCTACAAGCACGGGGTTTTCAACCCAATTTTCCGATAAATGAATACGCTCTCCTCGTTGATGCGGCAGATTGAGCAGCTAGGGCCTGGGCGCTCGCTGCGGCAACACATTGCTAAGATGCACAATGGTGGCATGAAAGCAGATCTCGATCGCCCAGGCGGGAGTCTCCTGAACGGTTGGCTGCGCTCGACTTCCGCTCGACTTGATAGTTTTACTCCTTCTCAAAGTAAAACTTCCAAATCGTACCTCAAAAATCCAGCCCGTTCCCCCCTATTGCTGCTGATAGCAGTAGTTTCCCTCAGCAGCACTCTTGGGCACCGCTTCTATAACCAGCCGAAACTGGATGTGGGAACCTTATCTCCTCAAACGATTAAGGCACCACGGACAGCAAGCATTGCGGATTACAAAACGACAGAAGAGCAGCGGACAAATGCGCGGATAGGGGCTGTAGCGATCTTGAGGCTAGATCCGGGGGTCGATCGCCAAATTTATCAAGAATTGCAACTATTTTTGCAACAGGGCAACGAACTGCGCTCTGCTGCGGGATCGTTTCCGTTGGTGTCCTCTTCGATCCTCTCAACGGCGGTTCAGCTTTACCTGCGGGGCTGTGCGGAGTGGGAGTGGCGATCGATTTTGGCGCAAGTGGGTGACGGCGGTGCAACTTCTGGGCGGTTGAGTTGGGAGTCGCCGGGAACTCGTGTACAGACGGCGAACCAATCTCAGCAGGATGCTGTGGCTCAACTGCAAGCTTACAGTCGATCGGTCACTGCATCAGAATTCAAAAGCCTGACAGACAGTATCGACTTAGCTCGCAGGCGCTATCTCAATACTTTGGATGCTATGGCCAAACAATCAGTTTCCGGGTACGGACTAATTTACGATACTTCGCTGTTTGATTTGTCCGATGCAGCTTGGCAAGAAACCCAAACGGGTATCAGTTTGGCGGCAAAAATGATGCTGGCTCAAGGTATTCCCCAGGGGTTGCCGAAAGAGGTTTTGAAGGAAGCGGCGAGACTGCAAGTCAGGGAGCGAGTGCCTTCTGTTTCCCAAGCTTTGGCGGTTGAGGCTTTAACGGCGATTTTGCAGCCAAATCTGGTTAGAGATCCCGAGGGAACCAAACAGCTAGCTGAATTGGCTGCGAAAAAGGTGAAACCGGTGACGATCGTCGTGGAGCAAGGCGAGACAATTGTGGCAGAAGGAGAGATCATTTCTGGGCAAGATTTCGTGTTGCTGGATTATTTTGGTTTAAGCAGGCGGGGAGTGAATTGGCTGGGGCTGGCGGGGTTTGTGTGCTTAGTCGGTGGGGCCATTGCGATCGTACTGCTGGTAGAGAGGCATTACCGCTTGCGCCGGAGAGATCATTTGCTGCTGTTGTTGTTGACTTTGAGCGCGCCGGTGCTGGTGAGTTTGGGGCTGCCTTGGACGAGTTTGCCTGCGATCGGCATATTAGCCGGTGGCTTCTACGGTTCGGCGGTGGGAGTGACTGTGGTGGGGCTGCTGTCGGTGGTGCTACCCATTGGCTTGGAACTTGACTTGATCCATTTGGTGGCTAGCGCGGCGGCGGGATTGCTGGGTGCTTTCATGTCGGGGCGGCTGCGATCGCGCGAGGAATTGGCTCTTTTGGGCGTGGCGATCGGCTTAACTCAGAGCATGGTTTATCTCCTGGGGACTTTAATTGCCAGCGCTGCTTCGGGTTCAATTTGGTACGTTTTGCTCGGTAGCGTGGGTTCCCAAGGTTTAGCCGGTTTGGCTTGGAGTGTTGTGGCGATCGGCTTGAGCCCTTATTTAGAACACGTTTTTGACTTGATTACACCGATCCGACTGGCGGAATTGGCTAATCCCAACCGCCCGCTGTTGAAGAAGTTGGCTGCGGAGGCTCCGGGGACTTTTCAGCACACGCTGTTTGTGGCTAGTTTAGCGGAGGCGGCGGCGCGGGAACTCGGCTGCAATGTGGAGCTGGTTAGGACTGGGACATTATACCACGATATTGGAAAAATGCACGATCCGATCGGATTTTGCGAAAATCAAATGGGCGGCGTCAATAAACATGATGAAATGAATGACCCTTGGGCGAGTGCTGATCTGATTAAAAAGCACGTTAGCGAAGGGTTGGTGATGGCGCGCAAGCATCGATTACCTAAAACGATTCAGGCATTTATCCCGGAACACCAAGGAACAATGTTGATCGCGTATTTCTATCACCAAGCGCTGCAAATTGCTGCTCAAGAGGCGGCTCTTGAAGTTGCTCAAGAGGCGGCTCAAGAGGCGGCTCAAGAGGCGGCTCTTGAAACAGCAGATTTAAAGAATACTTTAACCAATGCTAAAAGTCCAAAATTGAAATTTAAAACTCGTGAAGTGAGGGAGGAGGATTTTCGCTACGATGGGCCAATTCCGCAGTCGCGGGAAACGGGGATTTTGATGGTGGCGGATTCTTGTGAGGCGGCTTTGCGATCGCTCAAGGATGCCAGCCATGAAGAGGCTTTGAACATGGTTAATAAGATTTTGAGGGCTCGCTGGCAGGATAATCAGTTGGTTGATTCGGGTTTGACGCGGGAGGATATGGCTCTAATTGCGGAGATTTTTGTGCGGGTTTGGGAACAGTTCAATCATAAGCGTATTGCTTATCCTAGTGCGGTTTTTACTCCTAGATAAGGGGAATTTGGATGGAAAGAGTTTTTTAACCGCAGATGAACGCGGATAAAGGCAGATTTTTGATGTTGATTTTATCCTTTAACTCCGGTGGCTGTTTCTGTGGGTACAATGTATTTTTGCAATATCAAAAATAGTCCTAAAACTGGTACAATGGAAATAATGGAACCCGCCGCAACTAAACGCCAATCTAAGGAAAATGTCCCGGATAAATTGGCGACTCCTAGGGGTAATGTGTAATATTCTGGTCTGTCTAAAACTAGCAGTGGCCACAAAAAGTCGCTCCAAGAACCGATAAATACGAAAATTCCTAATGTGACTAATGCTGGCTGAATTGCTGGAATCATGATGTGCCACCAAATACCTAGTTCGCTACAGCCGTCGATGCGGGCGGCTTCTTCTAGTTCTTTGGGAACTGCGAGGAATGCTTGTCTCAGTAAAAATATGCCGAAGGCTGATGCTAATCCGGGAAAGATTACGCCTAAATAACTATTTTTTAGTCCTAGTTGTACTGTCAATACATATAGGGGAATCATCACGATTTGGAAGGGAATCATGATTGTGGAAATGATGGTAATTAATATGGCTTCGCGGCCGCGAAAGTTGATCCGGGCTAATGGATAAGCGGCGAGGGCACAAAAGAGGACGTTGATGCTAACTGTGAGGGTGGCGATGAGGGTGCTGTTGAATAGGTAGCGCCCGAAGGGGTTGGTTTGCCAAACTTTGATGAAGTTTTGCAGGGTTGGCTGTTGTGGCCAAAGTTGCGGGGGAAATTGAAAGATGTTTTCGGTTGGGGATTTGAGGGAGGTGCTGAGCAGCCACAACAAGGGGAATAGCATTAAAAGGGCGATCGCACTCATCATGCTATACATCCACAGGGTTTTCCACTGGGAGGGAGTTGTGTTTGGGGAATTTGGTTTTTGAGTTTGGAAATTGTTCATGTTTGGGATATGATTGTAAGTCCTTGCTTCGCGAGAAGCCTTGTTGTCCATAAGGGGATTTTTGGCATGAAACCGTTTATTTACGAAACAATGTACATTCTGCGCCCAGATATGGGTGAAGAAATGACCGATCAGGCGATCGCGAAATATCAAACTATTTTGCGCGATCAAGGTGCTGAAAATATCGAAACTCAGCACCGCGGCAAGCGTCGTTTGGCTTATGAAATCGGCAAGCACCGGGACGGAGTATACGTTCAAATGAACTACACAGCTCCTGGCGCTGCAATTTTCCCTATGGAGCGCGCGATGCGTCTGAGCGAGGATGTGATTCGCTATTTGACGATCAAGCAAGATGTGCCTGATGCTCCTGAAGCTGAGCCGGAAGCGGAAGTAGCTTAGTAGGAATCTTGCACAGTCAATAAAGCTTTTGAGGGCGGGCTCTGGGGCCCACCCCACAATCCAATTGACTCTTTGTTTGTAGAACAGGCATCTTGCCTGTTCATAAAAATGGTGCAAGATGTCAGTTTCCGACTAAATTTTCACCAATCGGCAGAGCCTGGTAACAAGCAGAAAAACCTTAATCCGAGCTTAAAAATTCCAAGTAATTATTAGTTAACTCTTTGACTGCTAACTCGTAAAATTGCTGGCCATGTTCGGGAGTTGCTAAGGCAGGATTTGAACCCATTCTGCCGTCGGGAAATCGGCGACGAAAGTCGGCGGGACTGTATATTTTGTGCCCGGAAGCAACTTCTTCTGAAAGCGGAGCTTGTTTGATTGCTTCTGGATAAAGATATTGAGTTAAGGCGACTTCGCTGGGTGTGGCGTGGGAACCTTCTTGGTTTCCGTATAATTCTTTGGCTAGTTTGTACACGGAGCCGCACATAAACCAATTGCCGATTTGACACTGAATTCGATCGCAATTCGGTAGATTCAAATCGGATAAGTGGGCGTAAGTCTCGGAAAATGCTGCTTTCATCGTCGCAATATTGCCGCCGTGACCGTTAATAAAGAAATATTTCACAAACCCCGCTTTTGCCAGAGATGTGATATAATCCTTAATCACCAGTATCATCGTTTGGGGCCGCAGGCTAATTGTGCCGGGAAAACCGGTGTGGTGCAATGCCATTCCGACATTAATGGTGGGGGCGACTAAGGCATTTGCTGCTTCGCCGACAGCGCGGGAAATCGCTTCGGCTGCAATTGCGTCAGTCCCGATTAAGCCAGTGGGCCCGTGTTGTTCGGTGGAACCGATCGGGATAATTATGCCGCGGGAACTCTCTAGATAAGTTTCTACCTCCGGCCAGGTACTCAAGTGCAGCAACATATAGGTAGTTTACAGATTTTTTACTTACAAACTCGATCGTAGCCGGCCCTTGCAGAAAATAGACTTTAGGCCAAACTTATTATTTTATGCTTAAACAAAGCTCTAAATTGCGATCGCCACTTTACCGTTGTATTACTTAACTTTAATAATTTAACCACTTAATTACCAAAGCTTTACCTTTTAATAACCTTTTAAGAGTAAGATAACAACCATCTCCCTATAGATTGGGTATAACCTGGTCAATTAAAAGCGGGCAATGTTTTATGAAATTAACACCAACCCCTAAAAATGACCAGGATGCTGACGCTTGGACACAAGCAGGCTGCGCTGCTCCGGCCACTGCTCTACGGCTGTATTCCTTACAGGAGCAAGTAGCAAAGGTCGAGCGCGTATCTGTTGGATGGACTGGCGAAGGATGTAAAGCGATAATCGAAATGGCGATCGTATAAAGTGCGATCGCGGTATGAAGAGTGCCTTAGCTACTGAACAAGGCATCTCTCACTAGCGACAAACAAACATCACTACCACTGATATTTATGTCTTCTGCTGAGTTAAGCGAAAGTCCTTCAAGGCCTGCTGTTGGACAAGCAGGCCGGATATTGTTACTAGAAGGTGAAGACTTGTTGCGGGAAATGCTAGCTTTAGCCCTTAAAGAACAGGGCTATGAGGTGGTGGTTACTAGCGACGGGCGCAACGCCCTGCCTTCTTTCCCAGGTTCTTTATCGTACCACAGCGATTTTGGCTTCAACCTGTTAATTATGGATTCAATTAACGGTTTGGATCTGTGTCGAATGTTACGACATCAGGGAAATCCCGTCCCCATACTGATTATCGGTGCGAGGGGAAGTGCAAATAATTGTGCTTTTTACTTAGAAGCCGGCTCGGATGATTATCTCACCAAGCCTTTTGGAATGCGCGAATTTATCGCTCGCTGTCGGGCACTGATGCGGCGTCAGCGCTTGGGTACGTTGCCGCAGCCGGTGATGTTGCAGTATAAAAGCATAACTCTTTATCCCGAAGAATGTCGAGTGCTGGTTCGTGGCATAGAAGTAAAATTTTCTCCCAAACAATTTCGATTGCTAGAACTTTTTATGACTTATCCCCGCCGAGTTTGGTCTCGCGATCAGTTGCTGGAACGAATTTGGGGGCAAGATTTTATCGGAGACAGCAAAACAGTTGATGTTCACATCCGCTGGCTGCGCGAAAAGTTGGAAATCGAACCCAGTAAACCGGAATATATTATTACAGTGCGGGGGTTTGGCTATCGATTTGGGTGAAGTATAAAATTAGTGATAGGGCGCTAGGGCGTGTTTTCTTGCCTTTCCAATCAGATTCAGATCCCCCTAA
>DPLL01000455.1 GCA_003542015.1 Microcoleaceae cyanobacterium UBA9251 | reverse complement strand
CTTGTTAAGGGGGGTTAGGGGGGATCTCCGGGTCAATTGTCGTTATGAAAAATGAATCAAAATAAACTATTTAACCGGACTCGCTGGCAATTAGCCATTTCCTATGCGGCTGTAATGGGTTTAATTTTAAGCTTATTAGGAATTGGCGTATATAAGGCGATCGCCCACGCTCACTGGGTAGCCATAGATCGGGAATTAGAATCGGTAGCAGGGACGCTACACGACAGCCTAGAACTCAAGTTGCAGCAGCCCGGACGCCTGGAACCCATCGTAAATGAACTTTTGCCAAACCTCCGCGTAATTGGAGTTAACGGCATTAAAGAACAGTTGCCAAACCGCCATATTTTAAGCGCTATCAACCAAGGCTATTATTATATTCGTTTATTTGATTATTCCGGGAAATTGATTGCTACAGCGGGTGCTTATCCAGCAGAATTCCCGTCAGCATTCAACTCCAAACAGTGGCAAATAATAACTGATACCAAAGGCAATCTTTATCACCAAATTTCTGTATCGCTACACACCAAAACACAGCAAAATTGGGGGTATTTTCAAGTTGGGCGGAGCTTGCAAGATTTCAATGATTATCTCAGTACAGTTAAAATTATTTTGAAATTAGGATTGCCGACAGCATTGATTTTGATCGGTTTTTCTAGTTGGTTATTGGCAGGATTGGCAATGAAACCGATTTATGCTTCCTACCGACAAATTCAACAGTTTACAGCGGATGCAGCTCACGAATTGCGGACGCCTTTAGCGGCTTCCCAGGCGACAGTAGAATCGGCGCTGTTGATGCCTCAATTGGACGAAAAAGAGGCGCGGGAAATTTTGCGGACGATCGATCGCCAAAACCGTCGATTGACTCAGTTAGTTGCCGATTTGCTCTTGCTGGCGCGCATGGATAATCAACCGATCGCCGATCGCCGTCAATTGTGTTGTTTGAATGACCTTGTTAGCGATTTAGTCGAGGAATTAGCCGCAATGGCGATCGCCTCTGAGGTAGCGCTAACATCGGAATTGCGGGTGCAGCAATTAAATGTTGTCGGCGATTCCGACCAACTTTATCGCCTAGTTGCTAATTTAATTGTGAATGCTATTCAATACACTCCGGCGGGCGGAAAAGTAACAGTTATTTTAGATTGCAGTCACATTGAGGCTATAATTCAGGTTCAAGATACCGGTCTTGGGATTGCGGCGACTGAACAAGGGCGAATTTTCGATCGCTTCTACCGAGTGAATAGCGATCGCTCGCGCCATACCGGCGGATCGGGACTGGGATTGGCGATCGCCCAAACCATAGCCCGCGCGCACCACGGTAGCCTCAGCACCCGCAGCGAATTGGGCTGTGGCAGCACCTTTATCCTGCGATTGCCTTTGTGAGTTATCATGTGAGGAAAACCGAATCAGTTATTTCGGGTAATCCCTTCGGCAAAAGGTAGCGCGATCGCCCAAAATCAATAAATAGTCAGTTGACAGTTGACAGTTGACAGTTGTTATTTGTTATTTGTTGTTTGTTATTTGTTGTTTGTTGTTTGTTATTTGTTATTTGTTATTTGTTATTTGTTGTTTGTTATTTGTTGGACATAGCAACTAATAACTAATAACTCATAACTCATAATTAATCACTCATAACTAATGACTAATGACTAATGACTAATGACTAATGACTAATAACTCCTCAAAAATACCTAGCGAAAACCAATGACACTTTTAGAACAGGGAACAATCTCAATCCATACCGATAATATTTTCCCGATTATCAAGAAGTCGCTATACACCGACCACGAAGTCTTCTTGCGGGAACTAATTTCCAACGCTGTCGATGCCATTTCTAAACTCAAAATGGTTGCTCGATCGGGCGAATACAGCGGCGACCTTGGCGAACCACAAATCAACATTGCGATCGACAAAGAAAACAAAACACTCTCAATTACCGACAACGGCATCGGCATGACAGCCGACGAGGTAAAAAAATACATCAATCAAGTCGCTTTTTCCAGCGCCGAAGAATTTATTCAAAAATATCAAGGCAGTGGCGACGACGCAATTATCGGTAACTTCGGCCTCGGTTTCTACTCTTCTTTCATGGTGGCTCAGAAAGTAGATATAGACACCCTTTCTTACCAAGAAGGCGCCCAAGCTGTACACTGGTCTTGCGACGGTTCTCCCGCTTTTGAACTATCAGAATCTACCCGCACAGAACGCGGCACTACAATTACCCTCACTCTCCAAGACGAAGAACAAGAATATCTAGAACCCAGCCGCATTAAGCAGTTAATCAAAACTTACTGCGATTTCATGCCAGTTCCCATCAAATTTGAAGGAGAGGAACTCAACAAGCACAAGGCAATTTGGCGGGAATCAGCCAGCAATTTGCAAAAAGAAGATTACTTAGAACTGTACCGCCACCTTTATCCGTTCCAAGATGAGCCGCTGCTGTGGGTACACCTGAATACAGATTATCCTTTCATTGTCAACGGCATTCTTTACTTTCCCAAACTGCGGCCAGATGTCGATGTTACCAAAGGCAATATTAAGCTATTCTGCAATCAGGTTTTTGTCAGCGATCACTGCGAAGAAATTATTCCTAAATTCTTGATGCCGCTGCGGGGCGTGATTGACAGTACCGACATTCCCCTGAACGTGTCTCGCAGTTCGTTGCAAAGCAATCGCACGGTGCGGAGAATAGCTGATTATATTGCGAAAAAAGTGGGCGATAGGCTCAAAGAACTTTACCGGGACGATCGCAACGAGTACATCCGTTGCTGGCAAGATATCGGCACTTTTGCCAAGTTCGGAGCTCTCAACGATGACAAGTTTAAAAAGCAAATTGAAGATATCTTAATCTATCGCAGCACCTACGAACCAACAACGCCGAAGCCAGAAACCGAAACGCCAGAAGTTCAGGTGCAAGCTGAGGAAGGAGATTTGTGGCAAGATGTCAATCCGAAGTCGGAAACTGCTACTTCAACGCAGCCTTACACGACGCTAAAAGAGTATTTGGAACGGAATCAAAAACGTCACGAAAATCGCGTGTTTTATTGTACGGAACCGGCATCTCAAGCAACTTATGTCGCACTGCACAAAAGCCAAGGTTTAGAAGTGCTGTTTATGGATTCTTTCATCGACACGCACTTTATTAGTTTCCTAGAAAGAGAACACCAAGACGTCAAATTCTCGCGAGTTGATTCCGACATCGACGACACGCTAATTGACAAAGAGAAAGAAGCGGAAATTGTCGATCCGACTACGAATAAAACTCGCAGCGAACAAGTTAAAGAATTGTTCCAAAAAGCTCTTAATAAGCCAAAAGTGAACATCCGCACTGAAGCTTTGAAGTCAGACGCTGCGGAGGCGGCACCACCTGCGATCGTACTTTTGCCGGAAGATTTGCGCCGGATGCGGGATATGATGGCTCTGGTACAGCAGCAAGCGGCCGAATTCCCCGAAGAACACGTTTTGCTGGTGAATACGGCTCACCCTCTGATTCAAAATCTGGCTAATTTGAGTCAGGGTTCAATTATTCAAGGCGGCGGCGAGTCTCCGTCGGCCCAGTTGGCGAGCATGATTTGTCACCACGTTTACGACTTAGCCCTGATGGCTCAGAAGGGTTTCGATGCTGAGGGGATGAAGGAGTTTGTCGAGCGATCGAACCAAGTCTTGACAAAATTGACTGAACGTGCTATGTAATTAACCCCCCAACCCCCCCTTGAATCAGGGGGGGANNCTGTTATAGTATTAGCAATACCAGAAAAATCACTCTTTGTGGAACAGGCATCTTGCCTGTTATAGTATTAGCAATACTCTTTGTGGAACAGGCATCTTGCCTGTTTTTGAGAATGCTGATTCTGGCTTAGTCCTGGATTTGCCGGATTAAATGTATCTGCAATATATGAGTTACATCCGTTAAACCCGTGACAGAATCCGTTGCCGAACTTCCTTCGGCTATAATGAGAGGCTGCACGCAAAAAACGGTAATCTGGAGGGCAATATGTCACGGAAATGTCAGCTAACGGGAAAGAAGGCGAATAACGGTTTTGCAGTTTCTCACTCGCACCACCGCACTCACAAGTTGCAAGAAGCAAATTTACAGTGGAAGCGGATTTGGTGGCCACAGGAGAAACGCTGGGTGAAACTGCACCTATCCACAAAGGCAATTAAAACCTTGCAACACAAGGGTTTGGAAATTATGGCTAAGGAAGCTGGAATTAACCTTTACAAGATGTAAGAAACTTCTCGCTGAAGCAAAGGACTAAAGTCCTGATTACAAACTTTTTTTTAGGTTCGTAGTCAGGACTTTAGTCCTTGCTCTATATCCACTTTCTACATTGTAGTAAATAAGTATTCATAAAGCGTAAACGATCGCAGCAGCTAGTTTTACTAAATATTGCCAATTTGTAGATTGAGCGAATCGCAGAAACTGATTATTGTTCTGGTTCATACTGAGTTTTATAATCTGGACTTACGCTGCATTCCTTCTATTTTTACACTATCTGTAGTAGTAAGGTGCGCAGTGCGCACCCTACAAGTAAAGTCTGTGCGTAAGTCCTCTACATCCTAACACGAAAGGACTTCAGTCCCTAGTACTTACTACGAACCTTAACCAGATGAAAATATCTCATTTGATGGCAGCTTCAATCCACTGTTTTAAGGTAGAATTGACTTGCTCAATGAGAATTTCTTGTGATTTGTGAGTGGCTCTTTCCACGACTTCGACTTTGCCTGATTTCAAGGAACGGCCGGGAACAATACGATAGGGAATGCCAATTAAATCGGCATCTTTGAATTTAACTCCGGCACGTTCATCGCGGTCATCTAACAAAGTTTCAATGCCAGATTGATTGAGTTCTGCGTAGAGTTTTTCGGCGACTTCTACTTGTTGGGCATCGGAAATATTGGGGATGCTAATGATGACATGATAAGGCGCGATCGCCACTGGCCAAATTATCCCATCTTTGTCGTAGGATTGTTCTACAGCCGATTGAGCTAAGCGCGATACGCCGACGCCGTAGCAACCCATAACTAAGGGCATTTCTTCACCTTGTTCGTTGGTGTAGGTAGCGCCCATTGTTTGGGAGTATTTTGTGCCTAGTTGGAAGATGTGACCGACTTCAATTCCTCTGGCAGTTTGCAATGTTTGTTCGGGATTGTGAACAGCCCGATCGCCCTTTTTGGCCTTCCTGACATCTACTGCTAAACTCGGTAGGGGAAATTCTTTGTCCCAATTGGCTCCCACAACGTGATATCCTGATTCGTTAGAGCCAGTGACAAAGTTTGTGAGGTCAACTGCGGTGCGATCGACTAAACGCAAAAACTTAGAATTTACCTCCTTGCTGTCGGCGATATAATCATCAGCAACATCGGGAGCCATATAACCCAGAGGTAAAGATTTCGCAGCCCATTTTTGCTGAGCTTCCGCATCGGGTACTGTCAGAAATAGGATTGTTTTCGCTTGATAATTTCCAGCTAATTTGGTTAATTCATTCAGCAACTTGACCTGATTGACATCTTGATCACCGCGAATGCTGACCAATACCAGCACTGTGATTCCGCTGTCATAAACGGCCTGATAAAGCACATTCTTAACAACTTGAGTAGGAGAACACTTGAGAAATTTGCAGAGTTTTTCAATGGTGTCAGTTCCCGGTGTTTCCCGCTTTTCAAAAGTTGCAAATGGCGAGGTTTCAGTATCAGCAGGTATTGAGACAGCCTTTTCCAAATTAGCGGCATACTGACCATCTTCAGTGTAGAGAACTTCATCTTCTCCCGCTTCAGCTAATACCATAAACTCTTGGGAACCAGAACCGCCAATTGCTCCAGAATCAGCATCTACTGCTCGGAATTGCAAACCCGATCGGCGTAGCATATTTCTGTAAGCTTGATCCATATCCTGATAAGTTTTTTTCAAACTTTCCTCGCTACTGTGGAAAGAATAACCATCTTTCATAATGAATTCACGACCGCGCATCAAGCCAAAACGGGGGCGAATTTCATCACGAAATTTAGTTTGAATTTGATACAAATGTATAGGCAATTGCCGATAAGAACGAATCATATCTTTAGCAATTGTAGTAATTACTTCTTCATGAGTCGGCCCTAATCCTAATTCTGTATCGCGACGGTCTGTGAGAGCAAACATGATACCTTCAGTTTGAGTGTAGGTATCCCAGCGGCCCGATTCCCGCCACAAATCAGCCGGTTGCAGTTGCGGTAGGAGGCATTCCTGAGCGCCGGTAGCGTCCATTTCTTCCCGCACAATTTGGGAGACTTTTTTGAGGACACGCCACATTAAGGGCAGATAAGCGTAAATCCCGCTACCGATGCGGCGGATGTATCCAGCACGGAGTAATAGTTTGTGGCTGGGAATTTCTGCTTCTGCTGGGTCTTCCCGCAGGGTGACGAAAAGCATTTGAGAGATTCGCATGGCTGATTTCCTTTAATGACTGAATGATTATGATATCAGATTAGTCAGGTTTGTGCTGCAACAATTGTTGTCGAAACTTTCAGAAATGTCTTGTGACAACTGCGCCTATCTATTTTTGCGATCGGCTAATATTAGAACTAGAGGTCAATTATTCAATTCTCCCATCTAAAATCAAAAATCAAAAATCAAAAATCAAAAATCCCATGACTAGATTCATTCACGACCAATTTGCCAAACAGTATCTGAAAGAACTATTAACCCCTTTCGGCAATGTAGAAACCAGCCGCGACATTGCTGGAGAAGTGAGGCAGCTTGACGTTTTATTTTCCCCGAAACCGGAGCGGGAAATCGACGCAACAGCCCTCGGCCTTCTGGGTCAAATCGCAGCAAAACCCGCTGTATTTGAACCATTCCGCAGTCCAGTCCAACCCGGAGAAATTCGCAGTTGTCTGGGCAAACTCTTTGACCTCCACGCCGAATTTGAACGCATCGCAGCTAGAGAAAATACCCGGATTGTAGAGGCCGACTTGCCCCTACTCTGGATACTGTCGCCGACTGTTTCCGATCCGCTGCTAGCTGGATTTGGAGCGATTCCCGAACCGGAAAATTGGGTAAGTGGAGTTTATTTTATGGGTGCATCTCTGAAAGCAGCGATTATTGCCATTCACCAACTCCCCTGCACTCCAGAAACGCTGTGGCTGAGAGTTTTAGGGAAGGGAAACGTGCAGAAGCGAGCTGTTGCCGAATTGAGAGAGTTACCCTCAGATCATGTCTTTCGGTTGAATGCGTTAGAATTGTTGTACAACTTGCGAACGATTTTAGAAGTTCGCCAAGACATAGATCGAGAAGATCGGGAGTTAATTATGGAACTGTCACCCCTCTACTTGCAACGGCTGGAAGATGCAACTCAGCGAGGTATCCAGCAAGGTATCCAGCGCAATCAACGCCTGATGGTTGAGAGTATGCTACAAGTTAAATTTGGCGATATTGATGAAGAATTAGCCCAAATAATCGAGCCTTTGATTCAACTATAAATTATCGATCGCACGCGAATGATTATGCAGCTCGATCGCTCGGAATTACTAGCTCGTTTTGACGCTCAAAATCAAACGGAATCTTAACCAGGTAGCGCACTCTACTATATGTAGGGTGCGCCGAATCGCACTTTACCTATAGTAGAGCAAGCGTAAAATGCGATCGCCCGATTTGATGATTATCGGTTCTCCCAGATGCCGCACAACTTCTCTCTCTAAGATAACTCCGCGATATAAATCGCTTCTTGTCATACAAAGTCCACTCCAAGCAGACTAATTTAGAGGCAGCTTATGGCGGGTTTACAAATACCTTAAATATGAAGTTATAGATATTAGTAAACCCGCCTTACAGAGCTTGTGGTTAATTATGCAGACATCCGCGTTACTCCGCGTTAATCCGCTTTAATCTGCGGTTAAAAACCTCAAAATCTACTTACTAGCATAACCCGTACTTACCAAAAACTCCCGCAACTTACCCAAAAATTGAGTGCGATCGCGCCCTTGATAAACCCTCTCCAACAACTGCCAACTTTCCACCTGCTGCCCCAGTACATACTGACTCGCCATGTAAGCCGCCAACACCCCTTTCGCCTCCTTTTCTTCACTTAAACGCTTGTTAGATTCCAGCCAAAGTTCACAGGAATTCGTATATACTTCCACCGGATACTGCTTCGTAACATCCAGCATTTTACCTTGACGGTACTGCCAGATTTGCAGCGGCAACCGCGCATCAGCATAACTCGTAAAAGCCTCCGCAAATCGCCCATCCTGACTCTTGAATTCCGGGAGATCATTTTTGCCAAAATCGACAATTTCGTAGCTCACATTGCCCCAGAAGTGCTTGATATGAGTGTATTTCTTAGACCCAGAGTCATAGCGATAAATAAACGAATAATTGCAGCAGTTAGAGCCGCTCTTTGTTGACACCAACTCTGCCAGCACTTCCGGTTCCTTGTCCCCATCTAAATCCCGGACTCCCAGCGATAAAAAACGTCCTTCTGATATTTCATCGCTGGTTTTTTTATCCGGGTTTTCTACTAGAGAACGAGTGGGAATTAGCACAGGTTCTTCCAACAAAATTTGACCGTCGCGGATAATTTTTATGCGGAAATTTTTACCGTTTTCCTCTTGCTTCACGAAAGAAAATTCCGCCCGAACTTTGCCAGATTCAGAGATTTCTGTGGTGATCGGCGGCCCGACATTTGGCGCTACTTGCGCGATATATTGGGAAGGAACTAAGGCAGTTTGTCCCGGTTTGGCAATTGCTTGACACAGGAAAGTTGCTACTTCTGCCCGACTCGCAATGCGAGTTGGTTCTAGTTGTTTGACTGCGGGATAATTGACCACAAGTTGTTTTTCTGTGGCGGCTGCGATCGCATTTCTGGCCAGTTCGGGAATTGCCCGCGCATCTTCAAAAGTCGCATCCAAAATCTCAGCCGCCGGCCCCCCAGGCGAATACTTCAATCCGCTACTCAAAGCCACCAAAACTTGCCAGCGGGGAATATTCAAAGTCGGGTTAAAGATACTACCGCTGTAACCAGACATAAAACCCGTTTGATAAGCTTCTTTAATCGCTTTTAAACCCCAGTAATTCGTAGGAATATCTACAAAATTAATCGGATTGCGGACTGTTTTCGCATCGGGAAAAGCCTTGCGAAGCATCGCCGCAAATTCAGCGCGACTGACTGGTCGATTCGGCCGAAAAGTGCCGTCTTCGTAGTAGCCGGTGATGATTTGTTTCTCTGCCAAATCTTCAATACAAGCTTGGGCCCAATGGTCTTTAACATCCTTAAATTTAGCTTCAGCAAATGCCGGCGCTGCATGAGGGCCCAGGAACAGCAAATTTCCGATGATTATCCCAAAAACTACCACGAACGCAATTAGAGCTTGACTTTTGTGCGATCTAACCATACAGCATCCTCCTTTGTCACCACATTTGCGATCGAAACTTACGCAAGGTTTACATAATATCAAATATTCTAGCCTGATTTAGCGATCGTTTAGAATCTAAAGTCATCGCTGGAAGTAGGCAAAAGCTCGATCGCCCATCCTGTACTCAAAAAACCAATAGATGCAATAAACAGTGCTTTTTTCATAAATTTATTCCGAAACGAGTTAATTTTTGACCTGTTGCCAAAGTTGCTCTATGCTAACAAAATTGTAACCTTTATCCTGAAGCAAGGGAATAATTTTTGCAGCCGCAGCCGCCACATCTTCGCCACCGCAATAACCGTCATGCAGTACAATAATCGAACCATTTACAGTTTGCTGCACCACGCGGCTAACAACTGTCGAAACCCCCGGCCGCACCCAATCTTCCGGGACAACACTCCACATCACAGGGCGATATTCCCACTGTTTTAATAATTCTAATGTTTTCGGCGTAAAAAAGCCGTTGGGAGGCCGCACATCGCGGATTAATTTTGGCTCTAAATCACAAGCTTTGGAAATTGCTTTTTGTGTGTCTTCTAAACTTTGCTTTAATTCCTGCGGTTTGAGTTTGGGAAATGATATATGCTGGTAGCCGTGGAGGCCGATACCGTGTCCGCGATCGCAAACTGCTTTAGCAATTTCTGGGTGTCTCTCCACACAACAACCAAGCCAGAAAAAACTAGCTTTTATTTCGGTTATATCTAAAACTTTTAACAGTTCAAGAGTATGCCGATTGTGTGGGCCGTCGTCAAAAGTTAGGGCAATTTCTCGACGGTTGACATCTCCCGTCCACAGACATCTGGGAAAAGCCGATTTGAGAATCGGGTGGATAATTGGAAATAAAGGTGCTAACTGCATTAATTAACTTTGCTAATTTGAGTTACAATATAATTTAGTATTACACAAAGTTGCCTTGTCAAGTAGAATCTATTTGAACTGAGATATTTTTTTTGGGGTGTCCTGCCCGCCATTAAAAAGCTTATTAGAAATGGTATAATATCTCAGTTTGAAACAAAATCAGCGAGAAAAAAATTGTCCGATCGAATTCTCAAAATTATAGTCATAGGCGGCGGTGCTGCGGGTTTTTTTAGTGCAATTACCTGTGCTCAAACATACCCGCAGGCCCGCGTCACTTTACTAGAAGCTGGCCGCCAACTCCTAGCAAAAGTTCGCATCTCAGGCGGCGGGCGCTGTAACGCAACTCACGCTTGTTTTGACCCCGCTATTTTAGTGCAGAATTACCCCAGAGGAGGGAAAGCTCTGCGCGGTGCATTTACTCGGTTTCAACCCCGCGATACTGTCGAATGGTTTGCCAGTCATTCTGTTACTTTGAAGACAGAAGCAGATGGGCGAATGTTTCCGGTGACAGACGATTCCGCGACAATTGTTAACTGTTTGATCCGGGCCGCTGAGGATGCTGGTGTGAATATTTGCACTGGTGATGCGGTAGTTTCAGTCAATAAATTAACATTGGAGGATTGGCACGGGGGCAGAGCCATCACGAAGGAACCGGGGTTTGAAATTGAGTTGAAGTCGGGGGAGAGATTAAAGTGCGATCGCGTTATCCTCGCTACTGGTAGCAATCCCTCTGGTTTCAAGTGGGCAAAACATTTGGGTCACACAATAGAATCGCCGGTGCCTTCTCTATTTACTTTTAACATTTCCGATCGCAGAATCGAAGATTTAGCCGGAGTTTCTGTTGCTAATGCTAAGGTAAAATTGCCAGAGGCAAAATTAGAACAAAGCGGGCCTTTGTTAATTACTCACTGGGGTTTGAGTGGGCCTGCTGTACTCAAACTTTCGGCTTGGGGTGCGAGATTTTTGCACGATCGCCATTATCGAGCATCTTTATTAATCAATTGGCTTCCCCAGTACAATCCAGAAGTTTTGCGCCAGCAATTGCTAGGGGTAAAGTCCCAGTTGTCGCAGCGATTGGTCGTCTCTAGTTGTCCGTTTCCGATTCCGCGCCGCCTGTGGGAACGTTTGACAAGTGCGATCGGCATTGATGAGCCAAAACGCTGGGCCGACATCCCTAATAAAACCCTCGATCGACTCCTGCAAGAGCTCGTCCAAGGCGAATATCAGATCGCAGGAAAAGGCGCATTTAAGGAAGAATTCGTCACCTGCGGCGGCGTTAACTTAAAAGAAGTCGATTTCAAAACAATGGAAAGTCGCCGCTGTCCCGGACTTTATTTTGCTGGCGAAATTTTGGATATCGACGGTGTGACAGGTGGTTTCAACTTCCAAAGTGCGTGGACTACAGCGTGGCTGGCCGGGATCGCGATCGGCAAATGATAGTATGAAGGAAGAAGGAAGAAGAAAGAAGGAATGAAAAATTCTACCTTTTCCCTTTTCCCTCCAATACCCAAGGCCCAATGCCCCATGCCCCATGCCCCATGCCCCATGCCCCTAAATGAACTTTACTGAAGCCATACCAACTTTTGTAATTACCCTCCGCGAAGGCGTAGAAGCCGCCTTAGTCGTAGGAATTGTGCTAGCTTGCTAAAAAAAAGCAGAGCAAAGTCACCTCAATTCTTGGGTTTATACAGGTATCGGAGCCGGCATTGCTGCTAGCGCTTGTGTAGGTGCATTATTCAATCAGTTGCTCCATGCACTCTCAACATCAAATCAGCCTTACGCACCAGTAATTAAGCAATTGCTCGAAGGTTCTCTGGGAATTGTCGCCATAGTAATGCTAAGCTGGATGCTAATTTGGATGACTCAGCAAGCGCGCTTTCTCAAAGCTGAAGTGGAAGGAGCAGTTACAGCAGCTTTGAAAGAAAATACTAATGCTGGCTGGGGCGTATTCGGCTTAATTTTTATCGCCGTACTTCGCGAAGGTTTTGAAACCGTTATATTTGTCAGCGCTCAATTTCAACAAGGTTTCACTCCGGCTTTAGGTGCTTTGGGCGGTTTGCTTGGGGCTGCAATCATTGGCGCGCTAATCTTCAAGTGGGGTGTCAAAATTGAGTTCCGCCAGTTTTTCAAGTTTATGGGGATTTTGTTGCTGCTAATTGTCGCCGGTTTAGCAGTATCTGCACTCAAACATTTTGACCAAGCGGCGGCCATTTTGTCCCAGACAGATAGCAAGTATGCAGGGATTTGTGTTTATTTCGATCGCACTTCACAACTCCACTCCTGTATTTTAGGCCCGATGGTCTGGAATGCAGCGGCAATTTTGCCCGATCGCCATTTTCCCGGAATCCTCCTCAAAGCACTATTTGGCTACAGAGAGCGACTGTATCTTTTGCAAGCGGTTGGTTATACAATATTCTTAGTCACAGTCGGCCCCCTTTACTTCCAAAAATTAGGCGGCCAGCCAAATGTTGCCAGCAAAATTACTGAGTCTGCTAGAGAGCAAGCAAGCTAATTCTCGGTAGTTGTCCCGGCGGTCGGTTTTTTCGGTGATTTACCTCCAAAATTTTACCCAGGTAGAAAAAAAAACGGCCCAATTTTTCGGGTTTGGGGATTGACTTCTTGATATTTGTATGATACCATTAGATAATGGGAATATTGACATTTTTAGGTATAAGTAGTCAGAGTCCCATTATTTAATTATACAGTCAAGAGCCAAAAAAAGCAAGGGCTAACCCTCAAAAAAACCCCAAAATTTTTTTTCTCCTTTTAAAAACATTTAACCAAATTTGAGATTTTTTGCGTTAAAGACAGCGCTCGACCTGGAACTCAAAGGAAGCACACTATTGAATGTGCGTGACTCCAAAGCAAGCTNNTGAAAGCGCCCGCACATTCTGCTAAAGTTTAGGCTACGAGCAGACAAAAAATCAACCCCAGGCAAGATTTATGACCAACAGTTTTCTGATAGGCTCTCTTAGAGCTTATAATTAGTACAAGAATATTTACATAGATCAAAAAGTTCTTAATGAACCTGAGAATCCTTAATGAAGCTTAAAATTAGAAGATTGCTCGTTAAAGTTACCTGGAACCCCCAGAAGGCTGTAGGCTGCCCCATTTGGTTAGCGGTGAGATAAATAATGATGCCTCGGATACTTGTTATTGACGATGACGCGGCGATCGCCGAACTCGTAGCCATCAACCTAGAAATGGCTGGGTACGAAGTAACCCATGCAGAAGACGGCATCAAAGGTCAGGCACTAGCCATACAAATGCTCCCCGACCTGATCGTCCTAGACCTGATGCTGCCTAGAGTAGACGGATTCACAGTGTGTCAGCGCTTGCGGCGAGACGATCGCACAGCAGACATTCCCGTCTTGATGTTGACCGCCTTAAGTCAAACTCAAGACAAAGTAGAAGGCTTCAACTCCGGCGCCGACGACTACCTGACCAAACCCTTTGAACTAGAAGAGATGCTGGCGCGAGTGCGAGCCCTACTGAGGCGCACAGACCGCATCCCCCAAGCCGCCAAACACTCAGAAATCCTGAATTATGGCCCGCTGACCCTTGTCCCCGAAAGGTTTGAAGCCGTTTGGTACGTTAAGACAGTCAAACTGACCCACCTAGAGTTCGAGTTGCTCCACTGCTTGCTCCAGCGTCACGGTCAAACAGTCTCTCCCAGCGAAATTCTCAAAGAAGTCTGGGGCTACGACCCTGACGACGACATCGAAACAATTCGCGTACACATCAGACACCTGAGAACCAAGATGGAACCCGATCCCCGCCATCCTCGGTACATCAAAACCGTATACGGGGCGGGTTATTGTCTGGAGTTACCCAGCAACGAGCAAGTAGCCGAGGAAAGCAAATCATCGGCTTGAACTAGCACGCCAGATGCAACAAGCAGTTATGAATCTAGCTAAAAAAGCCTGGGAACACTTGCTCTCAGGCTTTTGATTTGAAATATCCACGCCAGATTCAACTCCGAAAATTGTTGATCATCTATATCATTGACACTCCCCGGTCTAAAGACGCGGGAATGCTTAAGGAGAATTTTTGGGGGATGAATCCACCCCAATCTTGATGCTTAAAGGGTTTGTCAATAACCCACTACCCACAAGCCCATTGCTGAGTCTATGGCTNNCACAGGGTTTTCAGGGTATTCTTGATCAGCCCCTCAAGCTTATGACTCAATTGACATCTTTCTCAACAGGTAACTCGCCGTGACAACCCAGGCAAAAAAATCCTTCCCAGCCGAAGCAGCATCTTTTCCCTGCTGCGCCGGGAACGCCCGCTTAATGAATCTTTCCGGCCGCCATTTAAGCAGTACCCGTGAGTGCCCGCCCTTCTGACTCAAGCAACCTCAGAATCACTACGTTGATGTTCCATGCGAAATACATTAGCGTACAAACTAGCAACAATCTGTTTGCCTTCCTGAGTTAACTGTAAGTAGCCGAGAGATTCGCTGATGTGGGGATAAATACCGCTCCAGTAAAACTTCGAGTAGCTTTGCAGCAAGTCGCCCGGATGTCGGTAGCCCAAAACTTTAGTAGCACCGCTTTCTTCCAACTCGTAAAACAGCGCGCCAATTTTCTGTAAATATTGCGGGTTGCTAAGCTGACCTATCAAGTCAGCACCGCGAACTAAACTAGAATAATTAACTGCATCTTCATGAGTGTTGCTATCTAGCACCGAGAAACGAGTCTGTTCTATATTTTCCTTAATTATTTCAGCATTAATTAGCTTGTGGTTCCCAAAGCGCTCATCAATGAAAAGTTTAGCTCTGTCCACTCGGTAAGGAGCTAGGCTGGCTGCTGTTGCACCCGGAGAAAGTGCAATTTTCATGCCATCTTTTCCTGTAGCATACAATCTTTCTGCTTGTTGGTCTTGTCGGCAAACTCCTTTGACATATCCGATATCTTGGCACAGCAAAGATATGATGAAGTGCAGCCAATTTTCGCAGGATACTCCGCCCTTGCGAATGTGTTTTCCCCGCAAGATTTCTTGACCGACTAAGGTAATACAAATCGCGTGTTCTACATTGTGATACAGAGCGTCGCTGCTGGCGATATTTTCTAACGCCATTGCCCCTACCCAGGCAATAATGTCGGCATAATCTGATTTGTATCCTCCGTAAGTGCGACTGTACCCATTCTCAAGTTGTTGAATGAAAGCCTCGATCAGCAGTTCAGTAGAATTAAACATACCCCGTCCTTTTACCTTGAAAACACCTTTAAATAATTGGGATTTTTTTTGACATCCCTCTAATTATATTAAGGGGATTTTCACTCAAAACTCAAAAAATCCTAGCAAGTCAGTCCATGACGGACAGCCATCCCAGGCGCACTGCATACATTTGTCTGCTGACAATTTTTAGCTCGTCCTCTGAATAGATCAACTTTTGACAATAAATTGCCTATTGAATCTGGTGGAACTGAGATCTATCTTACCGGATTTCCAAATATTCAAGTATACTTCGGAAAATGTATATTCAGCAATCCAAGCTGCGGTTCTCATCTGCGGTCAACTCAATCTATATTTCTGATGATCTGGCAATTTTAGATCATCAGATGTGATCTCGATCGACCCAATACTGTGATGCAACCCCCCGCTACCGTTGACGCGCATCTCCCCAAAATTGTGAGGCGATCGACAGTTGGAGGTGGCGATGACTTGCCATCAGTGCTGTGGCTGCTGTTGCACCGCTGCCGATCGGTTAAATTATACAATCAGCGCCAAAACTCGTTGTTGATGACCGCGAAAACTTTCAGGAAAACAGGTAGGGGAAAAAGTTCGATCGCCCCCTCATTCCTAATTCCTTGCCAAAGAAGGTCGAGTCATGTACAATATAGAGTCTGGTATCCTCACTTTTCCATAATTTTTGCCAAAATCCCGTCCCCGTAGAGGGGAAGGGACTTTCAGCGCGGATGCCGCCAGATAACTCTATTATTCAGCAAAAAGCTAGAAATGCCGTAACTCATGCCCACTATTCAGCAACTCATTCGTTCAGCACGGGAAGAAACGCAGAAAAAAACCAAATCGCCAGCTCTCAAGAGTTGCCCTCAGCGCCGCGGAGTTTGCACCAGAGTGTACACAACCACCCCCAAAAAACCTAACTCGGCGCTGCGGAAAGTGGCGCGGGTGCGGCTGACATCTGGTTTTGAAGTGACAGCCTACATCCCAGGGATCGGTCACAACTTGCAAGAACACTCGGTAGTAATGATCCGTGGTGGCCGGGTAAAAGATTTGCCGGGAGTTAGATACCACATCATTCGCGGTACATTAGACACGGCCGGGGTGAAAGACCGCAAGCAAGGCCGTTCTAAATACGGGGCTAAGCGTCCCAAAGCGAAGAAATAAAACGGAACTCGCACTTTCTTTCGGGGTTTGGGAGCAAAAAAAATTGGCGATCGCCCGTTGATAGCCAGTTAATAGTCGATCGATAGCTAACAAAAACCCCAAACTCAATCATTCAAAATCAAAAATCCCCAATAGAACTATGTCTCGCCGCACAGTTATTCAAAAACGTCCAGTCCCCCCTGATCCAACCTACAACAGCCGGTTGGTAAGCATGATGGTGAGACGGATCATGCAGCACGGCAAAAAATCCGTGGCATCCAGCATCGTCTACGATGCCCTCAAAACCATCCAAGAACGGACTGGAGCCGAACCGTTAGACTTGTTTGAAAAAGCAGTCAAAAACGCTACACCTCTAGTCGAAGTCAAAGCTCGCCGGGTGGGTGGCGCAACCTATCAAGTGCCGATGGAAGTGCGTTCCGATCGCGGAACTACCCTCGCCCTCCGCTGGCTGATCAGATTTGCCAGAGCCAGAACCGGTCGCTCAATGGCCGCCAAGCTGGCCAACGAACTGATGGATGCAGCTAACGAAACAGGTAGCGCCATTCGCAAACGTGAAGAAACCCACCGTATGGCCGAAGCCAACAAGGCCTTCGCCCACTACCGATACTAATCGCCAAATCGGGTAGGTCGAATTGGACGACTCTGTGGTATAGCGGTTCTCAAAAAAGTGANNTCTTTCTGAGAAAGGCTATATGAGAGCATTGGGCGAGAGATTGAACAGTGTAAGTTTTGAGTATTGAGATTGCTTCCCCCGGCGCTGGGCTGCGAGCAATGAAGCAAACTCAACACTCGACAACTCAAAATTCAAAACTCTCTTAATCCTCCATGTCACATCCTTAATATTTTTGTAAACAAATCTTGCAAAAAATATTAAAATGTAACAATAAGCTCCATATACTTATGTTGTCAGTCCGTCGCGACTACAAAATAGGGTTTCTGTGTAGTATAATTGTATTATAACAGCAGAGAAAACTCAAGGAGGTAGCTGTGGCACGTACCGTCCCGCTAGAAAAAACCCGCAACATCGGCATCGCAGCCCACATTGATGCGGGCAAAACAACGACAACTGAAAGAATTCTGTTCTATTCAGGCATGGTTCACAAAATGGGTGAAGTGCATGAAGGAACAGCAGTCACCGATTGGATGGAGCAAGAGCGGGAGCGGGGAATTACGATTACTGCCGCCGCTATCACCACCAGTTGGAAAGATTACAAAATCAACATCATCGACACTCCCGGACACGTAGACTTCACGATCGAAGTCGAACGCTCCATGCGAGTGCTAGATGGAGTGATCGCAGTATTCTGCTCGGTAGGCGGAGTTCAGCCACAATCGGAAACTGTTTGGCGACAAGCCGATCGGTACAAAGTACCTCGGATTGTGTTCGTCAACAAAATGGATCGGATGGGTGCAAACTTCTACAAAGTCTACGGTCAAATTCGCGATCGCATGAGAGCGAACGCCGTACCCATCCAAATTCCGATCGGCAGCGAAGAAAACTTCCGGGGAATTGTAGACATAGTGCAAATGAAAGCCTATATCTACAACAACGACACCGGCACCGAGATCCTTGAAGTAGAAATCCCCGATGAAGTCAAAGATCTAGCCGCCGAATACCGCACCAAGCTGATCGAGTCCGTAGCAGAAACCAGCGACGCCCTCACCGAGAAATACCTTGAAGGCCAAGAGTTGACGGAAGCGGAAATTCGCACCGCCCTACGCCACGGTACGGTCGAAGGCACGATCGTCCCCATGCTGTGCGGTTCGGCCTTCAAAAACAAAGGCGTTCAGTTGTTGTTGGATGCAGTAATCGACTATCTGCCGTCGCCCTTGGAGGTTCCTGCAATTCAAGGACTCCTGCCCAACGGCGACACAGCAGAGCGACACGCAGACGACAACGCCCCCCTGTCAGCCTTGGCTTTCAAAATCATGGCAGACCCCTACGGTCGCCTGACCTTTGTTCGCGTCTACTCCGGTATCCTCAAAAAAGGTACTTACGTCCTCAATTCCACCAAAGACAAAAAAGAGCGGGTTTCTCGCCTCATTGTGCTCAAAGCGGACGATCGGATAGAAGTAGACGAACTCCGGGCCGGAGACTTGGGAGCAGTTTTGGGTCTGAAAGACACCTTCACAGGGGACACCCTCTGCGACGAAACAGCACCAGTGATTCTGGAGTCCCTGTTTATTCCAGATCCTGTCATCTCGGTGGCGGTGGAACCCAAAACCAAACAAGACATGGAGAAGCTCTCCAAAGCCCTCCAGTCCCTCTCGGAAGAAGACCCGACTTTTCGAGTCAACGTTGACCCAGAAACCAACCAGACAGTCATCGCCGGCATGGGCGAACTGCACTTGGAAATTTTGGTAGACAGGATGCTGCGCGAATTCAAAGTAGAAGCCAACGTCGGTAAACCGCAAGTAGCCTACCGCGAAACCATTCGCAAAGCAGTCCGTGCCGAAGGTAAATTTATCCGCCAAAGCGGCGGTAAAGGTCAGTACGGTCACGTCGTGATCGAAATAGAACCCGGAGAAGAGGGAACCGGCTTTGAATTTGTCTCCAAAATTGTCGGCGGCACAGTACCCAAAGAGTACATCGGCCCGGCAGGACAAGGGATGAAAGAAGCCTGCGAATCAGGTATTCTAGCAGGATATCCGATGATTGACCTCAAAGCTACTATGGTAGACGGGTCTTTCCACGATGTAGACTCCTCAGAAATGGCATTTAAGATCGCCGGCTCAATGGCGATCAAAGAAGCCGTGATGAAGGCAACGCCTGTGCTGCTAGAGCCTATGATGAAAGTGGAGGTTGAAGTTCCCGAAGATTATATCGGGAATGTCATCGGCGACCTCAACTCCCGTCGGGGTCAGATCGAGGGTCAAGAGACGGATCAGGGAATTGCCAAAGTTTCTGTAAAAGTTCCACTCGCAGAAATGTTTGGTTATGCTACCGACATCCGCTCGAAAACCCAAGGTAGAGGCATCTTCACAATGGAATTCAGCCATTACGAAGAAGTGCCGCGAAATGTGGCTGAAGCCATCATCGCTAAGAACAAAGGGAACTAATGATTTTAGATTTTAGATTTTGGATTTTGGATTGAATCCAAAATCGAGAATCTAAAATCTCAAGTCTAAAATCGCTAAAAAAACAAGGAACAAATCGAGAATGGCACGCGCAAAATTTGAACGGACTAAACCCCACGTAAACATTGGCACGATCGGTCACGTTGACCACGGCAAAACAACTTTGACCGCCGCGATTACGATGACTCTATCTGCACTAGGTCAGGCCAAGGGTAAGAAGTATGATGAAATCGATGCCGCGCCTGAAGAAAAAGCACGGGGTATTACGATTAATACGGCTCACGTTGAGTACGAAACAACTGGTCGGCACTATGCCCACGTTGATTGCCCCGGACACGCTGACTATGTGAAAAACATGATCACTGGTGCTGCTCAAATGGACGGTGGCATCCTAGTAGTGTCAGCGGCTGATGGCCCCATGCCTCAAACTCGCGAACACATCCTGCTAGCCAAGCAAGTTGGCGTTCCTAGCTTGGTTGTTTTCTTGAACAAGGAAGACATGGTAGATGACGCAGAACTTTTGGAATTGGTGGAACTGGAAGTTCGGGAACTCCTGAGCTCTTACGATTTTCCTGGCGATGACATCCCCATCGTGACCGGTTCTGGCTTGAAAGCTCTCGAAGCGATGCTTGCCAATCCCAAGGCGATCAAGGGCGATGATCCCTGGATTGACAAAATTTACGCACTGATGGAAGCCGTGGATAGTTATATCCCCACTCCAGAGCGTGAAATTGACAAGCCCTTCTTGATGGCAGTAGAAGATGTATTCTCGATTACTGGTCGGGGTACTGTTGCTACTGGCCGGATTGAACGTGGGAAAGTCAAGGTCGGCGAAAGCGTCGAATTGGTTGGTCTGAAGGACACTCGCAGCACTACGGTGACTGGTGTGGAAATGTTCACAAAATCTCTGGAGGAAGGCTTGGCCGGCGACAACGTGGGCTTACTGCTGCGGGGGATTTTAAAGGCGGATATTGAACGGGGGATGGTGATTGCCAAGCCGAAGAGCATTTTGCCTCACACTCAGTTTGAGTCGGAAGTCTATATCCTGAAGAAGGAAGAAGGTGGTCGTCACACGCCCTTTTTCTCTGGCTACCGCCCTCAATTCTACGTTCGTACAACGGATGTAACTGGTACGATCAAACAGTTCACGGCTGATGACGGCACGGAAGCTGAAATGGTGATGCCAGGTGACCGGATTAAAATGACTGTTGAGCTGATTCACCCGATCGCGATCGAACAAGGAATGCGCTTCGCCATCCGCGAAGGTGGCCGCACCGTCGGTGCCGGCGTCGTTTCCAAAATCCTCAAGTAGGACTACGCTCACAGCCTAGATAGCAGAAAAGCCGCCAAATGTCAATAGGCTTTTCTGCTATTTAGTCATCAGTCATCAGTCAGCAGTCAGCAGTCATCAGTCATCAGTCAGCAGTCATCAGTCATCAGTCAGCGGTTAGTAGTTAACGATTAAATAGTGAATAACTAATGACTAATAACTAATGACTAATAACTAATGACTAATAACTAATGACTAATAACTAATGACTAATAACTAATGACTAAAAATAAACTGAACCTAGAAAATTAAAGAAACAAAAATGGCAGCTATTCCACAACAAAAAATTCGCATCCGCCTCAAAGCTTTCGATCGCCGCATTCTAGACGCATCTTGTGAAAAGATTGTAGATACAGCAAATCGGACAGCCGCTACTGCGATCGGCCCGATTCCTTTGCCCACAAAACGGCGGATTTACTGTTTGCTGCGATCGCCTCACGTAGACAAAGATTCTCGCGAACACTTTGAAACTCGCACGCACCGCCGCATCATCGACATTCACCAGCCTTCTGCTAAAACAATTGACGCTTTGATGAAGCTGGATTTGCCCGCCGGCGTAGATATTGAAGTCAAACTGTAGATTGATGGTTTGAGAAATAGCAAAAGAAGGAACAAGGGAAAAATACTTTGTTCCTTTTTTTTCATGATTTATGCAAAGATAGTCGGAAACCGGGTTTTTATAAGAATGCAAGGCTGAGGCTTTATTAAAAATAAAAATTTGGCGATCGCAATTTTTACTCGAATTCTAGAAAATTGACAGGAATATGAGCTTGAAAATTGTGGAAATCTCGATCGGTTGTAAAAATGGAATAGCTGCGACGATGGGCAGCAGCACAGATAAGAAAATCAGTATTTGAACCTTGGATGCCATTGCGACGACAGGTGTTACAAAATTCAGCAGCGAGTTCATAGTCTGCGTCAACTAAATTCAAGTCTGGAAATGCGTGTAAGGTGTTGCGGAGACGATCGAATTGTTCGGACGTGCGAACACCCGACAATATCTCCTGTCGGATGCTTCCGAGCATTATAACTCGACCATTGGCAATGAGCGATCGCAATTGATTCACCAAAGCAGCATTCATTTCGGGAGAATTCCGGCGCAACGCTAATGACCAAATAGCCGTATCGACGATTACATTCATGACGGGATACCTAGGCGATATTTCGCTGCTGTTTGTAATCGTAACTTTCTTCGTAGTCGATCGTACCAAAGAACTCTAAAATTTTCATCTGCTTAAGGCGTTTAATGTATTCGCGCAAGGCGATTTCAACTAGGGTTTCGATCGTCATTTCTCCCGTCAGTTCGATCGCCTCTTGCAGCAGCGCCGTATCCACATTCAGGCTGGTCACCATTGGCTTTTCTCATTTAACTGCTATCCTATTATAGTCAGAAACCGGGTTTTTACGAGAATATTTCGTTACAGTCGTAGAAACTCAAAAAAACCCGGTTTCTTGGATGGTGATGCGCGGGTTTCTTTGGTTGTGATGCGTAATAATATGAAGACTACCGAGAGAGAAAGGGTATGACGCGAGAAGAAGCACTGCGGCGAATTGACATAGCGGCGGCGGAACAATTGACTCAACTGGATTTGGCAGGGTTGGGGTTGAAGGAATTGCCGCCGGAGATTGGCAAGTGCACGCAGCTTGAGATGTTGGTGTTGGGGAAGGTGGAGAAAGGGGAATGGGTTGATGGTAAATTGACTGCGAAATTAATCACCAATCAATTAAGTAGGCTGCCAAAGGAATTGCGAGCGCTGGAAAATTTGCGATCGATCGACCTCAGTGGCAATCCATTTGGAAAAATACCAGAATTCCTGCTGGAAATGAAGCAATTAGAGAGTTTAAATTTAAACAGCATTAATTTAAAAGAAATTCCAAAAGATATCGCTCAATTATCCAATCTGACAGAGCTTAACCTCCGTCACAATCAAATAATACAAATCCCCGAAGTGCTTGGTCAACTGTCGAACCTGACACAGCTTTACCTCTTTAACAATCAGATCGCCCAAATATCAGATGCGCTCGGCAAACTATCCAATCTGACAGGGCTTTACCTCGGTTGCAATCACATAACCGAAATCCCGGAAGCACTCGCCCAACTGTCGAATTTGACAGTGCTTCACCTCTGGCACAATCAGATTACCCAGATCCCAGAAGCGCTCGCCCAACTGTCGAATTTGAAAGTGCTTCACCTCTGGCACAATCACATAACCGAAATCCCAGAAGCGCTCGCCCAACTGTCGAATTTGACACAGCTTGTCCTCAGTCATAATCAAATAACACAACTCCCAAAGGCAGTCGCCCAACTGTCGAATCTGACAGAGCTTGTCCTCAATCACAATCACATAACCGAAATCCCAAATGAGCTCGGTCAATTGTCGAATCTGACAGAGCTTAACCTCAGTCACAATCAAATAACACAACTCCCAGAAACGCTCGGCAAACTGTCGAATCTGACAAAACTTGTCCTCCATAACAATCAGATCGCCCAAATTCCAGAAGCGCTCGGCAAACTATCCAATCTGACACAGCTTTACCTCAGCAGCAATCAGATTGCCCAACTCCCAGATGCGATCGGTCAACTATCTCATCTGACACAGCTTTACCTCTTTAACAATCAGATCGCCCAAATATCAGATGCGATCTGCCAACTGTCCAATTTGACACACCTTGACTTCAGAAGCAATCAGATCGCCCAAATCCCAGAGGCGCTCGGCAAACTGTCCAATCTGACACACCTTGATCTTAGAAGAAATCAGATTACCCAAATCCCAGATGCGATCTGGCAACTGTCCAATATGACACACCTTGACCTGATTAACAATCAGATTACATCCATCCCAGAAGCCATCGGCAGCATGGAGAAGCTGGAAAACCTGGATTTGCGAGGTAATTCGATACCAATTCCGCTGGAAATATTGGGCGGAAAACAATCATCTCAACCTGGCGATTTGCGTAGCATTCTCGATTTCTACTTCCAAACTCGTGACCCCAATGCTACCGAAGAACTCAACGAAGCCAAACTTTTGATTGTCGGCGAAGGCGAAGCGGGCAAAACCACCCTAGCAAACAAACTCCTCAACCCCAACTACCAACTGCAAGAACGAGAACCCTCCACCGAAGGCATCGACGTGATGCGCTGGGAATTCACGCAAGCCAACGGCAAACCTTTCCGCGTTCACGTCTGGGACTTTGGCGGACAGGAAATCTACCACGCCACCCACCAATTTTTCCTCACCGAACGTTCTGTGTATGTCCTCCTCGTCGATAACCGCCGCCAAAACCCCAACCTCTGCTACTGGCTGAGTATCATCGAACTTCTCAGCAGCGCCAGTCCCGTCTTCCTCGTCCAAAACGAAAAACAAGACATCCGCTGCGAAATCAACCTCTCCCAACAGCGGCGTGACTTTCGCAACCTAGAAAAAGATTTCGCTACCAATCTCGCTACCAATCGCGGACTTGAAGCCCTCCAACGCGCCCTGCAAAACCGCATCGCCACCCTCGAACACATCAGTACGCCCATCCCCAAACGCTGGGCAAACGTCCGCTATGTTTTGGAAAACTATTCCCAACGCCAAACCCATATCGAAGTCGGTGAATTTTTCAATATCTGCGTTGGCCAAGGCTTCAAAAAGTCCGATAAACCCGCCATGCTGAGTCTCAGCAAATACCTTCACGAATTGGGTATCATCCTCCACTTCCAAAAAGACCCCATCCTCAAAAATGTAGTTATCCTGCGTCCCGAATTGGCAACTAAGGCTGTTTACAAAGTCGTCGGCAACAAAAAAGTCACCGACAATGGAGAAGTCACCGACAACGCAGAAATCATCGACAATTACGGGTATTTCACCCAGGAAAACCTCAAGCAAATCTGGCGCGAGAGACAATACCAAGACTTGCACGACGAACTGCTGCACTTGATGAAACACTTCAAACTGTGTTACGAAATCCCCAGCAAACCCCGACAATACATCGCCCCGCAACTTCTCCGCCTCGAAACGCCCAACTACGATTGGGACGACACCGATAACCTGATTTTGCGTTACAAATACGACTTCATGCCCAAAGGCATTATTACCCGCTTCATCGTAGAAATGCACTTGTTAATCTACCGCCCTCAATCCGATTTACCAAAGGGTAGGGGGGATATTGTCTGGCGCGATGGAGTCATCCTCGCCGACAATTACGCCAAAGCCGAAGTTATTGAGAATTACCACCAACGAGAAATCCGCATTCGAGTTTCCGGCAAGCGGAAAGAATTTCTTTTAGAACGCATCCGCCACGAACTCTGGAAAATTCATGCTACTTATGATGATCGCCTAAAATGCGAAGAATTAATCCCCTGCAATTGTCACCAATGCAAAGGCAGCCAAGACCCTCACCTCTACGATTTTGAAAAGCTGCGCCGCCGTTTGGCAAAACACCACTACAAAGTCGAATGCGACAAATCTTATCAAATGGTTCAGGTGCGCCGCTTAATGGAAGATTTCCCGGACAATTTGCAACAATGGGAAGAAACAGAGCAAAATTCTGGAATTAACCAACCTGAACCTGTAGATTCTGCTACTAATGTTAACGTGAACATCAAAATCGACAACGGTAAAACAATGACTGAAACTTATTCTCAAAATAACAACTTTCCTGGCGCACAAATCGGCAGCGTAGCTATCGCGAATGAAGTTAAAGACAGCGCCCAACAAACAGCCTCTGGTGGCATTGATATCCATAACGCCAATACAGTAGAAATTCTCAAATTAATTTCATCAATGCGAGAAACCGCAATGCAGTTTCCTGAAGATGTTCGAGATGATATAATTATCGACATTCAAGATGTGGAAACTGAAATTAATAAACCGAAAGATCAATGGGATAGACCTAGATTAAAGAAATGTTTAAAAGGTATTGCAGCAGGGGTGGCTGCGATCGGAGTTGGGATGGCAGGTGCTGTTGATTTGGCTAATAAGACGATCGATCTCGGTGACAAAGTGGGTATTGAAATTCAAGTGCCTTGGGCGCGCTAAATAAGTTTTGCAAGGCTTACGCATCAGTATTGTAGGGTGCGTCAGCCCTTTCTCGTTTCCCTTGCCTCATAAGCGATCAAGCTGACGCACCCTACAGCCCAAAGCCTCGATCGCCCGCACCGCATTTCCCCCGATCGCCCCTCACCCCGCCCGGAATTGCCTCAAATCAGTTAAAGTAAGAAAAATCAGCGCAAGTACCGTCACTTTTGAGCGACAATGGCATCCTCTTCCTCTGTAGCAGTTCGCGAACTCCCCCTATTTCCCTTACCGGAAGTGGTTCTATTTCCCGGTAGACCGCTCCCGCTGCAAATCTTCGAGTTTCGCTATCGAATCATGATGAATACGATTCTGGAGGGCGATCGCCGTTTCGGTGTACTCATGTGGGACCCAGACCAAAATAAAGTCTCCGCTGTCGGCTGCTGCGCCGAAGTAATTCACTGTCAGAGACTCCCGGACGATCGCATGAAAATTATGACTCTCGGCCAGCAGCGGTTCCGAGTCCTCGACGCAGTTCGGGAAAAACCGTATTTAGTCGGTCTAGTAGAATGGATCGAAGACGAACCGCCGCAACAAGACCTCAGACCTTTGGGAAAAGATGTCGAACAACTGCTGAGAGATGTAGTTCGTCTCTCCAGTAAATTGATGGATCAGCCGATCGACCTACCAGAAGATATTCCCAGTTTGCCTACAGAATTGTCCTATTGGGTAGCCAGCTACCTTTACGGTGCAGCGACAGAACAGCAAACTCTTTTAGAATTGCAAGATACTGCTGCGAGATTGGAACGCGAAACCGAAATTTTGACTTCGACTCGCAATCACTTGGCAGCGAGGACTGTACTTAAAGATACCCTCAAGTAGCCAGTTTGCCTAGGAAAAAGCACGATCGGTTTGACTGCATTGAAGCCGGAATTAGACATAAATCTGTTTAATCTACAACTTCAAACAGGTTCGGATAGGTTCCTTATAAGTAAGGGGGCAAAATTAATTACATAAAAAGTCTTGACGCTTACATGGCTTTCACGCGAGATTTTGTGTAATTAATTCTGCAGAACTACTTATTTTGGGGTTATGTCAAGTATTAATCTCGAAGTGGCTGGTTAACATCTAGTTTGCAGACTGAGATATCTGTATGGAGAGAGTTTTAATGTTAGATGAGACAGAAATATCTTCAACAAGTGAAGACACAAAAAAAATATCTCAAATTAATTTGAGAGAAAGGATGTTAGACCTTTATAAACAAGGACTTACTTATCAGGATATAGCTAATAGGCTTCAAATAAGGGAACCACAAGTTAAGCACACTTTAGTTTATCATCCTGCATTTAGTCAGTTTTTAGATCTGTATAAACAAGGGTTTAACTATCATGATATAGCCGAGCAGTATCAACTAAGCAAACAACAAGTTAGACAGATTTTAGTGAATAATCCTGCCTTTAATTTGTATTTGATAGAAAATGTATTAGACCTTTATGAACAAGGGCATACCTATCAGGATATAGCTGATTGGCATCAAATAAGCGAAGAACGAGTTAGGAAAATTTTATATAATAATTCTGCATTTAGCAAGTTTTTCGACCTTTATAAACAAGGGCATACTTATCAGGATATAGCCCATCGTTCTCGAACCAGCGAACAACAAGTTAGGAAGATTTTAAATAGTAATCCTGCATTTAATGAGTATTTGAAAGATTTGAAAGAAAGTGTTATGCAGGCTTTAGATTGCCATTCTGAATCTCATCATTTTTTAGACCTTTATAAACAAGGGCATACCTATGAGGATATAGCTGATCAGTATCAAATAAGCAAACAGCAAGTTAGGAAGATTTTAAATAGTAATCCTGCATTTAATCAGTATTGGGAAAATTTGACAAAAAGTGTTAGGAAGATTTTAAAGAATAATCCTGCATTATTTGAGCAGTGTTTAGACCTTTATAAACAAGAGCTTACCTATAAGGAGATAGGCGATAGGCATCAAATAAGCCAACGACAAGTTATGTATATTCTCGATCGGAGTCCTGCATATCACAACTATGTTATAGAACGTGATAAGAAAAAAGTTGCTGAAAAAGCCATCACTCAAGAAGAGAAAGCAGAAAAGTTTAAAAATAACCTTTATTTAAAGAGTTTAGATGTCCTCTACCCAGAGAGAGTTACAGAATTATGGGACTATCGGAAAAACGGAAATCTTAAGCCTGAAGAAATTTATACTGTAACTAATATCCTTATATGGCTTAAATGTCCTCTTGATGGATACTCTTGGACAAAGCAACTTGATGATATCACTGCTATCTGGGAAAAGGGGACAAGCGGATGCCCAGAGTGTGCAAGAAAACTTGCACACACTGAGTCACCATTGTCTAGTAGTTTACCTGATGAACTACCGAGTAAACTACTAGATGACTCATCTAATGGCTCATCGAGTAATGGTAATGAATTGCTCGGTAGTACACCAGATAGTTCACTGGTAGGTTCAGCCTGTGATTTACCCGGTAAACCACCCAGTGCGTCACCATTATTTAGTGGTTTAGCTAATGAACTACCGAGTAAACTACTAGATGACTCATCTAATGGCTCATCGAGTAATTTATTTAAAGGGACAGAAGTAGAAGAAACTCAAACTTTTAAAGAAGGTTCGAGCCGGCAAGTAAGGCTCAATCGCTATGAAAGAAATCCTCAAGCTCGGAAAAAATGTATTGAATTTTATGGAACAGATTGCTGGATTTGTGGATTTGATTTTGAGAAAGTTTTTGGAGAAAAAGGTAAAGGTTTAATTCATGTTCATCATTTAATACCTTTATCTAAAATGAATAAAGAATATGAAGTTAATCCCCGTGAAGATTTACGTCCAGTATGTCCTAACTGTCATGCAATGATACATAGAAAAAATCCCCCATATAGCATAGAAGAACTTAAAAGTTTACTTAACGGTACTTAGCGACGCACCCTACTATCTGGGTACACTTGCATTTAACCGCATTTTCCCCCGATCGCCCCCGCCCCAGAATTACTCAAATCAGTTAAAGTAAGAAAAATCAGCGCAAGTACCGTCACATTTGAGCGACAATGGCATCCTCTTCCTCTGTAGCAGTTCGCGAACTCCCCCTATTTCCCTTACCGGAAGTGGTTCTATTTCCCGGTAGACCGCTCCCGCTGCAAATCTTCGAGTTTCGCTATCGAATCATGATGAATACGATTTTGGAGGGCGATCGCCGTTTCGGTGTACTCATGTGGGACCCCGACCAAAATAAAGTCTCCGCCGTCGGCTGCTGCGCCGAAGTAATTCACTGTCAGCGACTCCCCGACGATCGCATGAAAATCATGACTATCGGACAGCAACGGTTCCGGGTGCTCGACGCAGTGAGGGAAAAACCCTATTTAGTCGGTTTAGTAGAATGGATTGAAGACGCACCGCCGCAAAAAGACCTTAGATCTTTAAGCCGAGATGTCGAACAACTGCTTCGAGATGTAGTTCGCCTCTCTAGCAAATTGATGGATCAGGCGATCGACTTACCAGAAGACATTCCCAGTTTGCCTACAGAGTTGTCCTATTGGGTAGCCAGCTACCTTTACGGCGCGGCGACAGAACAGCAAATACTTTTAGAATTGCAAGATACTGCTGCTAGATTGGAACGCGAAACAGAAATTTTGACTTCGACTCGCAATCACTTGGCAGCTCGGACTGTACTTAAAGATACGCTCAAATAGTCATCCTCTCGTTACTAAGCTGAGGCGCATCTAAATTTTACAGTCAAGTTTAATCAAATTTTTGTGGGGTGTCCCGCCCGCCAGAAAAATACAATTTAGATGCCCGACAGCTTGTGATTCAGGAGTAAGTTTGTGTGAGAAAATATCGATGGACCGAAATCATAGGCAGTGCAGTTAGAGGCGGTCAACTGCCACCTCTTTCAAATTGGCACAAGCGAGACAAATATGACTTAGGAAAGCTGCTTGCAAAGAAGCCTCTTTTAAATTGGTTTCATGAAAAATTCTTTCCCCGGCTGCATATCGCTTCCGAAGTTCATCAGCATTCATCTTGCTAGGCTCATGAGTTTTACTTAAAATTACACTACTGACAGTACACTGTAGCAACCAAAGATTTTTAAAGTTTCAGTGTGGATTTTTAACTCTTCTAGTGCCTCACGAACTAATGCTTGGCAAGCGTCGGTTTCAATGTCCATAAAGAAAAGATATTCTCCGAGCGATCGCTTAGTCGGGCGAGATTCAATCCGACTTAAATTAATACCCCGACTGGCAAATACTTGCAAAGGTTTTACCAGCGCTCCTGGCATATTGGCAGGCACGCTAAAAGCTAGCGACGTGTGAGTACAATTAGATGGCTCAGCATCGAGGCTCAAGCTAGTAGCTGATTTAGATGAGCGATCGGATTCTCCGGCATTTCCAAGTTCTTCAACACCCCTGCCAAGTATCCAAAATCGAGTGTAATTGTCGGGATAATCATTAATCGGGTGAGCTAACACTGGCAAATTGTAAAGTTGAGCTGCTCTGGGCGCAGAAATCACCGCTATACTTCTATCATCCAGGTACTGCAATGCTTCGGTAGTTGAATTTGCCGGAATCAACTGTGCCGATGGGATAAACTTCCCCAACCACAACTGACACTGAGCTAGGGCTTGCGGGTGAGAGTAAACTTTTTGAATCTCGTTAAAACTTTGAGCCTTTGATACTAGGGCGTGGGAAATCGGTAACACTAAGGCGTGTTGAATGCGGAGCCGATCGAGTCGCCACAACGTATCTAGTGTCACCGTCACGCTACCTTCGATCGAATTTTCCACCGGCACAACTGCATAGTCAACCTGTCCGCAGGCAGATGCCTCTAGCGCCTGGGAAATGGTTGAATAAGGACAGAGAGTGCATTCGGAGTTAGTTTCTTCGCTCAACCACTTGAGATAAGCCAGAGCGGCTGTTTCTGCATTAGTACCAACAGGGCCCAGATGTGCGATCGAAATTTTCATCAAAAAAATGGGTTTGAAACCCCGTCCTTCTAGGACGGCTTTATATGGGATTGACAGTTTCACAATTAGCAAGCTAGAATGTGAAGATGGAAAAAGCTTACCGTTACCGATTTTACCCAACACCCGAACAAGAGTCGCTATTGCGACGCACATTGGGCTGTGTAAGATTAGTTTACAACAAGGCTCTCCACGAGAGAACCCAAGCTTGGTACGAGAGACAAGAAAGGGTCGGGTATCCCGAAACCTCTACTATGCTGACTCAATGGAAAAGAGAGGAAGACCTTGATTTTCTGAATGAGGTTAGCTGCGTACCATTGCAACAGGGGCTTAGGCACCTTCAGACTGCTTTCACTAATTTTTTCGCAGGAAGGACTAAATATCCCAACTTCAAGAAGAAACATCAGGGTGGCAGTGCTGAGTTTACCAAATCGGCTTTTAAGTTGACTGACGGACAAATTTACATTGCTAAGTGTAAAGATGTTTTGCCTATCCGTTGGTCTAGACAGATTCCCAAAGAATGCGAGCCAAGCAGTATAACTATTAGTCTCCATCCATCTGGACGCTGGCATATTTCGATTCGATTTGACGACCAAACGATTCAGCCCTTGCCTTTTAACGACAATGCTGTGGGTATCGACTTGGGAATAACTAGGTTGATTGCTACCAGTAATGGTGACAAAGTTACAAACCCTAAGCATTTTAAGAAACACCGAAAGCGTCTGAAGAAAGCGCAAAAGAACCTTTCTCGTAAACAGAAAGGTTCTAAGAATAGAGAGAAGGCTAGAGTTAAGGTTGCCAAAATTCACAACCAAATCTCGGATGACCGTAAAGATTTCTTGCATAAGTTGACGACTCAATTGGTCCGCGAAAATCAAACAATTGCTATTGAGTCGTTGGCTGTTAAGAATATGGTTAAAAACCATCAACTTGCTCTGGCTATTTCCGATAGCTCCTGGAGTGAACTGGTTCGACAATTGGATTACAAATGTCGCTGGTATGGAAGAAAGTTGGTTGCTATTGACCAGTGGTTTCCTAGCTCTAAACGTTGTAGCCATTGTGGGCATATTGTCGATAAAATGCCTCTTAATATTCGTGAATGGATTTGTCCGAGTTGTGGTTGTAACCACGATCGGGATCTCAACGCAAGTAAAAACATTTTGGCCGCTGGACTAGCGGTGTCAGTCTGGTGGAGCGAGTGTAAGACCAGAGCAGAGTAAATCTGTTAAGGCTTCTGCTATGAAACAGAAACTTAAATCGTGAGGTTTAGGAATCCTAGCCCTTTAGGGCGGGGAGGATGTCAATAAGATATTCTGACGAATCCTATATTTTGACAGCTTCTCATGTATATCCGGTTTAATGCTTCCCAATCAGTTGAGATAGCCGTACCAGAGGAACGGGTTCCCGTTCAACATTATCTGCGTCAGCCCCGGCGACTTGTGAACGCCCTAGTCGATCGAAGTCGCACTGAGCAGCTAAGTGATGAATGTTTTCGGCTAAAAATGCGGCCGTTAGAATTTATGATGCTGAGCATTCAACCCACAGTAGACATGAGGGTGTGGGCGCAGTCAGATGGCACTATCAATTTGGAGTCTGTCGCCTGTGAAATTCGGGGCGTGGGTTACATCAACGATCGCTTTGCTCTCAATCTCAAAGGGCAGTTGTCACCGCATCAAAGCGGGGGGACAACTTATCTCAAGGGAAAAGCGGATTTGGAAGTGGGAGTAGAGATGCCGCCACTTTTTTGGCTGACACCCAAACCGATTTTAGAAGCAACGGGCAACGGTTTGCTCAAGAGTGTACTGCTGACTATCAAACAGCGATTGATGTACCAGTTACTCTTAGATTACCGTCAGTGGGCCGGCAACGAAACAGAGGTATTTGTGAGCGATCGCCCCCCAATATTATCCGTAGAAGGGCAAGTCTGATAGTTGAGTTGCGAGTTAGGAGTTATATCGATTCCGGTTGCAATCAGCAATGATTGTTAACAGTTGACGGTTGACAGTTGACGGTTGACAGTTGACGGTTGACAGTTGACAGTTGACGGTTGACAGTTGACGGTTGACGGTTGACTGTGGTCATGCAGCCAGCGAACAGTCAACAGCGAACAGTCAACAGCGAACAGTCAACAGTCAACAGCGAACAGCGAACAGTCAACTTTACTATTCTTGACTGCAAATTGAAAAACTGAATGCCATAGTTATTCAGAATTTAGGAGTAAAAAATGCTGGATTTATTTAGCTCGGGAATCATGTCTCTGTGGCTGGAGATGGCTGGGGTACGCAGTGTGGGGCTGAATGCTGCGTCAGTTCTGGCTTGGGAAGGAGGAATGCCCGGGTTGGTGTTGGCGGTCGATTTAGCTGTGGGGGGAGTGCCCTTGGCTAATCCAGATTTGCCCGCAGCAGCGACGGTGCGAGAATTTTTAACAGATTTGAAGGCGAAGGGGCTGATTGAGGGGAATCAGGGAGTTTGGATGCAGTCGGGAATGGTGCCGCTGGTAAGTCAGCAGGGGACGACGCTGATGCCGGGGGCTTCCCTGACTAAGATTGCGACTTCTTTGGCGTCCCTGGAAACTTGGGGCGCAAATTATCAGTTTGAAACGCGGTTCCGGGGGACCGGACCGATCGCCCAGGGTGTGTTGCAGGGGGATTTGGTGGTCAGTGGCGGGGGTGATCCGCTGTTTGTGTGGGAGGAGGCGATCGCCGTTGGTAATGCTCTCAATCAAATGGGTATTACTCGGGTGGCAGGAAATTTAATTGTGACTGGCAATTTCCGCATCAATTATCAGTCCGAGCCTGTGGCTGCGGGGGAGATATTGCGGCAGGCCCTCGATGGTCGCAGTTGGCCACCGGATGTGCAGGCAATTTATTCTAAGATGGCTCCGGGAACTAGAAAGCCACAGGTGGCGGTGGATGGGGGTGTGATTGCTCGGAAATTTTTACCTGCTTCGCGTTTGTTGCTGAAGCGTCGATCGCTCCCTTTAGCGGAAATTCTCAAGCAGATGAACGTCCACAGCGATAATGAAATTGCTCAGATGCTGGCCGACAATTTGGGCGGGGCAAAAATCGTCCAGCAGCAAGCGACTTGGGCGGCGGGTGTGCCGGCGGCGGAACTTCAATTAGTGAATGGTTCGGGATTGGGAATGGAAAATCGGATGTCTCCGAGGGCGGCTTGTGGGATGATGCAGGCGATCGGGCGTTATCTTCAGACTACTCCACTGACGATTGCTGACTTATTTCCGGTGTCTGGGCGCGATCTAGGCACTGTCGAATACCGACACATTCCCCCCCAAGCTGTGGTGAAAACAGGCACCTTGGACAGCGTGATTGCCTTGGCTGGAGCGATACCGACGCGCGATCGGGGTTTAGTTTGGTTTGCAATTATCAATCGCGGCACCGATTGGGACTCTTTGAGAGCGCAGCAAGATTTGTTTTTGCAAAAGTTGGTGCAGCAGTGGGGTATTGCACCAACGTTGCCGCTGGCAATGGAGCCCCACATTGACGGCGCGAAACCCGCCTTGGGGGCGGCAAATCGTAGCGATATTTTATTGGGAGGCTGAGGGAAGAAGTCCTTAGTCCGTAGTCATTAGTCCTTAGGTAGTAGGCAGATTAATTCCCGATGCCCCATTCCCAATTCCCGATGCCCCATTCCCAATTCCCGATGCCCAATTCCCACAGCATAATCTGAGATTTCGCGCCTGTTGTATGTCACAATTGGGAGAGGACTATTGTGCAAGAAGGTCAGTAACTCAGGTCTAAAGACGCTGAGCTTGTAAGAGTAATCGAAGCAAGCTGTACTGACCAGCCTCAGACTTTCGAGGTCTACGTTTTTTGAGTCACGACACCTTGGGATGCGTAGCTAGTCCCCTGCTCTGTCATCTGTAATTAAACAGTTCTAAAGTCACTGGAACAGTGTTGCAGGTCTAA